>JBCEBZ010000244.1:0-4403 GCA_039206675.1 Rhodococcus sp. (in: high G+C Gram-positive bacteria) | reverse complement strand
ACCAGTCCCGACCAGCTGAGGACCCCGGACGTGGAGCGGGTGGGCCTGCACGACCGGGCTGAGTCATTCACAACAGAGGAGTGATCGCATGACCGACCTCGCCAACGCCGACGCCGTGTTCCGGGACGTGATCGTGTGAGCACGCCCGCTGACCTCGACGAGCAGGTAACCAAGGTCCGGGATGCGCTGCACGCTCTGCGTCGAACCCTCCTCGACCTCGAGCGCGCCTACGCGGACCTCGATGCGAACTCGCTGGACGTGGACGCACTCGGCGACCCGACCACGGCACCGGAGACGTTGGAGAGCGCCGTCGACGCCCTCCGCGCCGCTCAGGACACGCTCGGAACGGCTGACGCCGACCTCGACGTAGCGAAGCGACACACCGCACGGTTGACGACGCGCGAATGACCGCACCGCCGGCGGTGTCCTCCGGTCGACACACTGGCCACACACTCTCAGATCTCCGGGTGCGGGGCCCTATCTCGATTGGGTCTTCTCGGGGCACAGGGCGACGACGTCGATTTCGACCAGGAAGTCACCGAGATGCGATCCGACGGTGGTCCGCGCCGGGTACGGGTGCGAGACGAACTTCCGATAGGTCTCGTTGAACCCGGTGAAGTCTCGCGCTGGATTCTGCAGGTGGACGGTGGCTTTGACAACATGCGAGAAGTCCGAGCCGCAGGATGCGAGCACGGCGGCGAGATTGCGCATCGCCTGTTCCGTTTGTTCTTCGATGGTGGTGCCGACGAGTTCCCACGTGTTCGGGTGGTGGGGCGTCTGGCCTGCCGTGTACAGGACCCCGTCGGCGATGATCGCTTGGGAGTAATGCCCTGCGGGGCTGGGTGCGTGCTCGGTGCTGACGTGTTGTCTGTTCATGTGTTCTCTCAGTCCTGAGTGTTCGTTGTTCTCGATCGCGTCCGAGGTGAGGATGTTCAGAGCACCTTCGAGTTCAGAGCACCTTCGAGAGGAACGCGCGGGTTCGCTCCTGTTGCGGGTTCGCCAGGACCTCGGACGGCGGGCCTGCCTCGACGACGACACCCTGGTCCATGAAGACGATCTGATCGCTGACCTCGCGGGCAAACCCCAGCTCGTGGGTGACCACGACCATGGTCATTCCGGCTTCCGCGAGGGACTTCATCACGTCCAGTACCTCGCCTACGAGTTCCGGGTCGAGCGCTGACGTCGGTTCGTCGAAGAGCAGCAACTTGGGCTTCATCGCCAGTGCGCGGGCAATCGCGATCCGCTGTTGCTGTCCCCCGGAGAGCTCCCGCGGGTATGCCTGACCCCGGTTCCCCAGTCCGACCCGATCGAGTAGCACGTGTGCCTCGGCTGTCACCTCGTCACGGGCTCTGCCGAGAACGTGAATCGGGGCCTCGACGATGTTCTCGAGAACCGTCATGTGCGGAAACAGGTTGAAGCGCTGGAACACCATGCCGGCATTGAGTCGAGACCGTGCCGTCTGCCGGGGCTTCATTTCGTGAAGCCGGCCATTGCGTTCCGTGTAGCCGATCAATTGTTGATCGACGTACAGGCGTCCCGCATCAACCTTTTCGAGGTGATTGATGCAGCGGAGGAAGGTTGTCTTCCCGGACCCGGACGGTCCGATGAGACACGTCACCGACCCGCGCTCGACGCTGAGGTCGATGCCCTTGAGGATCTCGGTGGCACCGAATCTCTTCCGGACGCCCTGCGCTTTCACCATGACGGTGTTCATTTCGCCCTTCCCAATGCAAATCGACGGCGTGTGGGGGCTGTCGCCGCGGTGAACCCGCGCGCGTAATGTTTTTCGAGCTTGTCCTGGAAGAAGCTCAGGATGGTGGTCATCAGGAGATACCAGAGGCTCGCGACGATGAGCAGCGGAATCGTCTGGTAATTCAGCGAATAGATGATCTGCGCGGAGTACAGCAGATCGGAGATCGCCAGAACGCTGACGAGGGTTGTCCCTTTCAGCATCGAGATCACCTGGTTCCCCGTCGGAGGAAGCACCACACGCATGGCCTGCGGAAGGATGACCCTGCGCATCAGCTGAGTCTTGTTCATTCCCAGTGCCTGAGCCGCGTCGTACTGGCCGTTGTCCACCGATCCGATGCCGCCGCGAATGATCTCCGCCATGTAGGCCGCCTCGTTCAGCGAGAGCCCGAGGAGAGCGGCCCCGAGCGGCGTGATCAGCGTGTTGACGGAACCGACCATGAATTCGGGTCCCCCGAACGGGATTCCGACCGAAATGGTGGGATACAGGGCGGCGATGTTGTACCAGAAGATCAGCTGGACGAGGAGCGGGGTTCCCCGGAAGAACCATATGTAGCCCCGGCTGATCGAACTGACGATCGGGTTGTCCGACAGTCGCATGACGGCGAGGAGCGTTCCGAGCGAAATGCCGGCGGTCATCGAGACGATCGTCAAGATGATCGTCAGAACCACGCCTCGAAGTATCTCCGGGGCGAAGAGATACTCCGACACGACGGTCCAATGGAAACGGTCGTTCGTCGCGACGTTCCACGTCGCCGCCCCGGCGGCGATGAGCAGGGCCAGCCCGAAGGCTTGTCGCACAGGATGTTTGAGTGGCACGACCGGGACGGAAATGTCCGGGGACTTCGACACTGCGGACGGAGGTGGGAAGGCGTCTCGCGAGGCCAATTGTTGCATGGTAGGTCTCCTTATTGGGCCGCGTTGACGCGTGCGCTGGTGATCATCGCGGACTCCGAACCGTATTTTCCGAGCACTGTCCGGTACGCATCACTGGCGATGACAGAGTCCAGTGCCTCGGACACGGCGTCGACGAGTGCGGGTTCCTTGGTCACGCCTACGGCGACGGGGGTGTAGTCGAAGGTGTCCGACAGCTCGAGGGCGGGGTTGTTCGCCGTGGCGTAGGAGAGGATCGGGGAATCTGCCAGGACGGCATCCTGCCGGCCACTGGTCAGCGCAGAAATCGCCTGCCGCGTGTCCTGGAACTGGCCGATCCGGATCGGCGGCGCACCCGCGGCCGCGCACTCTTGCTCGTAGACCGGAATGTTGACGGTGAGCTGATACGAGCCCGTCAGGACGCCGACCCGTTTGCCGCAGAGAGTGTCCTTCGTAACCGGCTCCCCACCCTTCGCGACGGCGATGGCGTTTCCCATCTGCATGTAGTCGACGAAATCCATTGCCGCCATCCTCTTGGTGGTGGGCGTCATCGAGGACACCGTCATGTCGTAGCGTCCGGCTGCGATCCCGGGAATGATGGAGTCGAAATTGACGACTTCGATGTCGACGTCGAGGTTCAGGGCCTGACCGATGAGTCTCGCGATGTCGGGGTTCGTCCCCGTCATGTACCGGGTGCCCTCGAAATAGAACTGCGTGGGCGGTTCGTTCGTCGGGATCGCCACCCGCAGTGTGTGCCGCGCCGCCACCGAGTCGGGCAGCAATGCGACGGCCGATTCGTCCACCGCGAGTGACGGCGTCTCGTCGCCCTCGACCGGAGCCGAGGCCGGCGGGTCCGCGAATTCCTCGAGCCGACCGCAGCCGATGGTGGAGACGAGAAGGGCGGCGAGCGCACCCGCACACGCGAGTCGGCGGGAGGGGCGTCCGGGAAGGGTTGTCATGACGAGGACTTCTGCTTCGGTGTGGCCGTGTGCGGTCCGGTGTTCGCGCTCGCCGAGCGAGCGGACGCGACGTGTCGGTTGCGTACGAGAGACGGCCCGTTGTCCTGCAGTTCCTTGATGCTCGAGACCCCCAGCAGCATCATCGTCCGGGTCATCTCCTCCGCGAAGATCCGCAGCACGTGCGATACACCCTCCTGGCCCGCCGCCGCGAGGCCGTAGAGGTACGGGCGTCCGATCGCACACGCATTCGCCCCCAGCGCCAGCGCCTTGATCACGTCCGATCCACGGCGAATGCCACCGTCGACGATGATCTCGACGCGACCGTTCACGCGTTCGACGATCTCCGGCAGAACGTCCATCGGGGAGGCCATGTGATCGAGTTGCCGGCCGCCGTGGTTGCTGACCTGAATGGCATCGATCCCGATGTCGGCGGCGATCGCCGCGTCGTCGGCGCTGACGCACCCCTTGAGAACGATCGGACCGCTCCATCGCGAGCGGAGGTCGCAGAGGGTGTCCCAGTCGGTGGGCTCGTAGGAGCCCGACAGCAGCGTTCGCCACATGTCCGGTGTGCTCGCCAGCGGCCCCTCCGCGATGGTCCCGTCGAGGTTGGGGAAGGCGATCGCGTCGTTGCGCAGAAACCCCCACGCCCACCGGGGATGTAGGGCCCCTTCGACGACCGTCCGCGGTTTCAGGGACGGGGGTGCCGTGAAGCCGTTGCGGTAGTCGCGTTCGCGATGACCGATCGCTCGGCAATCGAGGTTGACCAGCAGGGCCTCGTATCCCTCGTTCGCCGTCCGGTCGAGCACCGCCTGCAGCATGCCC
>JBCEBZ010000243.1:0-18177 GCA_039206675.1 Rhodococcus sp. (in: high G+C Gram-positive bacteria) | reverse complement strand
CCTACCAGGTCCACGACTCGGTGTTCTACTGCGTCGCGAACATGCCCGGCGCCGTCCCCCGCACCTCCACCTACGCCCTCACCAACGCGACCCTCCCCTACGTCGTCGCGCTCGCCGACAAGGGCTGGCAGGACGCCACCGCGACCGTCCCCGGACTCGCGGCGGGCCTGAGCACGCACGACGGCAAGTTGCTGTCCGCGGAAGTTGCTGCTGCGCACGGTTACACGGTCGCGACGCTCCCCGCGTGACCGATTCGTTCGGGCTCGGCTAGGCCCCGAGCCCGAACGCGACGAGGAAACCGAGCGCGGTGGACAACCCGACCCACCACCCGCCTTCCCGGTAGGCCTCGGGCATCAGCGAGTCCGCGAGCACGGCGATGGTCGCGCCGCCGGCGAACGCCTGGATGGTCGCGACGGTGCCGTCGGAGATGGTGTCGGACACGGCGTCGGCGCCGATCACCACCAGCACCAGCAGGACGGCGGTGGCCACCCACACCGACAGGGCGCGGCCGGGGCTGAAGTGCGGCTGGGACCGCATGGACGCCGCGCCCGCGACCGCCTCGGGCACGTTTCCGACCGCGACGGCGACGAGCAGCACCACCCCGCCCGCGCTGCTGATCGTCACCCCGAGGGCGGTGTTCTCGGGGATGCCGTCGAGCAGCGCCCCGAGCATCAACGCCCAGCCCAGAGCGCCGGCACCGAGTTTCTGCTCGATGAGCCGGTCTGCGACCACGTAGACGAGTGCCCCCGCGAACAGGGCCGTGCCCGCCGTCCAGATCCCTTCGGTCTCGAACGCGGGCTGGAACAACTCGGTGGACACGGCGGCCACCATCGTCCCCGCACCGAATGCCATGAGTGCCGCGAGGACCGGCCGCGGCAGGTCGTAGCGCAGCCCGACGACGGCACCGATCAGCAGGGGCACGGCGGTGCCGAGGCCGTACAGAGTCGCGGTCAACATGGTCGAGAGCGTATCCAGACGACGCGGGGATGCGGGACAATCGGACGATGGCTTGGCTCGAGGTCGTGCGCACCGGACCGCTCACCACCGTGCAGGATCGCGGACGCCCCGGGTACGCGTCCATCGGTGTCGGCGAGTCGGGTGCCGCCGACCGCGACGCGCACGACTGCGCAAACAGGTTGGTGGGCAACCACTCCGGCGCAGCGACGCTGGAGGTCACGCTCGGTGGGCTCGCGCTGCGGGCGGCCGGGACCGTGTCCGTCGCCGTCACGGGCGCCCGCAACCCCGTCGCCGTCAATTCCGAACCCCGTCCCGACTACACGATGCTGCACCTGAATACCGGGGACGTGCTGGAGATCGCGTTCGCGTCGGAGGGGCTGCGCAGCTATGTCGCGGTGCGCGGAGGTTTCGACGTGCCCGCGGTGATGGGGAGCCGTTCCACCGACACGCTGTCGGGCCTCGGCCCCGATCCGGTCGCCGAGGGTGACCGGTTGCTCGTCGGTGCGGATGCCGGCGACTGGCCCGCCGACGAGATCATCCCCCCGCCCGTCACTCCCGAGGATCCGTTGACGATGCGCGTCCGGCTCGGACCGCGGGACGACTGGTTCACACCCGCATCCGTCGACGCCCTTCTCCGCGAGACGTGGACGGTCAGTTCCGACACCAACCGGGTGGGGGCGCGACTCGAGGGCCCGGGAGCGCTGCATCGATCCGTGCGTGACGAGATGCCGAGCGAGGCCATGGTGGCGGGTGCCCTGCAGGTGCCCCCGAACGGTCAGCCGATCCTGTTCCTCGCCGACCATCCGGTGACGGGCGGCTACCCGGTGATCGCCGTGGTCGCCGAGGCCGACCTGCCGCGGGCCGCGCAGTTGCGGCCCGGGCACCGGGTGCGGTTCCACCGTGCGGTGGCGTCGCCGCTCCCGAGGTGACGGGCGGCTAGCTCCGGCGGCGGCGGGCGATGTCGGCGAGCACGACACCCGCGGCGACGGACGCGTTGAGCGATTCGACGGGGCCTGCCATCGGGATGCTGAGGATGGCGTCGCAGTTCTCGCGCACCAGACGCGACAGCCCCTTGCCCTCGGAGCCGACGACGACCACCACCGGACCGCTGCCGTCGAACTCGTCGAGTGTGGTGTCACCGCCCGCGTCGAGCCCGACCACCTGAACACCCTTGGACGCCCAATCCTTCAGTGTGCGAGTGAGATTGGTGGCGCGGGCGATCGGCAGACGCGCAGCGGCGCCGGCACTGGTGCGCCACGCCACCGCGGTGACCGATGCGCTGCGCCGCTCGGGGATGACCACACCGTGACCGCCGAACGCGGCCACCGACCGCACGACGGCACCGAGGTTGCGGGGATCGGTGATGTTGTCGAGGGCCACGAGCAGCGGCGCCTCCTGGTGCTTGCGGGCCTCCGCGATCAGGTCGTCGGGATGCGCGTAGCGGTACGGCGGCACCTGCAACGCGACGCCCTGGTGCATGCCGTTGGCGCTGAGCCGGTCGAGGTCCGTGCGGGGAACCTCGAGAATGGAGATGCCCGCGTCGGCCGCCCGCTGGACGGATTCCTTCAGACGATCGTCGCTCTCGGTCCCGACCGCGACGTACAGCGCGGTCGCGGGGACACCGGCGCGCAGGCACTCGACGACGGGATTGCGGCCCAGCACGGTCTCGGGACCGTCGAGCACCTTGCGGCCTGCGGTCTGCCGACCGCGGGCCGGCTGCTTCTCGGCCTCCCGGGCGGCGCGGGCGGCACGCTTGGCCGCGGGGTGCTTGGTGCGGGCCTCCGCGGGCGGCGTGGCGCCACGGCCTTCCAGCCCCTTGCGCCGCTGGCCACCGGAACCGGCGACCTGCCCCTTCTTGGTACCGGCCTTGCGGACGGCTCCGCGCCTACTCGAATTTCCAGCCATTACTACTGTCCTGCCTTGAGAGACCACTCGGGCCCGTTGGGGGTATCGGTGACCTCGATGCCCGCCCGGATGAGACGGTCACGCACCTCGTCGGCCACAGCCCAGTTCTTCTCGGCGCGGGCAGTCTGCCTGCGCTCGAGTTCGGCCCGGACCAGAACGTCCAGGGCATCGGTTGCCGCGGACGCGTCCGCGGTCTCCTGAGTCCAGTGCTCGTCCAGCGGGTCGACGCCGAGGATTCCGAGCATGCCCCGGACCTGCGACGCGATTGCGCGCGCCCCCTCGAGATCGCCCCCGTCGAGCGCGATGTTGCCCTCGCGGACCTTGCCGTGCACCTCGGCGAGAGCGGCGGGGACGGCGAGGTCGTCGTCGAGCGCGCGAGCGAACGCGTCCGTCCACCGGCCGACCGCGACCTCACCGGCGCGCTCCTGCGTGCGCGTGACGAACGATTCGATGCGACGGTACGCGGCCGCGCCCTCGTCGAGCGCGGTGTCGGAGTACTCGAGCATCGACCGGTAGTGGGCGCTGCCGAGGTAGTACCGAAGCTCTTGCGGCCGCACCTTTTTCAGCACGTTCGGCACCGAGAGAACGTTGCCGAGCGACTTCGACATCTTCTCGCCACCCATGGTGACCCAGCCGTTGTGCAGCCAGTACTGCGCGAAGTCGTCTCCGGCGCACTTGGCCTGCGCGATCTCGTTCTCGTGGTGCGGGAACACCAGGTCCAGGCCACCGCAGTGGATGTCGAACGCCGCCCCGAGATAGAACTCGGCCATCGCGGAGCACTCGAGGTGCCAGCCCGGCCTGCCGCGGCCCCACGGCGTCGGCCACGACGGCTCGCCCGGCTTCTCCGCCTTCCACAGCGTGAAGTCGCGGGGGTCGCGCTTGCATTCGCCGGCGCTCTCGCCCTGGTGAACGTCGTCGAGCTTGTGCCCGGACAGGCTGCCGTACCGGGGGTAGCTGCGGACGTCGAAGTAGACGTCGCCGCCGGCCGCGTACGCGTGGCCGTTGTCGATGAGGCGCTGCATCATCTCGACCATCTGCGTGATGTGCCCGGTGGCGCGCGGCTCGACGGACGGCGGCAGCACACCCAGCTGCTGGTAGGCCCACGTGAAGGACCGCTCGAACGTGGCGGCCCACTCCCACCACGGCCTGCCGGCCTCGGCGGCCTTGTTCAGGATCTTGTCTTCGATGTCCGTGACATTGCGGACGAACGCCACGTCGTAGTCGTGGGCGAGCAGCCAGCGTCGCAGCACGTCGAAGGCGACACCGCTGCGTACGTGGCCGATGTGGGGGTCGCCCTGCACCGTGGCACCACACAGATACACCGATGCGTGTCCAGGGGCCAGCGGAGCGAAGTCACGCAAGGCCCGCGTCTCGGTGTCGAATAGGCGCAGGGTCACGACCAGCGATCCTACCTGGCGCTTCGATCGGGAATGACCAATGCGGTGGCCATCGCGGCGATCCCCTCGCCGCGGCCGGTGAGACCGAGCCCGTCCGTGGTGGTCGCGGACACCGAAACCGGGGCGCCCAGAATGTCGCTGAGCACCTTCTGCGCCTCGTCCCGGCGCGGGCCGATCTTCGGCCGGTTCCCGATCACCTGGACCGCGGCGTTGGCGACACCGAAGTCGTCCTCTTCCAGGAGCCTGCGGACCTCCGCGAGCATCGCGGCGCCGCTCACCCCGGACCACTCGGGCCGGCCGGTTCCGAAGACGGAGCCGAGATCGCCGAGGCCGGCGGCGGAGAGCAGGGCGTCGCAGAGTGCGTGGACGGCGACGTCGCCGTCGGAATGACCCGCGCAGCCGTTCTCGTCCTCGAACAGCAGGCCCGCCATCCAGCACGGCCGCCCCTGCTCGATCGGGTGGACGTCCGTCCCGATTCCGACTCGCACTAGTGCGCTCCCTCTCCCACCAGCGCGCGGGCCAGCACGAGGTCCAGCGGCGTGGTGATCTTGAATGCGGTGGGTTCTCCGACGATGCTGCGGACCCGTTCGCCGAGCCGCTCCACCAGGCCGGCGTCGTCCGTGGCGATGCCGTCGGCGGCGGCGTACGCGCGGCGGAGCAGTTCCGCGGTGAAACCCTGCGGCGTCTGCACGGCCCGCAGTTCGGACCGTTCGGGGGTGCCGGTGACCGCGCCGAGAACGTCGACGGTCTTGATGGTGTCCGCCACCGGGAGGACGGGGATGACTGCGCTGCGGCCGCACCGCAGTTCGGCGACCACTCGGGCGATGAGCGACGGCGGCGTCAGGGCGCGGGCGGCGTCGTGCACGAGGACGTATTCGGCGTCGTCCGCGACGGCGAGTCCGGCGCGAACCGAATCGGTCCGCTCGCTTCCCCCGGCTACGACGGTGACGTCACCGGGGAGGAGGCCGCGCGTCGACTCGACGAGTTCTTCCGGGACGATCACGACGACGCGGTCGACAGCCCCCGACTGCCGGAGCCCGTCGACCGCGCGTGTCAGCATGGTCGTCCCACCGAGATCAACGAATGCCTTGGGCTTGTTCTCGCCCAAACGCACTCCCTGACCTGCGGCGGGAACCAGCGCGACTACAGGACCTCTTCCCTCGGCCACTGTGGGTATCGCGACTGTCTAGGACGCGGCCGCGAGGACCTCGTCGAGGATGGTCTCGGCCTTGTCGCTGTCGGTGCCTTCGGCCAGTGCGAGTTCGCCGACGAGGATCTGCCGCGCCTTCGCGAGCATGCGCTTCTCACCCGCGGACAGGCCGCGGTCCTGCTCACGACGCCACAGGTCACGAACGACCTCGGCGACCTTGTTGACGTCACCGGACGCGAGCTTTTCGAGATTCGCCTTGTAGCGGCGTGACCAGTTGGTGGGTTCTTCGGTGTGCGGAGCCCGCAGTACCTGGAAGACCTTGTCGAGACCTTCCTGGCCGACGACGTCGCGAACGCCCACGTACTCTGCGTTGTCTGCGGGAACCCGTACGGTGAGATCGCCCTGAGCAACCTTGAGAACGAGATATTCCTTCTGCTCACCCTTGATGGTGCGGGTTTCAATAGCTTCGATCAGCGCCGCACCGTGATGGGGGTATACGACGGTGTCTCCGACCTTAAAAATCATCTGTCCCGTGCCCCTTTCGATCATTCGAGTTTAACACGTGTCCGGATCCTGGTCGCATCAACGGTGCAGGTCAGGGGCATCATGGCCTGACCCTAGGGGTTGACAGGGGTCCCGATACGTGCATTCCGGACACCCCGATCGGGCCGTTCTCCGGCACCGAAACCGCACGCAGACAACCATTGTGAGTACCCAGCGAGCAGGCCATGCGAGCGAACTACTACTCTGCCTAGTTGAAGTGGGAACCTGACACCGGAGGACAACTCGTGACTGCTCTCGACAAGTCGACTCGCCGAGTCGCTACCGCCGTCGCTCTCGCTGCCGGCGCAGCCCTCGTGCTGTCCGCGTGCAGTGCGGGCCAGATCACTCAGACGTCGAGTCAGGTCGCCGCGGTCAACGGCAACAGCGCGGACGCCGGGTCGATCGCCCTGCGCAACGTGCACGTCGTCTACCCCAACTCCGCCGAGTACAGCCTCGAGCCGGGCGGCAACGCCGTCCTCGCGTTCACCGCGATCAACAACAACGAGGACACCCCGGACAAGCTGACCCGCATCAGCACCGACTTCGCGCAGTCCGTCACGCTCGGCGAGAAGTCCGGCGGACTCGAGATTCCGCCGCAGAGCGCGCTCGTCGCCGGCCTGCCGGTCGGGGACGCCGAAGCCGGTGCGGACGCCGCCGCCGAGACGGACGAGACCGCCGACGCGCCGACCGACGTCGTCCTCGTCACGCTGGACAACCTGAAGGAAGGCGTCCGCCCGGGCCTCACCTTCCCCGTCACGTTCGCGTTCGAGAAGGCCGGAGACATCACCGTGTCCGTTCCCGTCGACGCGGGCCACGAGACCGAGCGGCACGTCTCCGACAAGTCGCCCGGCACCGAGGCCGAGGGCGGCGGACACTAGCAGCCGGCCCGGGTCCGCTGTCGGACCCGGTACCTAGGCTGGCCGGGTGGCCAAACTCAAATCCAGCTTCCGCTGCTCGTCGTGCCAGTGCACGGTTCCCAAATGGGTCGGGCGGTGCCCCGAATGCGGTAGCTGGGGTTCGATGGACGAGGCCCCGATCGTCGCGGCGGTCGCGAGCCGCCCCGGCGCCTCGCTCGCGAAAGCCGGATCGGGAGCGGTCCTTCCGTCCACCCCGGCCACTCCGATCACGCGGATCGACAGTACGTCCACCCGCGCCAAGCCCACCGGCATCGACGAACTCGACCGTGTTCTCGGCGGCGGTGTGGTGCCCGGTTCCGTTGTTCTCCTCGCCGGCGAACCCGGCGTCGGCAAGTCGACCCTGCTCCTCGAGGTGGTCCACCAGTGGGCCCGCCGCGGCCCGGACGACCGGTCGCTCTACGTCACCGGTGAGGAATCCGCCGGGCAGGTGCGACTGCGGGCCGACCGCACCGGCGCCGTCCACGAGCGGGTCTATCTCGCCGCCGAATCCGACCTCGCGACCGTCCTCGGTCACGTCGAGCAGGTGCGTCCCACCCTGCTGATCGTCGACTCCGTGCAGACCATGCTGGCCGCGGACGTCGACGGCGTGGTCGGAGGCGTCACCCAGGTGAAGGCCGTCACCAGCGCCCTCACCACCCTCGCGAAGGCCAGCGGCGTGCCGGTGCTCCTCATCGGCCACGTCACCAAGGACGGTGCGGTCGCCGGTCCGCGGTCGCTCGAGCATCTCGTCGACGTGGTGCTGCACTTCGAGGGCGACAAGCATTCGACGCTGCGGATGGTGCGCGGCGTCAAGAACCGTTTCGGCGCCGCCGACGAGGTCGGTTGCTTCGAGCTGCGGGAAGACGGCATCGCGGGCATCAGCGACCCGTCCGGGCTGTTCCTCCACCACCGCGCCGAAGCCGTTCCCGGAACCGCCGTCACCGTCATGATGGACGGCAAACGGCCCCTCCTCGGTGAAGTGCAGGCCCTCGTCGCGGCGACGTCCATGCCCGCGCCCCGCCGCGCCGTGAGCGGACTCGACAGCGCCCGGGTGGCGATGGTCCTGGCCGTGCTCGACCGCCGGTGCGGTGTGCAGATCGCGAAGCAGGACGTCTACGCGGCCACCGTCGGCGGCATGCGGATGACCGAGCCGTCCGCCGACCTGGCGCTGGCCCTCGCCGTCGCGTCGGCGGTCAGGGACAGGGCCGTTCCGGACGGGCTCGTGATCCTCGGCGAGGTCGGTTTGGCCGGCGAGGTGCGCCGGGTTGCCGGTGTCGGGCGAAGGCTCGCGGAGGCACACCGCCTCGGATTCACCCGCGCCATCGTGCCCCTCGATTCCGGGGCGGCGCCCAAGGGCATGAAGGTCACCGAAGTCGGGAACCTCGACGCAGCCATAGCGTCGCTGCGGTGACGCTCGGATGGACTGCGTCGCTGCGGTGACCGTCAGATCGACGACGTTCCGAACGGCCGCTCCGGAACGCCGTCCACGTAGTCCTTCGTCTTCTCGAAGTGCTCGGCCGTGACGGTGAGGAACAGCCCCCTCGACGTCGCCACCACCACGCCGGGGTCGGCCGTCGGCCCCTCGACGATGCGCGCTTCGGCGCTCGCGTACACCTTGCGGCGGATCGACCCGTCGACCCGCGCATGGAATTCGAGGACGGACCCCAGCGGTATGGGCCTGGCGAAGTCGATCTCGAGATGTCCCGTGACCACCGGGCCGTCGACGATCGACCGGCACACCATGCCGAGCGCCTCGTCGAACGCGGTCGAGAGGATGCCGCCGTGGATCACCCCCGGACCGCCCTGGTAGCGGGGTGCCACCTCGAGCCGCCCCCACACGTCGAGACCGTCCCCGGCGGTGAAGCTCATCGACATCCCGGCGGGCGACTGGTCTCCGCACCCGAAGCACCTCGACCAGTGGTGCGGCACCGGCTGACCTGCGGCGGGAAAGCTACCGACCCGCTCGGGCAGGGTCAGGTCGTCGGGCAAAGTCCAGGTACCACTCATGGATAGGTAATCTAAACGCGGGTCCGGACGTGTTTACGCGGCGGTCCCCGACAAGTGACGTCTACCTCAGCGGGAGTATTGCGCGATGAACGATGCCGAGTCGTCGTCTGCACTGCGCGAAACGATTGCCCGGCTGGCTCCCGGAACTGCACTTCGCGACGGTCTGGAACGCATTCTGCGCGGCCGCACGGGTGCGTTGATCGTCCTCGGCTACGACGAGCAGATGGAAGAGATCTGCGACGGCGGATTCGAACTCGACGTGGAGTTCGCCCCGACCCGCCTGCGTGAGCTGTCGAAGATGGACGGCGCCGTGGTCCTGTCCACCGACGGGTCCCGCATCGTGCGCGCCAACGTCCAGCTGGTGCCCGACCACAAGATCCCGACCGTCGAGTCCGGCACCCGGCACCGCGCCGCCGAGCGGACGGCCATGCAGACCGGGTACCCGGTGGTGTCGGTCAGCCAGTCGATGCGGATCGTCAGCGTGTACGTCGGCGGCATCCGGCACGTCATCGACGGGTCCGCCACGATCCTGTCGCGCGCCAATCAGGCGGTGGCCACCCTCGAGCGGTACAAGGCGCGGCTCGACGAGGTGACCCGTCAGCTGTCGGTGGTGGAGATCGAGGATTTCGTCACCCTCCGCGACGCCCTGACCGTGGTGCAGCGCCTGGAGATGGTGCGGCGCGTGTCCGTCGAGATCGAGCAGGACGTGCTCGAGCTCGGCACGGACGGGCGGCAGCTCGCGTTGCAGCTCGAGGAACTCGTCGGCGACAACGACGTGGCGAGAGAGCTCATCGTGCGCGACTATCTGGCCGGTTCCGGACCGGCGCCCGCCGAGGACGTCGAGAAGTCGCTCACCGCGCTCGACAGGATCACGGACGCGGACCTTCTCGACCTCACGACGTTGGCGCGGGCGTTCGGTTACCCGGGCACCATCGAGGCGCTCGAGGCCCCGATGAGCCCTCGCGGCTACCGCGTCCTCACTCGCGTTCCCCGGTTGCAGTTCAACCAGATTCACCGGCTCGTCGGCTCGTTCGGAACACTGCAGTCGCTGCTGGCGGCGACGGCCGCCGACCTGCAGTCGGTGGAGGGGATCGGCGGGCTGTGGGCGCGCCACATCCGCGAGGGCCTGTCCCGGCTCGCCGAGACGTCGATCTCCGGCCCGTACGACTAATAGGACAGCCGGAGCGCGTCCAGTCGGGTGCGAATGGTCAGTGCGCGCGCGAGTTGCGGCCGGTCGCTGCCGCTCCGGACACCGGAGCCGTCGGCGCCGAGGCGATCGATCACCTCGTCGGCCCACGCTGCGTCCGCGGCGGACGGGCTCAGCTCGCGGTTGACGTCGCCCGTGTGCGCGGCGTGCATGCAGAGCTTGCCGGACATCCCCATCGACCGCGTGACGGCCAGGGCCTCGACCCGGGTGTCGCGATCGTCGACGAGGGTGGGTCCGTCGATCGGTGCCGCGATCCCGGCGGCGGCGCTCGCGACGACGAGGCGTCCGCGGGCGTAGGCGAGCGCGTCCGGCTCGGCGCCCGCGCCCGTGTCCCGCCGGAAATCGCCACTGCCGAACGCCAATCGCAGCGTGGCAGGCTCGGATGCGATGTCGAACGCGAATTCGATGCCGCGCGCGGACTCGACCAGGGCCAGCACGGGAACGGCCCCGCCGAGCCGGACGGAAGTGTCCCGGACCTGTTGCCCGGATTCACTTTTCGCCAGCATGACGCCCTGCAGTCCGGGAAGCCCGCACAGCGCGTCCACGTCGGCAGACCAGTCCTCGGTGGTCGCGGCGTTGATCCGGACCCAGGCGGCGCCGTCACCGGACAACCACTCGGCGACGGACCGCCGGGCGTCGGATCGTTCGGCGGTGACCACCCCGTCCTCGAGGTCGAGGATGACGGCGTCGGCGTCACTCCGGTCGGCGAGGTCGAAATCCTCGGTCCGCGAGGCGGATACCAGGAGCCACGATCGTGCGTGCCGAGCGTCGAGGGGATTCGCTGTGAGAATGGTTCCGGTCCTTACTGTCGATCGTCCGGGCCGGCTTCTCCGACCACGGATTCCAGTGCGACCCGCACCGCGTCCAGGTGTTCGGCCATGGCGCGGGCGGCCTTGTCGTAGCTTCCGGATGCGATGCCGTCCACGATCCGGTCGTGCTCGTCGTTCGACTTCTGCTGCCGTCCCGCAACCAGATTCAGCGTTTCGGACTGCCGGGTGAGAGCTTCGCGGATATCGACGATCACGGATTCGAACACCCGGTTCCGGCTCGTCCTAGCGATGAAACTGTGGAACTGAGCGTCGAGGGACACCCAGACGAGCGGATCGTCCTCGTCCCGCATCTGGTCCACCAGACCACGAAGAGTGGCGAGATCCTCGGCGGTGTGCCGTTGCGCCGCCCAGCCGGCGGCGGGAATCTCCACGTGCGGTCGGGCCTCGACGAGTTCGTTGGCCGCGTAGTTCCCGAAATCGAGGTCGCGGGCGATCGAATCGCTGACGACGAATGTCCCGAGGCCCGATTTCGTCTCCGTGAGCCCGAGCGCGTGGCAGGACCGCAGCGCCTCCCGGATCACCGACCGGCTGACTCCGTGCCGCGCCGCGAGGGACGCCTCGGACGGAAGACGTTCACCGACAGACAGCTCACCCGAGGTGATCGCGTCACGAAGATCCGCGAGGACCGCTTCCGCGGCACTGACCCGCGCCGTGACGGGGCGCCTGGCTGCCCAGCTGTCTGACAGGTTCATGGGGATATTCTGCTCACGCTCCGGCTGCGACGTCAACACGGCGCGGCGCCCCGGGTTGACGACGGCGAGTGAGCGAGGTAACAATTGCACCTGTCTGACAGCCTGGCAGGTGGATAGCCGGGTGGCTCGACCGAGAATCTACCCTCGTCGAGCAGCAGACTCGTCCACCGCATCCGTGCAGAGCAACGCTCGCGCGAATCCCCGTGAGGAATTGATCAAGTGCTCGAAACGCGAACAGAACACGATCTGCTCGGCGACCGCCAAGTACCTGCGGATTCCTACTGGGGAATCCACACGCTGCGGGCCGTCGAGAACTTCCCGATCACCGGCCGCACGATCTCCACCAACCCCTACCTGATCCGCGGACTCGCGTACGTCAAATGGGCCGCGGCGAGCGCCAACGAGAAACTCGGGATCCTCGACCCCCGCCGCGCCGACGCGATCGGGCAGGCTTGCCGGGAGATCGTCGACGGCCGCTGGCACGAGCAGTTCGTCGTCGACGTCATCCAGGGCGGCGCCGGAACGTCGACCAACATGAACGCCAACGAGGTGATCGCCAACCGGGCGCTCGAGATCCTCGGCCACGGACGCGGGGAATACGGGGAACTCCACCCCAACGAGCACGTGAACCTCAGCCAGTCGACCAACGACGTCTACCCCACCGCGGTCAACATCGCGACGATCTTCGCGATCGACGACCTCCTCGACGCGCTGCGGGTCCTGCAGGACGCGTTCGCGACCAAGGCCGTGGAGTTCGCCGACACCGTGAAGATGGGGCGCACCCAACTCCAGGACGCGGTGCCGATGACGCTCGGCCAGGAGTTCGCCACCTACTCGGTGATGATCGACGAGGACCGCGCCCGCCTCGGCGAGGCCGCCCTCCTCGTCCACGAGATCAACCTCGGCGCCACCGCGATCGGCACGGGCCTGAACGCACCCGCCGGCTACGCCGAGGCCGCCTGCGACACACTCCGGGACCTCACCGGACTCCCCCTCGTCCTGGCCACGGACCTGGTCGAGGCCACCCAGGACGTCGGGCAGTTCGTCCACCTCTCCGGCGTGCTCAAGCGGATCGCCGTCAAGCTGTCCAAGGTGTGCAACGACCTCCGACTGCTGTCGTCGGGGCCGCGCGCGGGCCTGAACGAGATCAACCTCCCGCCGGTACAGGCCGGTTCGTCGATCATGCCCGGCAAGGTCAATCCGGTGATCCCGGAAGTCCTCAACCAGGTGGCCTACGAGGTGATCGGCAACGACGTCACCATCACGATGGCCGCCGAATCCGGCCAGCTGCAGCTCAACGCATTCGAGCCGATCATCGTGCACTCCCTGTCCGAGGGGATGCGCCACCTCGGCGCCGCCTGCCGGATCCTGGCCGACCGCTGCGTGCTCGGCATCACGGCCAACACCGATCTGCTGCGGGCCCGGGTCGAGGACTCCATCGGACTCGTGACCGCCCTCAACCCGTACATCGGGTACACCGCCTCGACCCGGATCGCGCAGGAGGCCCTGATCTCCGGCCGCAAGGTCGCCGACCTCGTGATCGAGGCGGGCCTGCTCGACCGGGACGAACTCGACCGGCTCCTGAGCCCCGAGCATCTCGCCAACCTGAGAGCGTCCGGTTCGCCGCGGAAGACACCCGTCGCCGCGACCGCGGAGGTGGTCTCGTGACGATCGAGAAGGACGACACCTCGGGAGACATCTTCGTCGAGGAAGACCTCGGCTACCGGAAAGCGCTCGGCCCGCGACAGATCCAGATGATCGCGATCGGCGGAGCGATCGGCACCGGCCTGTTCATGGGCGCCGGCGGACGCCTCCAGCAGGCCGGGCCCGCACTCGTCCTCGTCTACGCCCTCTGCGGGTTCTTCGCGTTCCTGATCCTGCGGGCCCTCGGCGAACTCGTCATGCACCGGCCCACGTCCGGGTCGTTCGTGTCGTACTCCCGCGAATTCTTCGGCGAGAAGATGGCGTTCGCCGCGGGCTGGCTGTACTGGATGAACTGGGCGATGACGGCCGTCGTCGACGTCACCGCCGTCGCGCTGTACATGAACTTCTTCAAGAAGTACTGGGCACCGCTCGGCAACGTCGACCAATGGGTCTTCGCCCTGGCCGCCGTCGTACTCGTCCTCGGGCTGAACCTCGTGTCCGTCAAGGTGTTCGGCGAGCTGGAATTCTGGTTCGCGCTCATCAAGGTCGTCGCACTGGCCGCGTTCCTCTGCTTCGGCATCTACTTCGTGCTGTTCGGGACGCCGATCGAAGGCCACACCTCGGGATTCAGCATGATCGCCGACAACGGCGGACTCTTCCCCAACGGCCTGCTGCCCGCCGTCGTGGTGATCCAGGGCGTCGTGTTCGCGTACGCCTCGATCGAACTCGTGGGCACCACGGCCGGCGAGACGAAGAACCCCCAGAAGGTCATCCCCAAGGCGATCAACACGGTCATCATCCGGATCCTCGTCTTCTACGTCGGATCCGTGCTGCTGCTGTCGCTGCTGCTCCCCTACACCGAGTACCACGCCGGCGAAAGCCCGTTCGTCACGTTCTTCGGCTCCATCAACGTGCAGGGCGCCGACGCGATCATGAACCTCGTGGTGCTCACTGCCGCGCTGTCGTCGCTCAACGCAGGCCTGTATTCGACCGGGCGAATACTGCATTCGATGGCCATGGCCGGGTCGGCGCCGTCGTTCGCCGCCCGGATGAACAAGGCCGGAGTGCCGTACGGCGGCATCGCCCTCACCGGATTCGTCATCCTGCTCGGGGTGGGACTCAACGCCGTCGTTCCCACGCAGGCATTCGAGATCGTTCTGAACCTCGCCGCTCTCGGGATCATCAGCGCCTGGGCCGTCATCGTGCTGTGCCAGCTGAAACTGTGGAAACTCGCGAAGGACGGCACACTGACCCGGCCCGGCTTCCGGATGTTCGGCGCCCCCTACACCGGGCTCCTCACCCTGGTCTTCCTCGGCTGCGTCGTCATACTGATGGCGTTCGATCACCCGGTCGGAACCTGGACCGTCGGGTCCATCGCGATCATCGCCCCGCTGCTGGTGATCGGGTGGTACGGCGCGAGGAACCGCATCCGGACCCTGGCCTCGGACCGCCCCAACGTTTAGCAGGAAAGGACAACAGTGCCGAAAGTCGCCGTCGTCACCACCGGAGGCACCATCGCCAGCAGGCGGGACGGGCAGGGTGTCAGCAGGCCGGTGGTCGCAGGCTCCGATCTGCTGGGCAGTGCCCGGACCGGAACCGACATCCGTGTCGTCGACGTGATGTCGAAGGACAGTTCGAGCATGACGTTCGCCGACATGGACCGAGTCCGCGACGCCGTCACCGCGGAACTGCACGACCCCGATCTCGACGCGGTGGTCGTGCTGCACGGAACCGACACCATGGAGGAGACCGCCTTCCTGGTCGACCTCCACCACGCCGATCCGCGGCCGGTGGTCTTCACGGGTGCGCAACGCACCTTCGACCATCCGGAATCCGACGCCCTCCCCAACCTGTCCGACGCGATCGCCGCGGGGACGGATCCCGCCCTGCGCGGAGCGGGTGTCCTCATCGCGTTCGGAGGTGCCCTGCACCGGGCGTCCGGAACGCGGAAGGCGGACACGACGCGCCTCGACGCATTCCGATCCGTCCACCCCACCGGTGACCTGCCGCCGCAGCGGCTCGATCCGCTGCCGTGGCACCCGATCTCCGGAACCCGCGTCGACATCGTGGCCGCCTATCCGGGGGCGGATCGCATCCAGATCGACGCGTGCCTCGCGGCCGGGGCCCGGGGGCTGGTGCTCGACGGGCTCGGTTCCGGCAACGCGAACCCGGCGATCGTCGAGGCGGTCCGGGACAGCACGGCCGCCGGAATCCCGGTCGTGGTCACCACCCGGGTACCGCACGGCCCGACCTCCGCCACGTACGGCGGCGGGGGCGGCGGACACGACCTCGTCTCGGCGGGGGCACTGTTCTCCACCGACCTCAGGGCAGGTCAGGCCCGCATCCTGCTCGCGGCGCTGCTCGCCGACCCCGACCTCACCGACCTCGACAAGGAATTCGATCGACGCTCACGCATCGACCCCGCACCGAGGATCAGCTGAGGTTGAACGGCTCCGGCGCGCTGCGAAGCTGACCGAGTTGGCCGACCACCGTGTACGCACCGGGCCCCACCGGATCGCGCTGGGGTTCCGGCTGCGTCAGGCAGTCGGGAGCGGACGTCTTTGCCGACCACTTCACGGTGAACTGGGCCTGCTCGCCGGCGGCGAGGGTGCGCACGTCGGCCGCGGACTGCGGGAAGCAGTCGATGTTGGACCACAGGCGAACGGCGCCGTCGATCGTGTAGACGAGCACCTGCTGGAGGCTGCTGCCCAGATCACGCTCGCACGGCGTGGTGCCGATATTGGTGACGACCGTCGTGAAGGACGGCTCCTCGCCGGGCAGATACGTCGGCTTGTCGGCGGCCACCTTGATGGCCAGCGACTGGTCCGGGCACTGACCCGCCGCAACCGGCTGGCCGCTGGGAGCCGCGCTGCTGCTCGACGAACCGCTGCTCGACGCCGCCCCCGACGAACCGGACGTGCCCGACGACGCCTCGCCGCCGGCGGCAGCGGCGCCACCGCCGCCACCACCACCGGAACCACCGCTGGACGTGGACGAACCCGAGGCTGTCGGGGAAATCGACACCGGAGTGGTCAACGACGAACTCGCCGCCGCCGGATCCGTCTCGGAGTCACCCCCACCACGCAGCGAGTTGATCAACCACACCACGAGCAGCAACACGACGATGGCGCCGCCGATCGCCAGCGCCCTGCGGCGCCAGTAAATCTCGGGGGGCAACGGTCCATTCGGTTCCAGCACGACGTCAACGGTAGTTCGGCGTCGCGCGGCAACGGCTCAGCGGGCGCGGCGTGTCGCGGTCAGTCCGTGAGCTCACCGATGTCGCCGACGGCGCCCTGCAGGTGGGTGCGGCCGTCGGACAGCTTGTACGTGACACCCGCGATGGCGCACGCGCCGCTCTCCACCTTCTCGGCGATGATCCGCGAACGCTGCATGAGCAGCGCACCGGTCTCCACCACGTGGCGACCTTCGAGCTCGTCGACGGTGTTGAGGCCCTCTCGGCGTCCCTTGAGGATCGACGGGGCGACGCGTTCCACGATGCTGCGGATGAATCCGGGCGGCACGTTGCCGTCGTCGAGGGCGTCGAGCGTCGCCTTGACGGCGCCGCAGCTGTCGTGACCGAGCACGACGATCAGCGGCACGTTCAACACGCCGACGGCGTACTCGATGGACCCGAGCACGGCGTCGTCGATCACGTGACCTGCGGTGCGGACGACGAACATGTCGCCCAGACCCTGATCGAAGATGATCTCGGCGGCGACGCGGGAGTCTCCGCAACCGAACAGGACGGCCGTGGGGTGCTGGCCGCCGACGAGCTTCGCCCGATCGGCGACGCCCTGGCTGGGATGGAGCGAGGTGCCGCTGACGAATCTGTCGTTACCCTGACGCAGGGCCTTCCAGGCGGACACCGGGTTCGAATTAGGCATGGGATCATTGTGCACCGGGCGTGTGGCACCGTCGCGACGGGATTATGACGACCCCGGAAATTCTGTTTCACCCGTGACCGAAGGGACTTGTGAGGTCGAAGTGGCCGTTGACTCCTCCGCGCTGATCAACTGGTACGAGGTACAGGCCCGGGACCTGCCGTGGCGCCGCGACGGCGTCACCGCCTGGCACATCCTGATGAGCGAGATCATGCTGCAGCAGACGCCCGTCGTCCGGGTGGCCCCGATCTGGGAGGAGTGGGTGCAGCGCTGGCCCGTCCCGTCCCGGATGGCCGCGTCGAGTCAGGCCGACGTCCTGCGCGCGTGGGGCAAGCTCGGCTATCCGCGTCGCGCGCTGAGACTCCACGAATGCGCCGGTGTGCTCGCCACCGAACACGGCGACGTCGTGCCGAGCGACGTCGACACTCTCCTCGGACTGCCCGGCATCGGCGCCTACACCGCGCGGGCCGTCGCCTGCTTCGCCTACGGACAGCGGGTCCCCGTCGTCGACACGAACGTCCGGCGGGTGGTCGCCAGGGCCGTGCACGGAAGCGCCGAGCCCGGAAATCCGTCGACCACCCGAGACCTCGCCGACGTGTCCACGCTGCTCCCCCGGACCCGCGCCCGGGCCGCCACGTTCTCCGCGGCCCTGATGGAACTCGGCGCCACCGTCTGCACCGCCCGCTCCCCCGAATGCACCCGCTGCCCGCTGCCGAACTGCGCCTGGGTCGACGCCGGACGTCCCGCCCACACCGGTGAGCGCCGGAAGGTCCAGAAATTCGCGGGCACCGACCGTCAGGTGCGCGGCAAGCTCATGGCAGTACTCCGCGAAAGCACCGCCCCCGTCGAACGCCTCCGGCTCGACCAGGTGTGGCTCGACGACCCCGGGCAGCGCGACCGCGCCCTCCATTCCCTACTCGTCGACGGCCTCGTCGAGCAGACCGACGACGGCCTCTTCGCCCTCGCCGGCGAGGGAAGCTAGCGGTATCCGGCCGTCCCGCCGCAGGTTAGGTAATCTCACTCTGCTGTCACTGTCCGTCGAGGGGAGCCCGCCGATTCGTGGGCCCG
>JBCEBZ010000242.1:17224-18187 GCA_039206675.1 Rhodococcus sp. (in: high G+C Gram-positive bacteria) | reverse complement strand
ACGGCACGAAGGACCGCCGCAAGGACCGGGAGAGCTACGCCGAGATGTGGCGGCGGTGGATCTACGACGACTACTACCGCAGCTACCTCATCCCGCTCGAGAAGTACGGCCTGACGATCCCGCACGACCTGGTCGAGGAGGCGTGGAAGCGGATCACCGAAAAGGGTTACGTCCACGAGGTGGCCCGGTTCTTCGCCACCGGGTGGCCGGTCAACTACTGGCGGATCGATGCCATGACCGACAAGGACTTCGAGTGGTTCGAGCACAAGTACCCGGGCTGGTACTCGAAGTACGGCAAGTGGTGGGAGGAGTACAACCGCCTCGCCTACCCCGGCCGCAACAAGCCGATCGCATTCGAGGAGGTCGGGTACCAGTACCCGCACCGGTGCTGGACCTGCATGGTGCCCGCCCTCATCCGTGAAGACATGGTCGTGGAGAAGGTCGACGACCAGTGGCGGACGTACTGCTCGGAGACCTGCTACTGGACCGACGCCGTCGCGTTCCGCAGCGAGTACCAGGGTAAGGCGACCCCGAACATGGGACGGCTCACCGGTTTCCGTGAATGGGAAACCCTGCACCACGGCAAGGATCTCGCCGACATCGTCTCCGATCTCGGTTATGTCCGCGACGACGGCAAGACCCTGGTCGGGCAGCCGCACCTCGACCTGGACGACCCGAAGAAGCTGTGGACCCTCGACGACGTGCGGGGCAACACGTTCCAGAGCCCGAACGTGCTCTTGAACGAGATGTCCGACGCCGAACGCAACGCCCACATCGCGGCGTACCGCGCAGGCGCAGTTCCGGCCTGACCCCGACCCGGTGGGTGGCGCCGTGGACAGCCGGCGCCACCCACCGCAACCAGCACAATACTTTTCAGAGTCCAGGAGATGGCCCGTGGCCGACAAGCACCGTATCAATTTCGAGCCCGTCGACATCGAGATGGAAGTCGGCGAGGACGAGTAC
>JBCEBZ010000242.1:0-17214 GCA_039206675.1 Rhodococcus sp. (in: high G+C Gram-positive bacteria) | reverse complement strand
ATTCCGGCAAGGCATCCACCTGATGCACGGCTGCCGTGAGGGGCGGTGCTCGGCCTGCAAGTCGTTCGTCCTGGACGGCGATATCCAGATGGAGAACTACTCGACGTTCGCGTGCAACGAAGCCGAGGTCGACGAAGGGATGGTGCTGCTCTGCCGCTCCACGGCCTACAGCGACTGCACGATCGAACTGCTCAACTTCGACGAGGACGAACTCCTCGGCGGCGTCCCCATCCAGGATGTCCGCACCCGGGTGGCCGCCCTCGAGCCGATGACCAAGGACATCGTGTCACTGCGACTCGAGCCCGTCGAACCCGCCGGATACGAGTTCAGACCCGGCCAATACGCCGACCTGAAGATCCCCGGGACCGAGGAGCATCGCTCGTTCTCGATGGCCACGACACACTCGACCCCCGGGCACGTCGAATTCCTCATCAAGAAGTACCCGGGCGGCAAGTTCGCGGGATTGCTCGACGACGGCATCGCGGTCGGCGACGAGATCGACCTGACCGGACCGTACGGGTCGTTCACCCTCAAGGACGGTCACGTCCTGCCGATCGTGTTCATCGGCGGCGGAGCGGGCATGGCCCCGATCCTCTCGCTCCTGCGGCACATGAACGCCACCGGCAACACCCGTCCGGTCCACTTCTATTACGGCGCACGCACTCCCGCCGACCTGTTCTACGTCGACGAAATCCTCGAGCTCGGAAAGAATCTGACGGACTTCACCTTCGTCGCCTGCCTCTCGGAATCGATGGACCCGCAGCCCTCGGCGGCGATCACCGTCGAGGAAGGCAATGTCACCGACGTCGTCGCCCGCCGCGAACCGGACCTCGCTCGCATCGAGGCGTACCTGTGTGGGCCACCGCCGATGGTCGACGCCGCCTTGGAACTGCTCGAGATCAACAACACCCCGCACGACCAGATCTTCTACGACAAGTTCACCAGCCCCGCGTTCGAGTAGCTACCGCAGGAATGTCACAGCCCTCATTCACCGACAAGAACTGAGAAACGAGATGACCGCAACCACCGAGAACACCGGGACCAAGCAACGCAGCTTCCCGAAGATCGAGTTCACCGACTCCGAAGCCGGCGCGCTGGAGTTCCCCAGCTCCCGAAGCCGGACGTTCAACTACTACACGCCGGCCAAGAAGCGGTCGACGATGTACGAGGACGTGACCGTCGACGTCCAGCCCGACCCCGACCGCCACCTCTCGCAGGGCTGGATCTACGGCTTCGGTGACGGCCCCGGCGGCTACCCGCAGGAGTGGACGGCCGCGAAGTCGTCGAACTGGCACGCCTTCCTCGACCCGAACGAGGAGTGGGACCAGACGATCTACCGCAACAACTCCAAGGTCGTCCACCAGGTCGAGTTGTGCCTGTCCAACGCCAAGCGCGCCCACGTCTACGACGCCTGGAACACCCCCTGGTTGACGTTCGTCTCCCGCAACCTGGGCGCCTGGATGCATGCCGAGAACGGGCTGGCCCTGCACGTGTTCACGTCCATCCAGCGGTCCTGCCCGACCAACATGATCAACACCGCCGTCGCCGTGAACGCCGCCCACAAGATGCGCTTCGCGCAGGACCTGGCGCTGTTCAACCTCGACCTGTCCGAGGCCACCGACGACTTCGACGGCACCGCGCACCAGGAGGTGTGGCAGTCCGCGCCCGAATGGCAGCCGACCCGCGAGGTCGTCGAGCGGCTCACCGCGGTACCGGACTGGTGTGAGCTGCTGTTCGGCTCCAACATCGTCTTCGAGCAGCTGGTGGGTTCGCTGTTCCGCAGCGAACTGGTCATGCAGATCGCCGCCGGCAACGGCGACTACATCACGCCGACCATCGTGGGCACCGGCGAACACGACTACGACCGCGACCTCGCGTACACCCGCAACCTGTTCCGGCTGCTCACCCGCGATCCCGAGGTCGGGGAATCGAACAAGGAGCTGTTCGGCACCTGGCTGGCGACGTGGGTGCCGCGATGCCTCGACGCGGCGCGGGCACTGCAACCGATCTGGTCGCAGCCGGCCGACAAGGCGGTCACGTTCGCCGACAGCCTCGACGCCGCCACGGACAAGTTCCGTTCTCTGCTCGAGGACCTCGGGCTCGACATCCCCAAGGAGCTGGACAAGTGAGCATGCAATTCGGATCGTCCACCGAGTTCTCCAACATGTGCGGCGTCACCCTGATGAACACGCCCATCGGCCGGGTCGTCGCGGAAGTGATGGGCACCAAGGACGGCGTGGAGCTGACCGAGTACCCGTCGATGATCCGCGTCGACGGCCAGAAGCTGCTCGACTTCGACTACGCCGAACTCACCGACGCTCTCGGTCAGGAATTCGACGGCTCCATCTTCGAGGAGATCAGCTCCACCCACTACGGGCGGATGGTCCACCTCGACGAGAAGACCCTGCTGTTCGCGAGCCCCGAGGACGCCGCCGAGTACATCGGATTCGACCTCACCGCGCAGTGAGCACTTCTCAGCCCTGAACGATATTCCGGCGCCGCCGACCCACCTGTGGTGGGCGGTGCCGGACGGCCGAGACGATGGCTTGGTTCATCGCTATCTTTCGAAGAGGGAAAGGTTTTCGCCGTGAAGGCACTCGTATTCCAAGGACAGGGTTCGATCTCGTGGACCGAGGTCCCCGACCCGCAGCTGATCGACCCGACAGATGTGGTGGTTCGGGTGGACACCACCACCATTTGCGGGACCGACCTGCACATTCTCAAGGGTGACGTGCCGGCGGTGACACCCGGCCGGGTGCTCGGGCACGAAGCGGTCGGCGTTGTCACCGAAGTGGGATCAGCCGTCACGTCACTGGCAGTTGGCGACCGAGTGCTGGTGCCGGCGATCACTTCCTGCGGAAAATGCGCACCATGCAAGACAGCCATGCCCTCACATTGTGCGTCCGTGGGCGGTATCGGTTGGATCTTCGGGCATCTGATCGACGGAACACAAGCCGAGTACGTTCGCGTTCCGTATGCCGAGACCAGCGTGCACGTGCTGCCCGATTCGGTCAGCAACGAACAGGCGATCTTCCTGGCCGACATCCTTCCCACCGGTTTCGAGATCGGAGTCCAGAACGGTCACGTGCAGCCCGGCGACACGGTCGTGGTGGTCGGTGTCGGGCCGGTCGGGCTCGCCTCGATCCGCACGGCCGGCCTCTATGGTGCGTCCACCGTCATCGCCGTAGACCTGTCCGACGCCCGGTTGAAGCGTTCGCTGAACTTCGGGGCCGACGAGACGATCAACAGTGGCACCGAGGACGTGCGCGCACGCGTCCTCGAGCTGACCGGCGGACTGGGCGCGCAGGTGGTCATCGAGGCGGTCGGAATCCCTGCCACGTTCGAACTGTGCACCACGCTGGTGCGCCCGGGCGGGCATATCGCGAACGTCGGCGTCCACGGCAAGCCGGTAGACCTCCACCTCGAAGACCTGTGGATCAACAACATCACCATCGCGACCGGACTGGTCAACGGCACGACGATTCCCACGCTGCTGGACCTGGTGGCGCACGAGAAGATCGTGACCGAAACCTTCGGCACACACTCGTTCGGTCTCGACCAGATGATCGAGGCGTACGACGTCTTCGCGCACGCCGACACCCACGACGCCCTGAAGGTGACCATCAGTCGGTGAACGCCGGGCAATTCATGGTCCTGGCCTGTTCTGCACCAATCGATTCCGAACATCGGAGTAGCCAACATGTATGAAAAGAACGGCGACAAGTACTTCATCGTCGATGGGCACGTGCACATCTGGGACGGCCGCGCGTCGAACCAGAAGAACGTCCACGGCAAACAGTTCATCGACTGCTTCTACGACTACCACAAGAACCTCAGCCCCGAAGAGGTCGTGTGGGACTACGACACCTACACGTACTACGGCAGTGAGCGTTTCGAGCGCGACCTCTTCGTGGACGGATACGTCGACCACGCGATCTTCCAGGCCACCCTGCTCAGCGACTTCTACCACAACGGATTCGGGCAGACCGAGGAAGCGCTCGCCCTGGTGGCCGAGAACCCCGGCAAGCTCACCTACAACCACGCCTACGACCCCCGCTACGGCGAGGCCGGCCTCGAACAGCTCCGCAAGGACGCCGACCGGATGAACCTGCAGGGCGTCAAGCTCTACACCGCCGAATGGCACGGCGACTCCCGCGGCTACAAACTCGACGACCCGTGGTCGCGGCGCTACCTCGAAGAGTGCATCGAGCTCGGCATCAAGAACATTCACGTCCACAAGGGCCCGACGATCCGCCCCCTCGACCGCGACGCCTTCGACGTCTCCGACGTCGACAAGGTCGCCACCGACTACCTGGACCTGAACTTCGTCGTCGAACACGTCGGCCTGCCGCGGCTCGAGGACTTCTGCTGGATCGCCACCCAGGAGTCGAACGTGTACGGCGGACTCGCCGTGGCCTTGCCGTTCATCCACACCCGCCCACGGTATTTCGCCCAGATCATCGGCGAGCTCCTCTACTGGATCGGCGAGGACAAGATCCTGTTCGGCAGCGACTACGCACTGTGGACGCCCAAGTGGCTGATCGAGCAGTTCGTCGACTTCCAGATCCCGGAGGACATGCAGACCGAATACGCCCCGATCACCGTGGAGCAGAAGCGGAAGATCCTCGGCCTCAACGCGGCAGCGCTGTACGACATCGACGTGCCCGCGGACCTGCAACTGGCCGAGCCGGCCGGGCAGCGAGGAGTCGAGGTCGCTGCCGGGGCGCGGGAACCGGAAACCGTGTCGTCATGACCGCGCTCTCCGTCGATGGAATCGACTCCGCGACGCCGGCCTGCACCGAGCAGGACGTACTGACGGCCCTGTCGACGGTCACCGACCCGGAGCTGGACGAGCCGATCACCGAGCTCGGGTTCGTCCGCTCGGTCACCCTCGACGACGCCGGCGTCACCGTGCACCTGCGGTTGCCCACCGCATTCTGCTCGCCGAACTTCGCCTACCTCATGGCTTCCGACGCCCTCGACGCACTGCGCCTGATCGAGGACATCGGTGAGGTGCGCGTGCTGCTCGACGATCACCACGACAGCGACAAGATCAACGCCGGCCTCGCCGCCGACGCCGGCTACGTCGGCACGTTCGGCTCCGAGGCGGAGGACAGCCTGCTCGAACTGCGCCGGACATTCCTGTCCAAGGCGCACGCCGCGGCGATGGAACGGTGCGTCGAAGCCCACCTGAAGAAAACCGATCTGCAGGTCTCCGAGCTGCACACCCTGATCCTCCGGGACCTGGCGCCGGGCAAGGAGAAGTCGGCGCTGCTGCGCCGGCGGTTCGCACTCGGGCTGAGCATGTGCCCGTGCTGCCGGGTCTTCGTGGACGACAACGGAACTCCGATTCCGCAGGACGCAGTTCCGATGCGCTTGCGGTTCGCCAAGTCGGTCCGCATCTCGATGGAGGGCAACTCGCACTTCTGCCGCGGCCTGCTCGCCACCCGCTACGCCGACGGCGAACCCGTCGGCACCACCCCGCGAATCACCGATCACCGAACAACCAGGAGTCCCCGATGAAAGCCGTGCAGGTCGTCGGATACCACACCAAGCTGCAGCTCACCGACATCCCCGAACCCACCATCGAGGGCCCCCTCGACGTCATTGTCCGCATCGGCGGGGCCGGGGTGTGCCGCACCGACCTGCACATCCTCGAAGGGCAGTGGGAAGAGAAGACCGGTGTCGCACTGCCGTACACGATCGGGCACGAGAACGCCGGCTGGGTCCACGCGGTCGGCGGCGCCGTCACCAACGTCGCGGTCGGCGACAAGGTGATCCTGCACCCGCTCATCACGTGCGGACTCTGCCGGGCATGCCGTTTCGGTGACGACGTCCATTGCGAGAACAGCCAGTTCCCCGGCATCGACGTCAACGGCGGCTACGCCGAATACCTGCACACCACCGCCCGCAGCGTCGTGAAGATCGACGACTCGCTCGAACCCGCCGATGTCGCTGCCCTCGCCGACGCCGGTCTGACCGCGTACCACGCCGTCGCGAAGGTTGCGGGAGCGACCCGGCCCGGAGACGTGTGCGTGGTGATCGGCGCCGGCGGCCTCGGCCACATCGGCATCCAGGTGCTCAAGGCCATCTCCGGTGCCACCGTGGTCGTGCTCGATCGCAACCCGGCCGCGGTCGAACTCGCGGTGACGATCGGCGCCGATCACGGGATCGTCGCCGACGGCACCCACATCCAGCAGGTGCTCGACCTGACCGGTGGGCACGGCGCCGAAGCGGTCGTCGACTTCGTCGGCGAGGGCGGTGCCACCCGGGAAGGAATCGCGATGCTGCGCCGCGCCGGGAACTACTACGTCGTCGGGTACGGCGAGAACATCGACGTCCCGACCATCGATGTGATCTCCACCGAGATCAACTTCATCGGAAACCTCGTCGGCTCCTACAACGACCTGCAGGAGCTGATGACCCTTGCCGCCCAGGGCAAGGTCACCTTGCACACCACCCGGTACCGGCTCGAGGACTTCCAGCAAGCACTCGACGATCTCGACGCCGGCCGGGTGCGCGGCCGGGCGATTCTCGTCCCCTGACACGCCGCATCCTCTGCCCGAGAAAGTACGAAAGGACCATCAGCCATGGCAAAAGAGCTGCGGTACAACACGGACGCCCGAGCGCGGCTCGAGCACGGCGTCAACGCCCTCGCCGACGCGGTCAAGGTGACCCTCGGCCCCAAGGGGCGGAACGCGGTGCTCGAAAAGCTCACCGGACCGCCGACCATCACCAACGACGGCGTGACCATCGCCCGCGAGATCCAGCTCCGCGAACCCTTCGCGAACATGGGTGCCCAGCTGGTCAAGGAAGTCGCGATGAAGACCAACGGTGTGGTCGGTGACGGCACCACCACCGCGACCGTGCTCGCCCAGGCGATGGTCCGCGAGGGCCTGCGCTCGGTCGACGCCGGCGCCAACCCCATGCGGGTGCGCCGGGGCATCGAGCGGGCCGTGTCCGTGGTCGTCGACTCCCTCCGCGAGCAGGCCTCCCAGATCGGCGGGCAGAGCGACCTGCAGCGCATCGCGACCCTCGCCGCCAGCGACGACGACGTGATCGGGCACGCCATCTCCAAGGCCGTCGACTACGTCGGCAAGTCCGGGGTCGTCACCACCGAGGAAAGCGACACCCTCGGATTGTCCGTCGACATCGTCGACGGCATCGAGTTCGACCACGGCTACACCTCCGGGTACATGGTCACCGACCCGGAGCGGATGGAAGCGGTGCACACGAATCCGCTGATCCTGTTGACCAACAAGAAGATCACCCAGGTGCAGGACGTCATGCCGAGCATCGAGGTGGCCAAGCGCGCCGACCGGCCGCTGGTCGTGCTGGCCGAAGAGGTCGACGGACCGGCCCTGCAGCTACTGGTCGGCGGCAACATGCACAAGACGATGCAGTCGGTCGTCGTCCGGGCACCCGGTTTCGGGCACCGCCGCGTCGCCGAGCTCGAAGACCTCGCGGTGGCCCTGGGTGGGCACGTGATCGCCAAGGACACCGGTATCGAGTTGTCGGAGGTGACCATCGAGCATCTCGGTTCGTGTGATCGCATCACCGTCACCGAGGACGAGACCACGATCGTCGGCGGCCACGGGGAGCAGCGCCTGCTCGACGCCCGCATCGCCCAGCTCGAATCCCAGCTCGAGCGCGCCAAGATCGAAGCCGACCAGGAAAGCCTCGAGCTGCGCATCGCCCGGCTCACCGGGCGCGTCGCCGTCATCCGCGTCGGCGGCGCGACCAGCGTCGAACTCAAGGAGCGGATGCTGCGGGTCGAGGACGCCCTGGCCGCCACCCGCGCCGCCGTGGAGGCGGGAATCGTCTCCGGCGGCGGCACAGCACTGGCGCAATCACACCGGGCATTGGCCGATCTCGACCTGACCGGAGACGAGGCCATCGGATGCGACGTCGTGCGCCGCGCCCTCCCCGAACCGCTGCGCTGGATCGCGATCAACGCCGGATTCGACGGCGACGAGGTCGTCGAGGTGGTTGCGGGCCTGCCGCTCGGGCACGGTTTCAACGCGCTCACCGGTGAATACGGTGACATGTTCGACGACGGGGTGATCGACCCGTTCAAGGTCACCCGCGCCGCACTCGAGAGCGCGGCATCGATTGCTGCACTGCTGATCACGACCGAGACGGCCGTGGTCGAGGAGGTCATCGGCAACCCCGGCGCCATCATGGCCCCCGGCTTCGGTGACCTGGCCGAGGGCATGGTCCGCCCGTCGAACATCTACTGAGAAGACTCGTGGGTCACCGTCTCGCCGGTCCTGCGCGGCGGTGACCCACTTCCCCCCATTCCTGTGGCGGCACGACCGAAAGAAAGTGAAGCAAGTGATTTTCATCGTGGTGAAGTTCAAGGTCCTCGACCGGTACCAGGACGACTGGCTGCTCCTCACCGAGGAATTCACCGACGCAACCCGGTCGGAACCCGGAAATCTGTGGTTCGAGTGGCACCGGAGCGCGGCCGACCCGGCGGAGTACGTGCTGGTGGAGGCGTTCCGCGACGGTCAGGCCGGGTCCGACCACGTCAATGCCGACCACTTCCGGAAAGGGCTGGACGCGATGCGCCCGGCACTGAGCGAAACACCCCGGATCATCCACACGGAGATACCCGGGGAGGACTGGTCGCGCATGGGCGAACTGGAAGTGATGCAGGACAGGGCATGACGGCCGTGACGACCGGTCCCATCGCGGCACTGACGGCGTCGATGGGTGACGCCGTCGTCACCGACAGCGACGCGATGATCGCGTACACCCGCGATCACTCGCTGCTGTCACCGTCGGGGCACCCGCTCGCCGTGGTGCGCGCCAGAACCACCGATCACGTCGTCGAGACGATGAAAGTCGCTCATCGCCACGCGATTCCGGTCGTCACCCGAGGCGCCGGAACCGGCCTTGCCGGTGGTGCGAACGCGGTCGACGGCTGCATCGTGCTCAGCACCGAGAAACTCGACCGGATCCTCGAGATCGACGAACAGACGCGCACCGCCACCGTCGAATGCGGGGTCGTCAACGGCGACCTCGCCGACGCGGCCGCGCAGCGCGGACTCTGGTACGTCCCCGACCCCGGCAGTCGCGCCGTCTCCACGATCGGCGGGAACCTCGCCACCAATGCCGGCGGAGCCTGTTGCGCGAAATACGGCGTCACCGGCGACCACGTCGCCCGCATCAGAGCCGTGCTCGCCGACGGTCGCATCATCCACACCGGGGCGACCACCCGCAAGAACGTCGCCGGGCTGAATCTCACCCAGCTCCTCGTCGGATCCGAGGGCACCCTCGCCGTGATCGTCGAGGCGACGATGCGGCTGCGGACGAAGCCGGCGCACACCGCTACCCTCGTCGCATCCTTCGTCACACCGGATCACGCCGTCGACGCGGTGATCGCCCTCCAGGCGGTCGCCGATCCGAGCCTCGTCGAACTCATGGACCACACCACCATCGCCGCCGTCAACGACATGACCCGCATGGGCCTCGACGAGACGGCCGGTGCGCTGCTGCTCATCCAGTGCGACGGCGACACAGCCGCAGCGGAGGCCGACCGCTGCGCGCAGCAGTGCCGCCGCGCCGCCGCGACCGAGATCCATGTGACCTCGGATCCGGTCGAAAGCGACGGTCTTCTGCAGGCTCGCCGCGTCGCCCTGACCGCCCTCGAACGCCGCGGCAGCACGCTCCTCGACGACCTCGCGGTCCCTGTCCCGCGACTGCCGCACATGCTCGATGCCATCGCCCGGATCGCCGACCGGCACCGTCTGATCATCGGCACCTTCGGCCATGCCGCCGACGGAAACCTCCACCCCACCATCGTGTTCGACGCAGCAGACCCCGACGCCACAACACGGGCGCACCGCGCCTTCGACGAGATGGTGATGCGGTGCCTGGCACTCGGCGGATCGATCACCGGTGAGCACGGCGTCGGTGATCTCAAACGACGCTACCTCGGCACCATGGTCGGCTCCGTCGAACACGCACTGATGACGCAGATCAAGGCCGCATTCGACCCCGCGGGGATACTGAACCCAGGCCGCGGGATATGACAGCGTTCGGCTCTGTCGCCGGTTTCGATCACGAAGACGAGTTCGTGCTGAATTTCGGGATTCGGTGGATCGATTTCGGCGGCGCCGACGCCGAAGACATCTTCGTCGCCTTCGGATGGACCGAGACTCGGTACTTCCAGCGACTCGAAGCGGTGGCCACGCGTCGCTTCGTGCCGATCGACAGCACTGTCCGGCGGCAACTCCTCGCACTGTGCGCCGAACGTCTCCGGCAGCTCGAGCCTGCCGGTGCCCGCATCCGAGGAGAGGCCACGAAAACAGCCCGGAAGCCGGATCAGCGGCACCGAGTCGCGAGCGATCTCACCGAGGGAGACCTCATCCGGGTCGTCGAGGCGCTCACCGGTGCCCGGCCCCACACGACGAAACCAACCGATTGGTTCGGATAGCGCCCGTCGATTCGCGTGCGGGGCAGGTGTCTCATACTGAGACGCGTCTCACAATGCGACGACGTACGCTCACTACGTAACCGTAAGAGAAACGGGGCGTAAACGATCATGGCCGCCAGGGATCTGCAGAAGGCTCGGGAGCGATTCCTCGTCGAACACGACCTCGACGGTTCTGTTCGTCAGGACATCTTCTATTCGTGGCAGCGTTCGAAGACTCTCAACGTGCAGCCTGATCGACTCGACCTTCCGTACGTCCGAGAACCGAATATGGACTCACCCCTCGTCGCTGCCGCGGCGCCCGTTCTGAAGCAGCTCGCAGACGGCCTGGTCGACGAGCCTGTCAGCGTGATCCTGACGTCGGCCGACGGCGTCGTGCTCACCAGGATCAGCTCCTGCCGTCGGCTCAACCGGGCACTCGACGACGTCTCCCTCGCGCCCGGCTACAGCTACTCGGAGGAGTTCGCCGGCACCAACGGCATCGGCACCGCTCTCGAGACCCGTCAGCCTGCCCTCATCTCCGGCGCCGAACACTACGCCGACTGTCTCGGGCAATTGGCATGTGCCGGAGTCCCTATCGCCCACCCCATCTCCGGCGCACTCGTCGGCGCCCTCGATCTCACTGGGTGGGTGGAGGATGGTGGGCCGTTGCTGGCCACCCTGGCGAAGTCGGCCACTGCCCAGATCGAAGGCCGCCTCCTCGCACAAGCCAGCGCGGACCAAACCGCATTGCTCAATGCGTACCTGAAGACGTGCCGTCGCTCCCCGCAATCGGGTGTCCTCGCTCTCGGTGACGACGTCGTCCTGCTCAACCGGCGATTGCGCCAGGTTCTCGATGCCCAGGACCAGGCCGCACTGGTCGAGCACGCCATCGATTTGATCTGTGCGCCAACCACGCACCGTCACATCGTCGCGCTGCCCAGCGGGCAGCCGGCGCGCATTTCGGCGGTGGACGACTTCGGTCCGCGGGTGCCCCGGCAGACGGCACTGTTCCATGTGCATCTCCTCGACGTCACCGCCGCGGCGATCCCGGCCATCGAGGCCGCCACCATGCTGCCCGGTCTCACGGGCAGCAGTGCGTCCTGGCGTCGCAGTTGCCAGCAGATCGCGCGCTGCGCACGTGAGCAACAATGGGTGACAGTGTCCGGGGAGCCCGGGAGCGGTCGCGGGTCAGTTCTCAAATCCGTGGCAATTCAACATATCCCGATACGGACGCGCATCTTCACTTCGGCGGAACTCGAGAACGACAGCGCATCGATGTCCGAGCTCGAACACGAACTCGATCAAGACCGCTTCAGCGTCATCCTGCGTGACATCGATCTTCTCGGCGAGCAGCACCAGCAAACCGTCGCCGACCTGATTCAAGGGCGTGAGCACGCGGGCTGGGTCGGTGCGACGATCAGCAGCGCCGGGCAGAACACCGACGTCGGCACCCTGGTGTTGCCTCACTTCAGTCACACCGTGCCCGTGCCGGCGCTGCGTCACCGTATCGAGGACCTTCACGACCTGGTGCCCCATTTGCTCCGCCAACTCAGCCGGGGCGCGGAGCTGTCGCTCTCGCCTGCGGCGATGCGCCAACTGTGCAAGTACAGCTGGCCCGGAAATGTCGCTGAACTTCGGTCGGTCCTCCACGAGGTGGTGAAGCTGCAGCGGTCCGGAATCGTGGAGGTCGAACAGCTCCCACCGATGTGCCGGGCGCTGAGCCGGCACGCCCTGACACAGATCGAAGCGCTCGAACGCGACGCCATCGTGCGGAGTCTCGAAGAAAACCACGGCAACAAGAAGGCGGCGGCAACTGCGCTCGGCATCTCCCGGGCCACGATCTACCGGAAGATCAAAGAATTCGGGATCGTTGGCTAGATCCGAGCCGGCGCAAAGGTGATCGACGCATTCGTGGCCGCGATCGAGAACCATCGGGCCTCCTGGTTCTGCCGGGCGCGGATCAGTTTCCGATTTCCACTACTGAACGATGAGTTCCTGGGGCATAGGAGTTGTCGTTCCCGACGCAACGGGAGAGCCCGGGCTGTCACTGAGCATCGCCGCCGTGGATCCTGCGGGACGAGGCCCGCCGAATGAACAACCAGATCCCAGAGCCGCATATGCGTGCGTATGCGGTGAGTGCTGCGGTCTGCGCCCACGCAGTCAGACCGCGGGTGCCTGCGCACCGCCGGTGTTGGCCTGTGTGCGGAGAGCGGATGCGCGGGCCTCTCCGATTGTGGCGATGGCGTCGGTGAGCTGACTCATGAATTCGGTCATGGGTTTGCCGTCCTTGGTCTGCAGGGAGACGAAGGCGCCGTCGAATCCGGCCATTCCGAAATGTGCGTACTCGTCGGCGACGACGGCGGCGATGCCGGCGCCTTCGACCGCAAAGGCCGAGTGGATCATGTCCCGCATCAGTTCGCGGCCCTCGGTGCGCACGTCGATGACGGTCTGCATTGCCTCGGTCGCTTCGGTTGCCTCGTTGCTCATCACCAGTACGAGCATCAGTCGCAGGAAGTCCTCGTGGTCGACGAAGACCTCACCGGTCTTTTGCAGGTACCAGCCGAGTCGCTCGCGGGGTGAGCCGGCGGTGGGCGGTGTGCGGTGGGCCGCGCGCATCGCAGCGAAGAACGCTCGCGCGCCCCGGGCCATCACCTCCGAGAGCAGGCCGGCTTTGGAGTCGAAGTGGTGGTAGAAGGCACTGCGGGGCAGGCCTGTCTCCTTGACCAGGACGGACATCGTCGTCCCCGCGTAGCCGCGTGCCGCCATCATCCGGGCTGCGACGTCGAGGATTTCCTGGCGTGAGCGCTGGCCTCGGCGGTTTCTGCTCGGTGCGGCGTTCTCCATTTCGTCAGTCTAGGTCGCGGTGTCCCGTGCTCGGCGGTTCCCCGTCTCGCTTCTTGACAGCGTCCGACGGGCTGTTACGCTGCTCACTATTGGACGGAACGATCGGTCCAAAACTTGTTGTCGAGGGAAGCCGGCGCAGAACACTCGATCCGGGACCTCGCATCCGACTCCGCACCGCACACGTTGCGGTCGAACACAGGAAAGCCCTGCTCATGACCGATAAGTACGATGCCGACGTCGCGATCGTCGGCTACGGGCCCAGTGGTGTCGTTGCGGCGCTCACGCTGGCCAAGTACGGCGTCTCCGCCGTCGCGTTCGAGCGTGATCGCGACATCTACCAGCGCGCCCGCGCCGTCACCGTCAACGACTGGACGATGCGTATCTTCCAGAGCCTCGGGGTCGACGGGGCCGTGAAGAAGGACATGGATCCCCAGCGCGCCCTGCGGTGGCAGACCTACGACGGCGTGGAACTGCTCCGCATCGACCATCCGCCGTCGACCCTGGGCATCAAGCCGCGGTTCTTCAACATCTACCAACCCACGATGGAAGCCCAGCTGCGCGAGTGCGCAGCCGGGCACGATGATCACCTCGACGTCCGCTACGGGTCGGAGGTGGTCGCCCTCGAGCAGGACGACACCGGCGTCACAGTCACGGCGACGAGCGCCGCGACAGGTGAAACCACCTCCACGCGTGTGCGTTACGTACTCGGCTGCGACGGCGGCTCCAGCGCTGTCCGTAGTCGGCTCGGCGTCCAACTGCTCGGCGACACCCTCGACGTGACGTGGATCGTCATCGACTGCCGCGTCAAGCGGTGGTGGCCCGACCGCAACCTGCTGACCTTCTGGTCGGACAAGAGCCGTCCCGTCGTCGACATCTCCCTCTCGCAGGGCAATCATCGGTGGGAACTGCCGCTCAACCCGGGGGAGAGCGAATCGGACTTCGCCACGCATGAGCAGGTGTGGCCGCTGCTCAACGCGCTCGGCGTCACCGAGGACGACGTCGAGATCCATCAGCACGCCTTCTACCGGCATCACACGCGCATGGCCGAAACCTGGCAGGTGGGCCGTACCTTCCTGGTGGGCGACGCGGCGCATCTCATGCCGCCGTGGGCCGGGGCCGGGATGCAGACCGGCATGCGCGATGCGTTCGACATCGGCTGGAAACTCGCGGGTGTGGTCACGGGCAGGCTCGACGAAAGCTTCCTCGACACGTACGAGACCGAACGACGGCCCAACGCCACGCTGTATACCAATCTTGCCGTCGAGCTGGGTCGGATCATCAAACAGGAGCTGTCGGAGGAGGAACAGGCCGCGCTCACGGCGCCGCCGGAGGACCCCGACACCTGCTCGGAGCCCCCGCTGATCGCGCCGCCGTTTCTCGTCGCGGGATGGCTGCGCGGTCCGATCGGCGATGCGAGCATCGTCGGCCGGATGGTGCCGCAGCCGGAGGTCGGCAACACCCGCGGCGTGATCGCACGGCTGGACGACCTGCTCGGTGACGGCTTCGTACTCCTCGGCGACGACATCGACCCGGCGACGCTGCTGAATCCGGAGGAGAAGGCCGGATGGGACGCGCTCGGCGCCCGCTACGTCGCGGTTCGACCGCAGAACAAGCACACACGCGGCCCCGACGAACTGGTGGACCTCGACGAGGTCCTCGGCCCCTGGTTGCGAAGGTTCGGTGTCCGTGCCGTCGCCGTCCGCCCCGACAAGTTCGTTGCCGCCGCCGACGTCAGCGGTCTGGCCGTCCCCGCCTGAACTCGATTGAAGGAGAACCACATATGACCAGCGTGACCGAACTTGCGTACATCGGCATCGAGGCGAGCGACCTCGATGCGTGGGAACGCTTCGGCGTCGAACTGATGGGCATGCAGCAGGCGCACCGCACCGACGACGTGCTCGCACTGCGCATGGATGACAAGGCGCACCGGTGGATCGTCGTGCGCGGCGACGCGGACGATCTGGCCTTTACGGGATTCGCCTGCGCAACCGACGCGGACCTCGACCGGATCGTCGGCGAACTACGGACGGCCGGCACCGACGTCGTGCAGGGAGACGCGGGTCTCGCGGACGCCCGCAAAGTCGACCGGATCTTCGTCACCACCGATCCCGTCGGCAACCGGGTGGAACTGATCGTGGGACTGGCGGACGCAGACACCCCGTTCCGCTCCGAGAACCTCCTCTCACACTTCGTCACCGGTGACGGTGGCGCCGGGCACGAGTTCCTCATGGAACGCGCCGACCGTAGCAAGATCCTCGACTGGTACGGCATCCTCGGGTTCAAGATCACCGACTTCGTCAAGGAACAGGTCGCGCCGGGGGTGTACGCAGACGCCGTGTTCACCCACTGCAACGGCCGACACCACTCGGTGGCCTGGGCCGACATGCCGTTTCCCAAGCGCATCCATCACTTCATGATCGAGGTCGGCGACATCAACGACGTCGGCCTGGCCTACGACCGCTGCATGGACGCCAAGCAACCCTTCGAGATGACGCTGGGCATGCACCCCAACGACGAAATGTTCAGCTTCTACGTGCGCACACCGTCGGGCTTCAACATCGAATACGGCTGGGGCGGAATGATCATCGACGACGCCACGTGGGAAGTGAAGCACCTCGACAAGCTCGACTCCTGGGGCCACCGCGCACCGCAGGTCGTCGCCGACCTCCTACAGCCCTGACCTCTTCGACGCACCCCGTATGCAAAGGACCACATCTATGCCACTCACCCAGTCCGATACCAGCCGCACCGTTCGCACCAGAGATTGGAAACTGCACTACGAGGAAGCCGGAAGCGGACATCCGGTGATTCTGCTGCACGGCAGCGGTCCCGGCGCGACCGGATGGAGCAACTTCGCGGGCAACATCGACGCGCTGGCCCGCCACTTCCACGTGTACGCCGTGGACATGCCCGGATGGGGCCAGTCGGACGCCGCCACCGTCGATCGACTCGATCACGTGGACGCGGCCCTGCAGTTCATGGACACGCTCGGCATCGAAAAGGCGGCTTTCGTCGGCAATTCGATGGGCGGCGCGACATCGATGCGGTTCGCCACCGAACACCCGGACCGGATCTCGCACCTCGTCACGATGGGCCCGCCCACACCCGGACCCAAGCTGTTCGCGGCCGGTGACGGACCGAGCGAGGGCCTCAAGGTCCTCATCGAGGCGTACCGCAATCCGACGCCGGACACCATGAGCAAGCTGATCGAGATCATGGTCTACGACAAGCAGTTCGCGACACCGGAACTGCTTGCCGCCCGGTCCGACGCCGCGTTGGCGCGCCCCGAACATCTCGACAACTACCTGGCGGGTCTGCCCCAGGGCGCGCCGATCCCGAAGTGGGTGCGGCTCGAAGACCTGCCGACGATCACCGTCCCGACCCTGCTGATCCACGGCCGCGACGACCGGGTGGTCTCCTACGAGCACTCGCTGATGCTGCTGGCACTCATCCCGAACTCCCGCCTCGTCATCCTCAACCACTGCGGTCACTGGGCGATGATCGAGCATCCCCACGAATTCAACCGTCTGGTCACGGACTTCATTGCCAACACCTGAGACCGAGCGCACCCACCTGCACGCGGACCACTACAACTACTTCCTGCTCCGCGGAAGCGGCCCGAACATCGAGTTCGGTGACGTATTGGCGGGCCCGGTCGGTGTGTACGGGCCTGGCCCGGCCGGCGGTCTCGGCCCGAAGTTCGGTGGCGGCGAGGCCCCCACGATCGCGCCCGAGAACCCGACGCCCGGCATCGCCCGGGTGGAGGTATCCGCGGTTCTCGTCCCGCACGGCCCGATCTTTCCGTCCTTTGCATTCCGATTCGACACCGCGCACGGATCGGTGACCTTCTCGGGTGACACCACCTACGGCCACAATCTGGTGCGACCCGCGGAGGGCTCCGACGTCCTGGTGCACGAGGCGGCTACGACGGGGAAGGTGATCGTCGGCGA
>JBCEBZ010000241.1:0-4582 GCA_039206675.1 Rhodococcus sp. (in: high G+C Gram-positive bacteria) | reverse complement strand
CGCAGGGGGATTCGACGGTGGCCATCACGCCGAGGTCGGTGTAGATGACGCCGGCACCGTTGCAGGTGGGGCAGGCGCCCTCGGAGTTGGAGCTGAAGAGCGCCGGCTTCACCCCGTTGGCCTTCGCGAACGCCTTGCGGATCGGTTCGAGCAGTCCGGTGTAGGTGGCCGGGTTGCTGCGCCGGGAACCCTTGATGGCGCCCTGGTCGATCGCCACCACGCCGTCCCGGTCGGACACCGAACCGTGGATGAGCGAACTCTTGCCCGAGCCCGCCACCCCGGTCACGACCACCAGCATGCCGAGTGGGATGTCGACGTCGACGCCGCACAGGTTGTGGGTGTCTGCGCCGCGCACCTCCAGCGCCCCCGACGATTCGCGGACGGACGACTTCAGCGTCGCGCGGTCGTCGAGGTGCCGCCCGGTGAGCGTGTCACTGGCCCGCAGACCCTCGACGGTGCCCTCGAACACCACCTCGCCGCCCTCGGTGCCCGCGCGGGGGCCGAGGTCGACGACGTGGTCGGCGATCGCGATCGCCTCCGGCTTGTGCTCGACGACCAGCACCGTGTTGCCCTTGTCGCGCAGTTGCAGCAGCAGGCCGTTCATCCTCTGGATGTCGTGCGGGTGCAGGCCGATGGTCGGCTCGTCGAACACGTACGTGACGTCGGTGAGCGAAGAGCCGAGGTGACGGATCATCTTCGTGCGCTGCGCCTCTCCGCCGGACAACGTGCCGGACGGCCGGTCGAGCGAAAGGTAGCCCAGGCCGATTTCCGTGAACGAGTCGAGGAGGTGCTGCAGCCCGGTGAGCAGCGGCGCCACCGACGGTTCCTTCAGGCTCCGCACCCAGTCGGCGAGGTCGCTGATCTGCATCGAGCAGACGTCGGCGATGTTCTTGCCCTTGATCTTCGACGATCGCGCGCCCTCGCTGAGCCGGGTGCCGTCGCAGTCGGGGCAGATGGCGAACGTGATCGCCCGCTCGACGAACGCGCGAATGTGGGGCTGCATCGCGTCGACGTCCTTGGCCAGGAACGACTTCTGGATCTTCGGGATCAGGCCCTCGAACGTGATGTTGACGCCCTCGACCTTGATCTTGGTCGGCTCCTTGTAGAGCAGGTCCTGCAACTGCTTCTTGGTGAACTTCGCGATCGGCTTGTCCGGGTCGAAGAAGCCGCAGCCGCGGTAGATGCGGCCGTACCAGCCCTCCATGCTGTACCCGGGAATGGTGAGCGCGCCCTCGTTCAGCGACTTGCTGTCGTCGTACAGCGCGGTCAGGTCGAAATCGGTGACCGATCCCCGGCCCTCACACCGCGGACACATGCCGCCGGTGATGCTGAAGCTCCGCCGCTCCTTCGTCTGCTGGCCGCCGCGCTCGATGGTGACCGCGCCCGCGCCGGAGATCGACGCGACGTTGAAGGAGAACGCCTGGGGTGACCCGATGTGCGGCTGCCCGAGGCGGCTGAACAGGATCCGGAGCATCGCGTTGGCGTCGGTGGCGGTGCCGACGGTCGAGCGGGGGTTCGAGCCCATCCGCTCCTGGTCGACGATGATCGCCGTGGTCAGCCCGTCGAGCACGTCGACGTCGGGTCGCGCCAGCGTCGGCATGAATCCCTGCACGAACGCGCTGTACGTTTCGTTGATCATCCGCTGCGACTCCGCGGCGATCGTGGCGAACACCAGCGAACTCTTGCCCGAGCCGGACACACCGGTGAACACCGTCAGCCGGCGCTTCGGGAGCTCGACGCTGATGTCCTTGAGGTTGTTCTCGCGCGCACCGTGGACGCGGATCAGGTCGTGACTGTCGGCGAGGTGCAGATCAGGCGACTCCGACGCTTCCCGTCGCTTCGCACGCCCCGTCGTCGCCGTCTTCGTGGCCGGGCTCATCCTGTCTCCATCTGTTCGGGCGGAGCCGATATCGCGGTCTCCGGCGGTCAACCTGCTCGAGCTCAGCGCAACTCTTGGATGCGGACCATGTTGCCCGCGGGGTCGCGGAATGCGCAGTCGCGGACTCCGTACGGCTGGTCGGTCGGCTCCTGCACCACTTCGACGTCGCCGGCCTGCAGCTTCTCGAACGTGCTGTCGAGGTCCTTGGTCGCCAGGTTGATGGCGGCGTACGTGCCCTTGGCCATCATCTCGACGATGGTCCGGCGTTCCTCGTCGGTGACCCCCGGGTCGGCGGCGGGCGGGTGCAGGACGATGGAGGTGCCGGGCTGGCCGACGGGGCCGACGGTGATCCACCGCAGTCCGTTGTATCCGACGTCGTTGCGGACCTCGAATCCGAGGATGTCGCGATAGAAGCCCAGCGCGGCGTCCGGATCGTCCTGCGGGAGATAGGTCTGGTGAATGGTGATGTCCATGACCATCACGATAAGTGCGGCTCGGCGACCGGCGCTTCTCTATTCCTGATCGGTCTGGTGACTTGTTTCGCGACGCACGACGGGATGCCCGCCGTCGCCTGCTCCGAGTCGCGCTTGTAGGTGCTGGGCGGCACGCCGACCAACTCGGTGAAGCGGGTGCTGAACGTGCCCAGTGACGCGCAGCCCACCGCGAAACAGACTTCGGTGACGCTGAGGTCGCCGCGCCGCAGCAGCGCCATCGCACGCTCGATGCGCCGTGTCATCAGGTACGAATACGGCGACTCTCCGTAGGCGAGCCGGAACTGACGGCTGAGGTGCCCGGAGGACATGTTCACGCCGCGGGCCAGCGCGTCCACGTCCAGCGGCTGTGCGTACTCCCGGTCGATCCGGTCGCGGACGCGGCGTAGTCGCGCGAGATCGCGCAGGTAGTGCGCCGGGGCAGGGCTGCTGGACACCTACGAAATCGTGCCACGTCGAGCGACAGTTGCCTACCCTCGCTGGTCTGTCCGGCAGTGGTCGACGAGCGAGACGTGTTCGTGCGCCGCCGGGAGCCGGTCCCGCTCGGCACCGCCGACGTGCCGAGCCTCCGTTGTACCGAGTGCCTCCCAGTAGCTTTCCGAACGCGCCTGCGGAGTTCGCCGAACGTCCATACGCCGCCCTTTCGGGATTGCCGGGTCGAGTGGTCCGTGGGGACCCGGGCCGCAGCGACCGTTGCCGGATCGCCGCGGCCCGCCATCACCCCTCCGAATCGAGTCTTCCCCGCACCGTACGGCCCGGACAGGGCCGTTCGGCCCTACCCACCACGCGATCGGGCGCGGACCGATCGACGGCTGCCGCCGAGGTCAGTAAGGTTGTGTGTCATCCGGCCGTCGCACGCGGCCACGCTTCCGGAGCACCTCGATCGCCGAGGAGGAGCGGATGACGGAGATCGACACCTCGTACGAGCAGCGGCTCGTCGACGCGTTGCGGGCGCGGGACGAGTCGGCTTTCGCCGAACTGGTCGACCGGCACACGCCGATGATGCTGCGCGTGGCACGCGGTTATGTGGCCAGCGCCGAGGTCGCGGAGGACGTGGTTCAGGAAACCTGGATCGCCGTTCTGCAGGGCATCGACCGATTCGAGGGCCGCTCGACGCTCCGCACCTGGTTGTTCCGGATTCTCGTCAACATCGCCAAGAAGCGGGGTGTGCGGGATCGGCACGTTTCCGACGCCGAACTGGCCGCGTTCACGGGCAGCCCCACTGTGGACCCGGACCGGTTCCTGCCGAGGTCGGCCCCGGAGGATCCGCACCACTGGGCGACTCCCCCGACCAGCTGGCCGGAGTCGCCGGAGGGTTCGGTCCTCGGCGCGGAGGTCCTCGACGTCGCGAGCCGCGAACTCGAGCACCTCCCCGACCGTCAGCGGATCGTGGTCGTCCTCCGCGACGTCCTCGGCTACGACGCCGCCGAAGTGTCCGCGATGCTGTCGATCACCGCGGCGAATCAGCGGGTGCTGCTGCACCGGGGTCGCGCACACGTGCGCCAGGCCCTCGAGGACTATCTCGGAACGGGAGCGTGAGCCATGGACTGCCAGGACCTCGTCGAACTGGTCACGGCGTACCTCGAGGACGACATGGATCCCGACGCCCGGGCCCGATTCGAGACCCATCTCGGCGAATGCTCGGGTTGCGCCACCTATCTCGAGCAGATCGAGCAGACGGTGCACACCCTCGGCGCACTGCCCCCGGAGAAGCTCGATCCGGCGCTGCGCGATCGCCTGCTCGACGCGTTCCGGGAGTGGCGCTAGCAGCGGGAGAACCGCAAAGAAAATAATGTCCGGCAGGGCGTAACGTTTCGCGCCCTCGCGGACACCGTTCGAGTAGCCGTGAACGCTGGGTTCGCGGCACTCGGACAGGAATTCAGACCATGAACGCCACACATTCGCACCAGGACGCCCGACGCACCCACCGCGGCTCGCTGCGGAAGCGGATCGTCACCGTGGTGGTGGCCGCGGCTGCTCTCGGCGTCCTTCCCGTCGGCGCCGCGGGTGCGCTCACCCCGGTCGCCGACCAGTCGGTAGTCGCAGTGGCCGCGCCCGACACCGGCCGCGACATCCCCGGCGGCAACGACGACCGGACCCGCGACCGTCAGCGCGAACAGCGGCAGGAGCGCCGGGCCGAGGACATGCCCGCGATCGTCTGGACCATCCCGCTCACCTGACACTGCTCACGCTCTGTCGGACAACCGCTTTC
>JBCEBZ010000240.1:15527-18301 GCA_039206675.1 Rhodococcus sp. (in: high G+C Gram-positive bacteria) | reverse complement strand
GCGCCACCGAATCGAAGACCGGCTCCTTGTCCTCCTGCAGATCCCGGTTGTACGCGAGCGGCTGTGCCTTCAGGGTCGCCAGCAGACCGGTCAGATTGCCGATCAGCCGACCCGACTTGCCGCGGGTCAGCTCGGACACGTCCGGGTTCTTCTTCTGCGGCATGATCGACGAGCCCGTCGACCAGGCGTCGGCGAGTGTGATGTAGCCGAATTCCGGAGTGCTCCACAGGATGACCTCCTCGGCCATCCGCGACAGGTCGACGCCGATCATCGCGAGCACGAACGCCGCCTCGGCCGCGAAATCCCGCGACGACGTGGCGTCGATCGAGTTCTCCGCGGACGAATCGAACGCGAGTTCCGCGGCGATCGCCTCCGGATCGAGTCCGAGCGACGATCCGGCCAGCGCCCCGGAACCGTACGGCGACACGGCCGCCCGCACGTCGAAGTCCCGCAGCCGCTGAACGTCACGAAGCAGCGGGTGCGTGTGCGCCAGCAGATGGTGCGCGAGCAGCACCGGCTGCGCCGCCTGCAGGTGGGTCTTGCCCGGCATCACCGCGGACGGGTGCGCGGCGGCCTGCGTCGCGAGGGCGTCGACGACGTCGAGGACCCCCTCGGCGACGCGGCGGACCGCGTCCCGCAGCCACATCCGGAACAGCGTCGCCACCTGATCGTTGCGCGAACGCCCGGCGCGCAGGCGTCCCCCGACCTCGGGACCGACCCGATCGATCAGACCGCGCTCGAGCGCCCCGTGCACGTCCTCGTCGGATTCGCTCGGGACGAACTCGCCGCTCGCGACGTCGGCCGCGAGCCTGCCGAGACCGTCGAGCATCGTCGCCAGGTCCTCGTCACCGAGCAGGCCGGCCTTGTGCAACACCCGGGCGTGCGCCTGGGATGCGCGCACGTCGTACGGGGCCAGCACCCAGTCGAAGTGGGTGGACTTGCTCAGCGCCGCCATGGCGGCGGCCGGTCCGGACTCGAACCGGCCGCCCCACAGTGCGCCGGTCACGGTCGCACCCTGACGGGAGGCTCCTTCGTTGGTGCCGTCGGCGCTCATACCTAGAGGCCCAGGTCGCGCTTCGCCGCGACCTTCGAGGACAGTCCGTGGATCTGCACGAATCCCTTGGCGTAGGACTGGTCGAACGTGTCGCCCTCGTCGTAGGTGGCCAGGTTGAAGTCGTACAGCGACTGGTTGCTGCGGCGGCCGTTGACGATGATCGCACCGCCGTGCAGCACCAGCCGGATGTCACCGGAGACGCGTTCCTGCGTCTTCTCGATGAACGTGTCCAGCGCGACCTTCAGCGGGGAGAACCACAGGCCGTCGTACACCAGCTCGCTCCAGCGCTGCTCGGTCTGACGCTTGTAACGACCGAGCTCGCGTTCCTGCGTGACGTGCTCGAGTTCCTGGTGCGCGTTGATGAGCACCATGGCACCGGGCGCCTCGTAGATCTCCCGGCTCTTGATGCCGACGAGACGGTCCTCGACGACGTCGAGGCGGCCGACACCCTGGGCGCCTGCGCGGCGGTTGAGCTCCTGGATCGCTTCGAGGACGCTGACCGGCTTGCCGTCGATCGCGACGGGGCGTCCGGCCTCGAAGCTGATGATCAGCTCGTCCGGGGCCTGCCAGTTGACGGTCGGATCCTGCGTGTAGTCGTAGACGTCCTTGGTCGGCGCGTTCCACAGGTCCTCGAGGAACCCGGTCTCGACGGCGCGGCCCCAGACGTTCTGGTCGATCGAGAACGGCGACTTCTTGGAGACGTTGATCGGGATCTCGTTCTCCTCGGCGAATGCGATCGCCTTCTCCCGGGTCCACGCGTAGTCGCGGACCGGTGCGATCACGTCGAGGTCGGGGGCGAGCGATCCGAAGCCCACCTCGAACCGGACCTGGTCGTTGCCCTTGCCGGTGCAGCCGTGCGCGACCGTGGTGCCGCCGTGGGCACGCGCGGCCTCGACGAGGTGCTTGACGATCAGCGGGCGGCTGATGGCCGACACGAGCGGGTAGCGGTCCATGTACAGGGCGTTGGCCTGGATGGTCGGCAGGCAGTATTCGTCGGCGAATTCGTCGCGCGCGTCCACCACGACCGATTCGACCGCACCGCAGTCGAGTGCACGCTGGCGCACGACCTCCATGTCCTCGCCGCCCTGGCCGAGATCGATGGCGACAGCAACAACTTCCTTGCCGGTCTCCTTGCCGATCCAGCTGATGGCGACTGAGGTGTCCAGCCCGCCCGAGTAGGCGAGTACGACGCGATCGGCCATGGTCCTTGTGCTCCTTAGGTTGAAGATCTGTAGAGATGATTCAGTTGTCAGGCGAGGGATTCGATCTTGGCCGCGAGTTCCGCCCCGCTCAGCGGTTCGCGTGCCACCACGAGAATGGTGTCATCCCCCGCGATGGTTCCCACGACGTCAGGTAATGATGCCCGATCGAGTGCGCTCGCCAGATAGTGCGCTGCCCCCGGGGGGGTTCTCAGCACCGCCATGTTGCCACTGGCATCGGTCGACACCAGTAGCTCCCCCAGCAACCGCGACAGCCGGTCGGTTCCGCCGGACACGCCGCGAACGGGATTTCCGTCCTCGGGCACCACGTACACCCCGGCGCCGCCGTCCGCCGCACGGAGTTTCACGGCGCCGAGTTCTTCGAGGTCGCGCGACAGCGTCGCCTGGGTGGCGTCGATGCCTTCGGCCGCGAGCAGCGCCGCGAGTTCGGTCTGGCTGCGGACCGGGTTGTTCGACAGGATCGCGACGATGCGCGCCTGCCGACCCGCGCGGGTCGGTGC
>JBCEBZ010000240.1:5907-15427 GCA_039206675.1 Rhodococcus sp. (in: high G+C Gram-positive bacteria) | reverse complement strand
ACGCTGCGGCGGTGCCGCATTCACGGACGGTTCCCGGTTCGTTGCGCGAGCAGCCACACCAGCAGTGCCTTCTGCGCGTGGAGGCGGTTCTCCGCCTCGTCCCAGACGACGCTCTGCGGTCCGTCGAGGACCTCGTCGGTGATCTCCTCGCCGCGGTGGGCGGGCAGGCAGTGCAGGACCACCGCATCTGCGGCCGCCTTCGCGAGCAGCGCCTCGTTGATCTGGAACGGGCGGAACGGTCCGACCCGGTCCAGTCCGTCGTTCTCCTGGCCCATCGACGTCCAGGTGTCGGTGACGAGTGCGTCCGCTCCGACGACCGCCGCCTGCGGATCCTCGCTGAGGGTGATGGTCGCGCCGGTCTCGGCGGCACGCGCGCGGGCTGCGTCGACCACCCAGGGCAGGGGTGCGAATCCGTCGGGGCTGGCGATGGTCACGTCGACGCCTGCGGTGACACCGCCCAGCATCAGCGAGTGCGCCATGTTGTTGGCGCCGTCACCGAGGTAGGTGAGCTTCAGACCCTTCAGCGAGCCCTTGCGCTCCACGAGGGTCTGGAGGTCGGCCAGAACCTGGCACGGGTGGAACTCGTCGGACAGCGCGTTGACGATCGGGACGTCGGCGCCGGACGCCATCGCCTCGAGCCGCTTCTGCCCGAACGTCCGCCACACCACGGCGTCGACGTACCGCGACAGGACGCGGCCGGTGTCCTGCAACGTCTCCTCGCGGCCGAGCTGGGTGCTGCGCCCATCGACGACGATTGCGTGACCGCCGAGCTGCGCGATGCCCATCTCGAACGAGAACCGGGTGCGCGTCGAGTTCTTCTCGAAGATCACGCCGACCCCGCGGGGACCCTCGAGCGGACGTTCGGCGAACGGCGCCTTCTTCAGCCTGGCGGCGAGCTCGAGGACCTCCGCCTGCTGTTCGGGGGTGAGGTCGTCGTCCCGGAGAAAGTGTTTCACCACGGTCGTCACTGCTTTCCCGGCTGAGCGGCCGATTGCGCGTTGTCGAGGATCGCAGGCAGCGCCGCGACGAAACCCTCGGCCTGTTCGTCCGTGAGGACGAGGGGCGGAGCGAGCCGGACGACGCCCGGTTGCGCGGCGTTGATCAGGTATCCGGCCTCGCGGGCGGAGTTCTCCACCGCGGGTGCCACGTCCTGGGTGAGGACGATGCCGAGCAGCAGTCCGGCGCCGCGGACGTGGTCGATCAACGGGTGGCCGAGACCTTCGATGCCGGCCGACAGCGCCTTGCCGAGCGTGTCGGCGCGGGAGATGAGGTCGTCCTCGGCGATGGTCCGCAGCACTGCGAGCGCCGCCGACGCGCAGACGGGGTTCCCGCCGAATGTCGTGCCGTGCTTGCCCGGCCCGAACAGGTCGGCGGTCGCGCCGGTGGCGATGCACGCGCCGATCGGCATCCCGCCGCCGAGCCCCTTCGCGAGGGTCATGACGTCGGGCACGATCCCGACCGCCTGGTGTGCGTAGAACCATCCGGTGCGGCCGATCCCGGTCTGCACTTCGTCGAGTACGAGCAGGGCGCCGCGATCGGCGGTGATCTGCCGTGCGCCTGCGAGGTATCCCTCCGGCGGAACGACGACTCCGCCCTCGCCCATCATCGGCTCCAGGAAGACGGCGGCCGTGTCGGCGTCGACGGCGCGGTCGAGGGCGTCGAGGTCGCCGTACGGCACGTGCACGACACCCGGGGGCATCGGCTCGAACGGCGCACGCTTGGCTGCCTGCCCGGTGAGTGCGAGAGCGCCCATCGTCCGGCCGTGGAACGAGTTCTCCGCCGCGATGATCTTCGAGCGTCCCGTCGCCCGCGCGAGCTTGAACGCCGCCTCGTTGGCCTCCGTGCCGGAATTGCAGAAGAAGACCCGTCCGGGTGCACCCAGGTGGGACAGCAGCTTCTCGGCCAGTTCGATCGCCGGTTCGCTGGCGTACAGGTTGGACACGTGCCCGAGGGTCGACAACTGCGCCGTGACGGCCTCGATGATCGCCGGGTGTGCGTGCCCGAGGATGTTGACGGCGATGCCCGCGAGGAAGTCGACGTACTCCTTGCCGTCGGCATCGGTGAGCACCGCACCCTGACCGCGCGTGAGAGCCACCCGGGGGACGCCGTACGTGTTCATCAGGGCGCCGGACCAGCGCTGCTGGAGTTCCGGGGTTCCGGTCATGGGGCAACTCCCTCGGTAGGTGAAGTCGGGGCGGGCGTGACCATCGTGCCGATGCCCTCGCCGGTGAACAGTTCGAGCAGAACGGAATGCGCGAGGCGGCCGTCGATGACGTGCGCGGTGGGCACCCCACCGCGGACCGCACGCAGGCAGGCCTCCATCTTGGGCACCATGCCGGCATCGAGACTCGGCAGCAGTTGCGCGAGCGCGTCGACGTCGATCTCGGTGGCCAGCGAATCGCGGTCCGGCCAGTTCGTGTACAGCCCTTCGACATCCGTGAGGACCACGAGCTTCTCGGCGCCGATGGCCTCGGCGAGCGCGGCGGCGGCGGTGTCCGCGTTGATGTTGTGCACCACACCATCCGAGTCGGGGGCGATGGTGGACACCACGGGAATTCGGCCCGCGCGGATGAGGTCGAGAACGGCCTCCGGGTTCACGGTCGTGACGTCGCCGACGAGTCCGATGTCCGTCGGCGTGCCCTCGACCATCACGGTGCGCTTGGTGGCGGTGAACAGGTGTGCGTCCTCGCCGGAGATCCCGACGGCGTACGGCCCGTGGGCGTTGATCAGCCCGACGAGTTCGCGGCCGACCTGACCGAACAGCACCATCCGGACGACGTCCATCACCTCGGGGGTCGTGACGCGGAATCCGCCCTTGAATTCACCTGTCATGCCGAGCTTTCCGAGCATGGCATTGATCTGGGGGCCGCCGCCGTGCACGACGACCGGCTGAATCCCGACCGTCCGCAGGAACGCCATGTCGGCGGCGAACGCCGTCTTCAGCGCGTCGTCGACCATGGCGTTGCCGCCGTACTTCACGACGACGATCTTGTCGCGGAACTGCTGCAGCCACGGCAGTGCCTCCGCCAGGACATGCGCCTTCTGGTGATCGGTGATGCCGGTGAGCGCTTCGCTGGCCGCCGTCATGACGAATACGCCGAGTTCTCTTCGACATAGGCGTGCGAGAGGTCGGTGGTCCGGATGGTCACCGCGTGCTCGCCCAGACCCAGGTCGATGTCGAGGGCGATGTCCATGTCGCTGAGGTCCACGTCCCGCGCCCCCGGGGCGCCGACGCCGTCGATGCAGACCGGGGCGCCGTTGAACGACACCGAGATCTTGTCGGGGTCCAGTTCGATCGGCGCGATCCCGATCGCGGCGAGGACCCGGCCCCAGTTGGGGTCGGAACCGAACAGCGCCGTCTTGACGAGGCTGTCACGCGCCACCGTCCGGGCCCCGATCAGCGCGTCGTGCTCGCTGACCGCGCCGCTCACGGTGACCCGCACCCGCTTGGTGACGCCCTCCGCGTCGGCCATCATCTGATCGGCCAGGTCGTCGCAGACCGCCGTCACGGCCGCGTTCAGTTCGTCCTGGGTGGGTGTCACGTTGCTCGCACCGGACGCGAGCAGCAACACGGTGTCGTTGGTCGAGGTGGCGCCGTCGACGTCGAGCCGGTCGAACGTCACCCGGGTGGCCGCCCGCAGGGCCGCGTCGAGGTGGGCGGCGGTCGCGACGGCGTCGGTCGTCACCACGCACAGCATCGTCGCCAGCGCCGGTGCCAGCATGCCGGCGCCCTTCGCCATCCCGCCGACGTTCCACTTGCCCGCGTGGTGCAGGGCCGCCTGCTTCGGCACCGTGTCGGTGGTCATGATCGCGTACGCCGCATCGGTGCCACCCGAGATTCCGCCTGCGAGTTCGTGTACGGCCTCCGTGACGCCGGTCAGGACCTTGTGCATCGGCAGGCGGTCGCCGATCAGACCGGTGGAACACACCGCGACCTCGACGGCACCGGTCTCGGTGCCCCAGTTGCTCAGCGCCGACGCCACTTCCTCGGCCGTCTGGTGCGCGTCCTGGAATCCGCCCGCACCGGTGCACGCGTTGGCACCACCGGAATTGAGCACGACGGCGCGCAGCCTGCCCGTGGTGAGCACCTGCTGCGACCACAGCACCGGGGCGGCCTTCACCTTGTTCGCGGTGAAGACGCCCGCCGCCGCGAGTTCCGGCCCTTCGTTGACGACGAGGGCCAGGTCGGCGTTGCCGCTCGCCTTGATACCCGCCTTGATCCCGGACGCGCGGAAGCCCGCGGGCCCCGACACTCCCTGGCTGCGGACGAGGGTGCCGCCGGCGACGTCCCGGGCCGGGTGCGGATCGATCGTGCTGTCACTGCTCACGGGGCAACTCCCACTGTCGAGAGACCGGCGGTCTCGGGTAGTCCAAGCGCAAGATTCATCGATTGCACCGCTCCCCCGGCGGTGCCCTTCGCAAGGTTGTCGATCACCGCGACCACGACGATCTGGCCGGCGTCGGCGTCGACCGTCACGGCGATCTGGACGGCGTTCGAACCGACGACCGCCCCCGTCTGCGGCAGCACGCCCTGGGGCAGCACGTGCACGAACGGCTCGTCCGCGTAAGCCTTTTCGTAGATCGCGCGTACCTCGTCCTCGGTCGCCGTGGTGACGGCGGTGCAGGTGGCGAGGATGCCGCGCGGCATGGGCGCCAGCACGGGGGTGAACGACACGGTGACGCGCTCACCGGCGAGTTCGGAGAGATTCTGGACGATCTCCGGCGTGTGGCGGTGCACGCCGCCGACGCCGTACGCGCGGACCGAACCCATCACCTCGGAGCCGAGCAGATCGGCCTTGGGAGCGCGTCCCGCGCCGGACGCGCCGGTGACCGCGACGATCGTGACCCGCGGTTCGACGACGCCCGCCGCGACCGCGGGGGCCATCGCCAGGCTCGACACCGTCGGGAAGCACCCGGGGACGGCGATGCGGGTGGCACCCGCCAATTTCTCGCGGGCGCCGGGGAGTTCCGGGAGTCCGTACGGCCAGCTGCCTGCGTGCGGGCTCTTGTAGTACCGCTCCCAGTCCTCGGCGTTCGTCAGCCGGAAGTCGGCGCCGCAGTCGATGATGACCGTGGACTCGGGCAGATCCTTCGCGTACTGCGCCGAATTGCCGTGCGGCAGACCGAGGAACACCACATCGTGACCGGAGAGCGTGTCGACTGTGGTGTCTTCCAGCACTCGGTCGGCGAGGGGAAGCAGGTGTGGATGGTGCGAGCCCAGAGTCGAGCCGGCGTTGCCGCCGGCGGTGAGCGCGCCGATGACGAGCGAACCGTCCGCATACGACGGGTGCCCCAGCAGCAGACGCAGCACTTCGCCACCGGCGTATCCGCTCGCGCCGGCGACGGCAATCCTGATCGGTTTTCCCGCGTGCTCAGTCATACGATTGATTATGCATCATCATGCAAGCTAATACACAACGTGGTCTCCCGGCGGGACGGAAACCGCAGTCACTGCTTGCCGAGCGACCGCCGGATCTCGTCGAGCTTGGCCTTGCCCGCCTTCTCCCGCTTCTCCCAGGCCTCCTCGAGCGACTGCCCCGACGGGCTGTCGTGCGCGAGTTCCGAGGAGCCCGTCGCCGTCCCGAACCGTCCCTCGATCCGCTCACGCACGCGGTCGAACGTCGGGACACCTCCCGGTGTGTAGTCCGGCTCCGGCACACCCGGTACGACGTGGGGCACGACCTCCGCGGTCACCGGATCCTCCGCCGGAATCGCGGCACCCACGTCCACGGCCGCGAGCAGCGCACCGAGACCCGGGCGTCCGGCGGCCACCGCGCGCACCACCTGGAGGAACTCGGCGTCGGTCAACTGGCTCGCCGCCGCCACGACGTCGCGCACCTCGGTCATCACCGCTCCTCACCGTCCCGGGCCCTCCACCCAGGCTACGGGTCAGCTGCGCAGTTCGGCACCCACCGCTGCGGATGCCGCGGCGACCGCAGCGTCGCGCGCGGCGCTCGCCTCGTCCTCGGTCAGAGTGCGGTCGGCGCCCCGGAATCGCAGCGCGAACGCCAGCGACTTCCGGCCCTCCCCGACCTGCTCGCCCTCGAACACGTCGAACAACCGGATGTCCTCGAGGAGTTCCCCGCCACCCGACCGCAGGGCCGCCTGGACCTCGGCGGCGGGAACCGCGGTGTCGACGACGACCGCCACGTCCTGAAGGACCGCCGGGAAGGGCGAGACCTTCGGCGCGGGCAGATTCTCCACCAGCGGCAGGGCACTCAGGTCGATCTCCACGGCACTCGTCCGCGGGGGAAGCCCGGCGCGCTCGAGCACCGCGGGGTGCAGCTCGCCCGCGTGCCCGACCACCACGCCGTCCACGAGAAGCTCCGCGCCCCGGCCCGGATGCCACGGCAGGTACTGCGTCGCGCGGAACTCCAGCTCGACACCGGCCGCGGCGGCCACCGTCCGGGCCGCGGCGAACGCGTCGGTCGCGTCTGCAGCGCGTCCCGCGCCCCACGGACCGCTCGGCTCACGCTGTCCGGTGAGCACCACCGCCACGTGTACGGGCTGGTCCGGCAGCGACTGCAGCAGCGCCGTGATCTGCTCGTCGGTCGGACGCCGGTCCACCGGCAGCGCCGCGACCGGCTTCGTGTCCGCACCGGGCAGCACGACCTGCGCGATGCCGAAGAGCGACAGGTCGCGCTGGCCGCGGGAGACGTTGCGGGCGAGGACCTCGAGCAGTCCGGGCAGCAGCGTGGTGGCCAGTTCGGGCCGATCCGATTCGAGCGGATTGAGCACCCGGCCGGTGTTCCGGCGCGGATCCTCCGGATCCAGCCCCCACGTGTCGAAGACGGCGGTGGGCAGGAAGACGGGAGGAAGGATCTCGACGTACCCCGAGAACGCCAGGGCGCGGCCGACGGCGCGCTTACGGCGCTGCGTCGGCGTCAACCCGCGACCCGCGGGGGCCGCGGGCAGCACCGACGGAATCTTCTCGAGACCCTCGAGACGCAGCACTTCCTCCACCAGGTCGGCCGGCTGCACCAGGTCGGGCCGCCACGACGGCGGGGCCGCGACGAGCTGACCGTGACCGCTGTCGCTGACACCGACCTCGACGTTGCAGCCGATCTGCGTCAGCCGGCGCGCCGAGGTGCCGGTGGGGTAGTCGACGCCCGCCACGCGGTCGGGGAGGTCGATGTCCATGTGGATGGGCCGGTGCGGGGTGACCTCACCGATGTCGGTGAGCGCCGACTCGACCCGTCCGCCGGCGATGTCGACGAGCAGCGCGGCCGCCCGGTCCAGGGCCGCGACGGGAATCTCGGGATCGACGACGCGCTCGAAACGCTTGCCGGCCTCGCTCGACAGCTTGTGCCTGCGCGCGGTCTTGAACACCGCGAGCGGATCCCACGTGGCCGCCTCGAGCAGGATGTCGGTGGTTCCGGGTCCGACCTCGGTGGACGCGCCACCCATGATGCCTGCCAGCGACAGGACTCCCGAATCGTCGGCGATCACGACGTCCTCGGGGTCGAGGACGCGCTCGGTCTCGTCGAGAGTCGTCAGCTTCTCCCCCGCCACTGCGCGGCGCACGACGAGTTCGCCGCTGATCTTGGCGGCGTCGAACGCGTGCAGCGGCTGACCGAGTTCGAGCAGAACGTAGTTGGTGACGTCGACGGCCGGCGAGATCGGGCGGACACCGGACAGCAGCAGCCGCCGCTGCAGCCACCACGGACTGACCGCATTCGGATCGATACCGGTCACCCGGCGGGCGGCGAAACGCGTCGCCTTCGACTCGGGTTCGACGCGGATCGGCCACGCCTCCCCGTCCGCCGGAGACGGCGCCACCGCTGCGGGGTCGGCGAAGTCCAGGTCGAACCCGCACGCCAGTTCGCGGGTGAGCCCGCGGACGGAGAAGCAGTAGCCGCGGTCCGGGGTGATGTTGAGTTCGATGACCGTGTCGTGCAGACCCATCAACTCGTTGGCGTCCGCGCCCGGAAGTGCGGTGCCTGGCTCGAGGACGAGGATGCCCGAGTGGTCCTTGCCGATGCCCAGTTCGGCCACCGAGCAGATCATCCCGTCGGAGACCTGCCCGTAGGTCTTGCGGGACGCGATGGCGAAACCACCGGGAAGGACCGCGCCCGGCAGCGCGACCACCACGAGGTCGCCCTCGGCGAAGTTCCGGGCGCCGCACACGATGCCCTGCGGCTCGGCCGCTCCCACATCCACCTTGCAGAAGCGGATCGGCTTCTTGAACTCGGTGAGCTCGGTGATCTCGAGAACCTTGCCGACCACGAGGGGGCCGTCGACGGGCTCGAGCCGGTCGACTTCCTCGACCTCGAGCCCGACCCGGACGAAACCTGCGTCGAGTTCCTCGGCGGTGACGTCCCAGTCCGGGGTGGCACGCTGCAGGATCTCGGTCAGCCAGGATTGCGCTACTCGCACGTCTGCTCAGCTCTCTCGTTCGTGAAAATGTCGTGACTGTGGTGGACGGGATCCGGGTGACGCGGGGTCAGCCCTGGACACCGAAGGGCAGCGTGAAACGCACGTCGCCCTCGACGATGTCGCGCATGTCCGGGATCCCGTTCCGGAACTGGAGTGTGCGCTCGAGCCCCATCCCGAACGCGAACCCGGTGTACACGTCGGGGTCGATACCGGAGGCGCGCAGCACATTCGGGTTGACCATTCCGCAGCCGCCCCACTCGACCCAGCCCGCGCCGCCCTTCTTGTTCGGGAACCACACGTCCACCTCGGCGGACGGTTCCGTGAACGGGAAGTAGTTCGGACGCATCCGGGTGCGGGTCTCGGGACCGAACAGTGCGCGCGCGAACGCGTCGAGCGTGCCGCGCAGATGTGCCATGGTCAGGCCCTTGTCGACCGCGAGCCCCTCCACCTGGGAGAAGACGGGGGTGTGTGTCGCGTCGAGTTCGTCGGTGCGGAACGTCCGTCCGGGGCACACGACGTAGATCGGCACCTCGCGCGAGAGCATCGTGCGCACCTGCACCGGCGACGTGTGCGTGCGGAGCACCTGTCGCGAGCCCTCCGGCGCGATGTGGAACGTGTCCTGCATCGTCCGGGCGGGGTGATCGGGCAGGAAGTTCAGGGCATCGAAGTTGAAGTGCTCGGTCTCCACCTCCGGCCCCTCGGCGACCTCCCAGCCCATGGCCACGAACACGTCCTCGACCTGCTCGGAAATGATGCTGATCGGGTGGCGGGCGCCCACCGGCTGACGCTGCGATGGCAGCGTCACGTCGATGGCCTCGGCCACGAGAACGGCGGCGTCACGCTCGGCGAGCAGCACGGCGCGGCGCTCGTCGAAAGCCGCGCTGATCCGGGTGCGGGCGACGTTCACACGCTTGCCCGCGTCGGCCTTCTCCTTACCCGGGAGGGCTCCCAGTCCGCGGCGGGCGAGGGCGATCGGAGACTTGTCGCCCATGTGCTCGACCTTGGCCTTCGCCAGATCATCGAGATCCGCCACCGACGCGAACGCCTTCTCGGCGCTCTCCGCCGCCGCAGTCAGAGCGTCCTCGGTGAGCGCACTCGCATCGACCGCGCCGCCTTCGACCCCCGCGGAGGCAGCGCCCTCTTT
>JBCEBZ010000240.1:0-5897 GCA_039206675.1 Rhodococcus sp. (in: high G+C Gram-positive bacteria) | reverse complement strand
TTTTTAGCCACGACCGGTGCCACTCCTTAAGTTCTTTCAGTCAACACTCTCGACGAAACCGAAACAGCTCGCCGTCAAATCCTATGCGATCCGATTTTCGCCGTTTCAGCTGTCGGTTCGCTTGCGGTTCTGGACCCGCGCACTCGAATACAGGCAGATCGACGCCGCCGTCGCCAGGTTGAGGCTCTCCGCTCGACCGTGGATCGGAATACGCACCCGGTGGTCCGCCCGCGCCGCGGTGGCCGCGTCGAGGCCGTGGGCCTCGTTGCCGAACAACCACGCCGTGGGGCGGGCCAGGAGTTCGTCGGCGTCGTCCAGATCGACTTCGCCGTCCGCCGCCGTGGCGAGCAACTGGATGCCCGCCGCGCCGATGGCGTCGAGAACGGCGGCCGTGTCCCGTTCGCGCACCACCGGAAGGTGGAAGAGACTTCCGGCGGACGCGCGGACACACTTGCCGTTGTGCGGGTCGACACTGTCGCCCGCGAGGATCGCCGCGTCCGCGCCCACCGCGTCCGCGACCCGGATCACGGTGCCCGCGTTGCCCGGCTCCGCGACCGCGACCGGAACCGCCAGCAGGCGGGTTCCGGGGCCCAGCGCCTCGGCCAGCGGAACGTCGAGGAGCTCGCACACCGCGACCAGACCCGGCGGGGTCACCGTGTCGCTGAGCGCACGGACCGCCCGGTCCGTCACCAGCGACGTGCGGACACCCGCGGCGTGCGCCCGGTCGATCAGCGTCGAGTACCGCTGCTCCGCCTCCGCGGTGTAGAAGAGGTCGTGCACCGGGTGGGTGGCAAGTGCCTCGCCGACCGAGTTCTCGCCCTCCACCAGGAAGCGTCCGACCTTGCGGCGTTCCGCGGTACGCAGCAGCTTGACAGCAGAAACGACCCGTGGGGTGCGCTCGGTGAGCGGGTCCACGGGTCGTTTCCAAGGCTCTGAAGGCCCGGGTGCGTGACTCAGGCTGCTTCTCCGGCCGGAGCGTTCACGTCAGCCGGAAGGGCCGCCTTGGCGAGGGCCACGAGGCCGGCGAATGCCGCCGCGTCGGACACGGCCAGCTCGGCGAGGTTCTTGCGGTCGACCTCGATCTCGGCCAGACGCAGACCCTGGATCAGGCGGTTGTACGTGATGTCGTTCGCCCGTGCAGCGGCGTTGATACGCGTGATCCACAGCTTGCGGAAGTCGCCCTTGCGCGCACGGCGGTCACGGTAGGCGTAGGTCAGCGAGTGGAGCTGCTGTTCCTTGGCCTTGCGGTACAGGCGCGAGCGCTGTCCGCGGTAGCCGCTGGAGGCTTCGAGAATCGAACGACGCTTCTTCTGGGCGTTTACCGCCCTCTTTACGCGTGCCACTGAAAAATCCTGTCAATCTTGGGGCGGTGAGCCGCCCCGGGTGGTCAGTAAAAGGGGTGTCGACTCAGATGTCGAGCAGGCGCTTGATGCGAGGAGTGTCAGCCTTGCTGACGACAGCCACGCCATCGAGGCGACGGGTCACCTTGGTGGCCTTGTGCTCGAGCAGGTGGCGGCGACCGGCCTTCTGGCGCAGGATCTTTCCGCTGCCGGACACCTTGAATCGCTTCGCGGTGCCGCTGTGGGTCTTCGACTTGGGCATGGAGTCCTCAGTTCTCTGTATCCGGACCGTGATCCGGGTCGTGCTGGTGTAGTCGGACTAGCTGGTCGGCGCTTCGCCGGGCGCACTGCCGCCCGCCGGCTCCGCAGGTGTCGCCGGAGCCTGTGCCGGTGCCGGAGTTGCCCGCTGCGCCGGCGGCGCGGCGGCGCTTTCCTGCGCCTTGACACGGGTCTTCGCGCCCTTGTGCGGAGCGAGCACCATCGTCATGTTTCGACCGTCCTGCTTGGCGGACGTCTCCACGAACCCGAGATCCGCGACGTCCGCACCGAGACGCTGCAGCAGCCGGAATCCGAGCTCCGGACGCGACTGCTCACGCCCGCGGAACATGATCGTGACCTTGACCTTGGATCCGGCCTCGAGGAAGCGCACGACGTTGCGCTTCTTGGTCTCGTAGTCGTGATCGTCGATCTTGGGGCGGAGCTTCTGCTCCTTGATGACCGTGAGCTGCTGGTTCTTGCGCGACTCACGAGCCTTCTGCGCGGCCTCGTACTTGAACTTGCCGTAGTCCATGATCTTGCAGACCGGCGGGCGAGCGTCGGGGGCCACCTCGACCAGGTCGAGATCGGCCTCGAGGGCCAAGCGGAGTGCATCTTCAACACGCACGATGCCAACCTGTTCACCTCCGGGTCCGACGAGGCGGACCTCGGGAACTCGGATGCGATCGTTGATGCGGGTCTCAGTGCTGATGGGGCCTCCTAGGTTGAACGGTCTTGTCTCGAGACCGCCAGCAGCCCGTACGCCCGGATTCCCAACAAAAAAGCCCCGCTGCGGTGAATGACTCTCACCATGCGGGGCCCGATGTCGACCGATCAGACGAACTCACGGCTCACGCCGATCCCTCATCTCCTCACACTCGAGGAACTCGAACCGAGAACCCTCGGACCGAGCGACCGGACCACTGAGCTGCAGTTTTACCTGCCGCGCAGAGGTGGGAGTCGGACTCCACTTGCTGCCCCCGACAAATCCGAAGGCGGTCGTTGCACCAAGAGTAACATTTGCGCACGTCGGGAGCTAATCGATACCGGGACGTTGCGTCCCACCACCACCTGGCCGCCATGTCCCCGGCAACTGGTGGAATCCTCTAGGGCATGACGGACAACATCGATGACAACTCGAACGACGGCACCGTGAGCGGCGGCGACCAGAATACCGATGTCCGGGAACTGGCCGACGTTCCCTCGGTCGAGGTCATCAGCCGCGCCGCGGTCATGCTCATGAGTTCGGCGGCCGAGAAACTCGGCCTGTCCGACGCCGACCCCGACTCCAGCCCCCACCGCGACCTCGACGAGGCCCGACGGGTCATCACAGCCCTCGCCGGTCTGGTGACCGCGTCCATCGAGTACCTCGGACCGCACGCCGGGCCGATCCGCGAAGGCCTGCAGGCGCTGCAGCGCGCGTTCCGCGAAGCGTCTTCGCACCCGGACGAGCCCGGCAAGGGCCCGGGTGAGAAGTACACCGGACCGGTGTACTGAGAGATGGCGGAGTACTGAGATGGCGGAGTACTGAGATGGCGGGCCGCAACAAGACCGAGCAGACGAACGCAGGGGTCGACGAGTTCCTCGCAACGGTCACCGACCCGGTGAAGCGCGCCGACAGCGCACGGCTGGTGGAACTGCTCACCGCCGCGACGGGAGAGCCCGCCGCGATGTGGGGGACCAGCATCGTCGGATTCGGCACCCGCCACTACCGGTATGCCAGCGGCCACGAGGGCGACACCGCCCTGATCGGATTCTCGCCGCGCGCGGCGGCACTCACGCTGTACCTCTCGCTCGACTTCACCGAGCACGAGACCGAACTCGCCGCGCTCGGCAAGCACAGGGTCGGTAAGGGCTGTCTCTACGTCAAGAGGCTCGCCGACGTGGACGAGTCGGTTCTCGTCTCGCTGATGAACCGATCCGTGGCGGCCGCCCGCGCGCTCTGATCGCCCCTCACCGGTCGAACACGGTGCGCGCGTCGGCGGGCGGTTCGCCGAAGAGGTCCGGGTCGCGCGGGACGAACGACCGGCCGGTGAGGGTGGCGTCGGAGACCCGGTCCAACCGGAACCAGCGCACACCCGCCCGGCTCAGGCACCACGCGATCAGGAACCACGACCCCCTCGTGTGCGCGAGAAGGTGCGGTTCGACGACCCGCTCGGTGCGGCCGCCGTCCCGGTCGACGTACCGCAGCGACACCATCAGTTCGCGCTGCAAGCCGTCTTCGACGACGCGGCGGATGCGGGGCTCCGCACGCGCACCGTGGGAGTCCCGCCGGATCCACACCTTCGCACCGAGTTGCGCCACCCGCTCCCTCGACTCCGCGTCCATCACGTCGAGCAGCTTGGCGAGCGCGGCCCGGCCGTCCGTCGCGAACGGCGCGTCACGGAAGGCCGTGAGGGCGAGCGCCACCGAAACCGCCTGAGCGGGAGTGAAATTCACCGGCGGTAACGTGCCGTTCCCGATGATCCCGTATCCCCCACCCGGTCCGGCAGTGGCCCGGATCGCGGCGCCCGACGCCTGCAGCACGGCGATGTCCCGCTTGATCGTGCGGGGCGTCACCTCGAACTGCGCCGCCAACTGCTCCGCGGTCCGGCCCCGGTCACCCGCGCGGCGCAGTTCTTCCGTCAGGGCGTGGAGGCGGGCGGGACGGTCCATGAGGGCAGTCTGCCGAACGTCCGCGGCAAAGTCCCGATTCTCGCCGGGCCGATTCCGTTATGCGACTGTGACGAATACGGTGACACGCTGATGTCACCGTTGCGGGTTCACTCTTGTCTCATGACTCGGACAAGCGAAGTACACGGCAGCACAGGCACTCACGTCATTCTCGTCCCCGGATTCTGGCTCGGCGCATGGGCCTGGGAGGCAGTGGAATCCGACCTGATCGGGCAGGACCATCACGTCACCGCGGTGACGTTGCCCGGACTCGACTCCGCCGACGGCGACCGCGCCGGCGTCCGTCTGGACCACCACGTCGCCGCGATCACGGAGGCCATCGCGAGCACGCCGCCGTCGGAGCGGGTGGTGCTCGTGGCGCACAGCGGCGCGGGGCCGGTGGCGTATGCGGCGAGCGATCGGGTGCCGGGCCGACTCGCCCGCATCGTCTACGTCGACTCGGGACCACTGCAGAGCGGCACTGCGCTGCGCGACGATCTCGACCCGGCGGTCACCGAGATCCCGCTGCCGTCCTGGTCCGAACTCGAGGCCGAAGGCAGCAGCCTGGCCGGTCTGGACGATGCCACGCTCGAGATGTTCCGCCGGCGGGCGGTCCCCGAACCGGCCGGACCTGCGAGGGACACGATCGAACTCACCGACAGCAGGCGGCTGGACGTGCCGACCACGGTGATCTGCACGAGTTTCCCGTCGGAGGTCATCCAGCAGATGGCCGCAGCAGGTCATCCGATGGCAGCCGAACTCGCGCAGATCGCGAAGGTCGACTACGTCGATCTGCCGACGGGCCACTGGCCGATGTGGTCGCGGCCCGCGGACCTCGCGACCGCGATCGACGCGGCCGCGAGGGACTGACCGGATTCAGCTGGCGGCTGCGGCCTTCTTCGGCGCCCGCTTACGCGGTGTCGCCGTGGCGGCCGCGGCAGTCTTCTTCGCCGACGCGGACTTCCGCGTCGGCGAAGACTTGGCCGCCTTCGGCTTCGCCGCAACAGGTGCCGGCACCGCCAGGACGTTCTCGAGGAACCGTCCCGTGTAACTCTCCGGAACCTGCGCCACGTCCTCCGGGGTGCCTTGCGCGACGACGGTTCCGCCGCCGGACCCGCCCTCGGGCCCCATGTCGACCACCCAGTCGGACGTCTTGATCACGTCGAGGTTGTGCTCGATCACGATCACCGTGTTGCCCTTGTCGACCAGACCGTTGACAACCCCCAGCAGCTTGCGGATGTCCTCGAAGTGCAGACCCGTCGTCGGCTCGTCGAGGATGTACACCGTGCGGCCCGTCGAACGCTTCTGCAGTTCGGCGGCGAGCTTCACGCGCTGCGCCTCACCACCGGACAGCGTGGGCGCGGGCTGACCGAGCCGCACATACCCGAGACCGACCTCGACCAGGGTCTTGAGGTAGCGGTGGATCGAGGTGATGGGCTCGAAGAATTCCGCGGCCTCCTCGATCGGCATGTCCAGGACCTCGGCGATGGTCTTGCCCTTGTAGTGGACCTCGAGCGTCTCGCGGTTGTACCGAGCACCGTGGCAGACCTCGCACGGCACGTACACGTCGGGGAGGAAGTTCATCTCGATCTTCAGCGTGCCGTCGCCGGAGCAGGCCTCGCACCGGCCGCCCTTGACGTTGAACGAGAA
>JBCEBZ010000239.1:0-4610 GCA_039206675.1 Rhodococcus sp. (in: high G+C Gram-positive bacteria) | reverse complement strand
AGTCCGCGATCTGGATCTGGAACGACGACACACCGGGCAGGGTGCCCTGCGGCGCCCGGATCTCGGCGGGGAAGTTGGGCTGGGTGGCGAGGTCGTTGCCGAACGCCGCCGCCTCGGACGTGAACCGGTCGCCGGTCAACTGCATACCGTCGCCCGAGTCTCCGGCAAAGCGGATCGCCACCCGCTCCAGCTTCGTGGAGTTCGCCTCCGTCATGAATGCACCGAATCCTTCGACTCGTGTTCGCTCTGACCAGCAGCTTCTAACCTCACCGTACAAGCGTTCCCAATTTTCGCCAGGAAGACGCCGAAATAGGGCGTCGCGATACGGTGAGTGGTGTGAGTGACCCTGGGAATATCGAGTTCGTCGGACGTTCCCGCGAGCTCGCCGAACTCGAGTCGACGCTGCACGAGATGTGCGGCGACGCGCCCGTCGTCGTGGTCGTCGAAGGCGTGCCGGGAATCGGCAAGACCACTCTGGTGGAACACTTCCTCGCCGCGCATCCCGACCTGCCCGCGTTCTCCGCGGTGTGCGCCACGTGGGCGTCGAGCCGGCTCTTCGGAGTCGCCGAGCAGCTGCTGGGTACGGCCGTGACGTCGCGGGATCCCCTCGACGTCGCCCGTGAATTCGTCACGGCGGTGGGCCCGCGCGCCGATGACTCGCCGTTCGTCGTCGTGGTCGACGACGCGCACTGGGCAGACCTCGCGTCGCTGCAGTCGCTGACCTCCGCCGTGCATCTGCTGGGCCGCCCGGCCCTGATCGTCCTCGTCACGAATCCGGATCCGCCCGACGGTGTTCGCGCGGACGTCCTCGACCTCCTCGACCGGCACAGCCGCCATCGGGTTCGCGTCCGCCCGCTCGACGCGTCCGACGCTCGCGCCCTCGCGAGCAGCCTCGCGCACGTCGACCTTCCCACCCCGCTCGCGCACCAGCTGGTCCAGCACACGGCCGGGAACCCGCGGCACCTGACGCAACTTCTTCAGGAAGTCGATCCGGTCGCGTGGGGACGCTGGCAGGCGGTCCTCCCGGTGCCGCACACGTTCGCGGCGAAAGTGCGTTCGCTGCTGTCCGAATCTTCACCGCAGGCCCGGGCGCTCGTCGAAGCGGCCGCAGTCCTGGCCGGGGATCCGAGATTCGCCGACGCCGCCGCGCTCGCCGGCATCGAACACCCGGTGGAGGCGCTCGACGAACTTCACCGGGCCGGCCTCCTCACCGCCGGTGAGCACCGCGGCGTCACCGTGCTGACCTTCCCGTCGCCGCTCACCCGCGCCGCCGTGTACCACAGCCTCGGGCCGATCCGATTGCGCGACCTGCACGATCACGCCGCACGGATCGTCGAGGACGAGGGCAGGCGCCTGGACCATCGCGCCGCTGCCGCCCCGTTCGCCGACCCGGCGCTCGCGGACGAACTCGACAGCTACTCCGCGAGCAGGGCGACGGTCGGGGCGTGGTCGGCGGTCGCGGACGCACTGATCAAGTCGAGCCGCCTCACCGCGGACCGGGGGGAACGCGAGCACCGGTTGATTCGCGCCGTCGACGCCCTACTCGGCACCGGAAACCTATCCCAGGCACTGGCTTTCGCACCAGAGATCGAAAGCTTCCCGGAGAGCCCGCTGCGCGACGCGGTGCTCGGCTACCTCGCGATCCAGCGGGGACGTCCCGCCGAGGCCGATGCGCTGCTCACCCAGTCCTGGACCGCCTGCGACCCGGAGACCGATCCGGCCACCGCGGCACTGATCTGCCAGCGGCGCGTCCTCGACTCGCTGGCCCGCTGGCACGGACCGGACCTCGTCGAGTGGGGCCGCCGGGCAGTCGCTCTCGTCGATTCGGCTGATCCGTCGGCCGTCGAATCCGCGGCGATCATGGGGCTCGGACTCGCGGCCACCGGCCGGATCGCGGAGGCGCGGACGGCCTACGACACGCTGTCCGCGAAGATCGCCCTCGGCGCCCAGTCCCAGCGCTTCGACATGGCCCGGGGCTGGCTCGACCTGGCACTGGACGATCCCGAATCGGCACGCCAGGAACTCGAGAGTGCCGTGCCGACGGCGTTCCGGATGGGCTCCACCCGCATCTCGCTGTGGGCGCAAGCGTGGCTGGCGCGAACACAATTCGCCCTCGGCGACTGGAACGGCGCCATCGCCACCGTCGACCGCGCCGCGCACCAACTCGAGGACGCCACGCTCGACCTCCTGCGGCCCCTCGTCCACTGGACCGGCGCGCAGACGCACGCGCTCCGCGGGAACTGGCCCGCGGCACACGAGCACCTCCGCCTCGCCGCCGCGAGTTCGCACGACTACCCGATGATGTTCATCCCGTCCTCCCTGGCACGCGCCCAGTGCGCCGAAGTGGAGGCCGACTACGCCGCCGTCATCAGAGCGCTGGAGCCGCTCACCCGTCTGGAACCCCGGGAGGGCGTCGACGAGCCCGGTTTCTGGCAGTGGCCCGACGTGTACGCCAACGCGCTCGTGATGGCCGGGCACGTCGACGACGCGGACGCCTTCCTCACCCCGCACGAGGAACGGGCCGCGGAGCGCGGGCACCGGTCCGCGATGGCGCGTCTCGGCTACGCCCGCGGTCGCATCGCCGGTGCGCGCGGCGACATCGACGCAGCCAGAGACGTATTCGAGAATGCGCTGACACAGCTCGACACCCTGCCCCTCCCCTACGACCGCGCCCGGGTGAACTTCGCATACGGCCAGACCCTGCGCCGGGCAGGCAAACGACGCGAAGCGGACGCCGTCATGCAGGCGGCCCGGGAAGGGTATTCCGCGCTCGGCGCCACCTCCTACGTGCAACGGTGCGACCGCGAACTGAAAGCAGGCGGCCTCAACGTCAAACGCAGCCGGTTCACGCTCGAGGAACTGACCCCGCAGGAACGTGCGGTGACCGAACTCGTCGCGGGCGGAGCCAGCAACAAGGAGGCTGCGGGCGAGCTGTTCCTGTCCGTCAAGACCGTGCAGTACCACCTGACCCGCGTCTACGCGAAGCTCGGCATCCGCTCACGCAGCGAACTCGCGGCGCAGTTCCGCGACCAGGAGTGACGCCCCGGGTGGGAAGAACCCACCCCGAGGGTGCCTGTTCGGGGCACCGCCGTCAGGCCAGGCTGGATCTCGACCGATGCAGCCGACCCACCGGAGTACCGAGATGGATGACACGATCGACGCCGTACGAGCCGATCACGAACTGAAGACCAAACACCGCGCCATGTGGGCGCTCGGCGACTATCCCGCCGTGGCCACCGACATCATCGCGGACCTCGGCCCCGCACTGGTGCAGGCGAGCCGGGTCAGGCCCGGTGACCGTGTCCTCGACGTCGCGGCCGGCTCCGGCAACGCCGCCATCCCCGCGGCGCTGTCCGGTGCGAGCGTCGTGGCCGGTGACCTCACCCCGGAACTGTTCGACGCCGGACGCCGCCGGGCCGCCGAACTCGGCGCCGAGGTCGAGTGGCGCGAAGCCGACGCCGAGGCCATGCCGTTCGCCGACAACGAATTCGACACCGTGATGTCCTGCGTCGGTGTCATGTTCGCCCCGCACCATCAGGCGAGCGCCGACGAACTCGTCCGCGTCTGCCGGCCGGGCGGGACGATCGGACTGCTCAGCTGGACCCCCGAGGGGTTCATCGGTCAGATGTTCGCGACGATGAAACCGTACGCACCCCCGCCCCCTCCCGGCGCGCAGCCGCCGCCGCTGTGGGGTCGCGAGGACCACGTCCGGGCGTTGTTCGGCCACCGGGTGACCGACGTCGTGGCAACCCGGGCCACCGTCCGCATCGATCAGTTCCGGACGCCGGAAGACTTCCGCGACTACTTCAAGTCCCATTACGGTCCGACCATCGCGGTGTACCGGCACATCGCCGGCGACCCCGCCCGGGTGGCCGAGCTGGACCGCGAACTCGCCGATCTTGCACGGCGTTTCGACCACGGCACCGGCAGCACCGTGATGAACTGGGAGTACCTCCTGCTCACCGCGCGGAAGTGGTAGCGAGCTCGACCACGATTTTGCGCTCGTTGCCCGGATCGGCAGCGTCGTACCAGATCTTCGTCGGCTGACCGTCGAGGACGGGTGCGTCGCTGCTGATCAGCATTCGCCGGCCACGACGGACCGAGATCATGACGGCCAGCGCCGTCAACACGGCCCCGGCGCCGATCGCGACAAACCCCGGCAGCGGCGGAAACACCGCCATCGGCGCACCCTGTGCCGGCTCGTCGGGACTCGGATCGGTTTGCCCGGCGGCATACAGCCAGCCTGCACCGAACCCGAGAGCTGCCGTCGCCGGACCGTACAGCGGGACACCACGGCCGTGCTTGACGCACAAGCTGATCCAGCTGATCAGACCGAGGAGGGTGAGAGCACAACCGACGACGAATGCCACCAGCCGCTGCCAGTGCAGCCCACCAGCACCACGGCGGCCTTCTCCGCGGACGGACGCCGGCCCAACTGCGCGGCACGCCGTTTCGCGGCAGGGTCGACGGTGCTCATCATCGGCCGATGATATGCCTCCCGGGCGACACGAACTCGAGACCGGGTGCGGCAGCGGCAGTGGGCGATTCGGCTATTGCCATGGGGTAGAGAGGTTGCTAGAGTCGAACAAAGTTTCGAATGACCTCGGGGG
>JBCEBZ010000238.1:0-56548 GCA_039206675.1 Rhodococcus sp. (in: high G+C Gram-positive bacteria) | reverse complement strand
TGCCGATCTGCGGCGCGGTGGCCACCACGATCTGGCGGTGGTAGCTGGGGTCGGTGAGCGTCTCCTGGTAACCGGTCATGCCGGTACTGAAGACGGCCTCACCGAGCGTCTGGCCGACGGCGCCGAAAGTGGTGCCCCGGAATACCCGTCCGTCCTCGAGGACCAGTACTGCAGAGTCGGTGTCGTAGCCGCTCATGCGTTCTCTCCGTTCTGCTCGACCTCACCAGAGCTCGCCGCATTCGCTGAATCTTCACTGTCTGTCTTGCCGTCCGGTTTCCCTGCGCCCACCCAGGCCGGGTACACGGACTTGTCGTCGCTGCGGAAACCGGTGTCGATCTCGGTGCCGGTCGGCAGCTCCCACCGGATCACCAGGACGCCGTCCTTGCTCATGACCTTGCCCGCGAGGCCGCGCTCGGTGCGCACGGCGCGGACCGCGTCCTGCGGGATCCAGATCGCCGACGCCCCGTCGCGTTCGAGGAGGATCCCGGTGTCGTAGCGGGAGATCTCACCCGTCGCCCGGAAACCGAGGTCACCGACCGCGATCCGGTCCTGCCAGCTGGGGGCGAGGGTGCTGCCCACGTACAGTCCGGTGGCCGGGGCGATCGTCTGCGCGCCGAGGTGCGCGGGCACGCCGGGCAGCTGCCCGACCCGGTCGGCCTGCCGCCGGGCGCGACCGCGCCACCCGACGTACATGAGGACGATGGCCAGCGCCCAGAACGCGACGAGGCCGACTATCCACAGAATTCTCTCCACCGTCATCCCCTGCCGTTTCGCACCCGGACGCGGGCCTGGCCGTCGCTCGCGGTGATCCGGCCGCGCAGGATCGTCGTCGTCACCCGCGCCGGGAGAGTCATCGACTCGTACGGCGTGTTGTGGGCGACGCTGGCCAGATCGGGGCCGTGAACGGTCCATTCGGCGTCCGGGTCGATCAGCACGAGGTTGGCGGGTTCGCCGACCTCGATCGGTCGACCCTGGTCGTCGAGTCCGACGATCTCGGCCGGGCGTTCACTCATCACCCGGGCCACACCGCGCCAGTCGAGCAGACCCGTCCGGACCATCGTCTGCGCGACGATCGACAGCGCGGTCTCGAGCCCCAGCATCCCGGGGCGGGCGGCCGCGAACTCGCAGCACTTGTCCTGCTCGGCGTGCGGCGCGTGATCGGTCGCGACGCAGTCGATGGTCCCCTCGGCCAGTCCGGCCCGGAGCGCGGCGACGTCGCTCGCCTCCCGCAGCGGCGGATTCACCTTGTTGACGGCGTCGTACGTCTCGAGCCGGGAGTCGTCGAGCAGCAGGTGGTGCGGCGTGACCTCGGCGGTAATCGAAATACCTTGTCCGCGTGCCCACTTCATCAGTTCCACGGTGCCCGCGGTCGACGCGTGGCAGATGTGCACCCGCGCCCCGGCGTCGCGGGCGAGCAGTGCGTCGCGGGCGACGATCGACTCCTCGGCGGCGCGCGGCCAGCCCGCCAGCCCGAGCCGGGCGGCGGTGGGGCCTTCGTGCGCGATCGCCCCGACGGTCAGTCGCGGCTCCTCCGCGTGCTGCGCGATGAGCACCCCGAGCGAACTCGAGTATTCGAGGGCCCGGCGCATGATCAGCGGGTCGTAGACGCAGTGGCCGTCGTCCGAGAACATCCGCACCCGGCCGGTTCCCGACGCCATCGTGGCCATCTCGGCGAGCTGCTTGCCCTCGAGCCCGACGGTGACGGCGCCGACGGGGTGTACGTCGACGAGCCCGACCTCCTGGCCGCGGCGCCACACGTGGTCGGTGACGACCACCGAGTCGGCGACCGGGCTGGTGTTGGCCATCGCGAACACCGCGGTGTATCCGCCGAGCGCGGCGGCGGCCGAGCCGGAATCGATGGTCTCGGTGTCCTCCCGGCCGGGTTCCCGCAGGTGGGTGTGCAGGTCGACGAAGCCGGGGAGCAGGATCTGCCCCGCCGCGTCGATCACCTCGGCGCCGGGCGCGGCATCCTTGCCCGCGTCCGCACCGATCGCGGCGATGACGCCGTCACCGAGCAGAACGTCGGTGGGCTCGCCCTCGCCGTACAGCAACACGTTCTTGATGAGCACTGTCTCTCCTGTCACTGCACTGTCACTCATCCCGTCACCGTCACTCATCCCGCAACTTCCTCCGCCCCGACCAGCAGCCGGAACAGCACCGCCATGCGCATGTGCACTCCGTTGGTCACCTGCTGCAGCACGGCGGTCCTCGTCGAATCGGCGACCGCCGAGGCGATTTCCATGCCGCGCAGCATCGGTCCGGGGTGCAGCACCACCGCGTGCTCGGGGAGCAGCGCGAGCCGCTTCTCCGACAGGCCGTAATTGATCGAGTACTCCCGCTGGGACGGGAAGAACCCGCCGTTCATTCGTTCCGCCTGCACGCGCAGCATCAGGACGGCGTCGAGACCGGGCAGCTCCGCGTCGAGGGAATGCGCCACCGACACCGGCCACGACGACACTCCGACCGGGAGCAGCGTGGGCGGCGCGACGAGGACGACCTCGGCGCCGAGCATCGACAGCAGCAGCGCGTTCGACCGCGCGACCCTGCTGTGCAGGATGTCGCCGACGATGGCGATGCGCTTGCCCTCGATGTCGCCGAGCCGCTGACGCAGCGTGAGCGCGTCGAGCAGCGCCTGGGTGGGGTGTTCGTGCGTGCCGTCGCCGGCATTGATCACCGCGGGTCCGCCGTCGTCCTGACGTCCGGTCCAGTTCGCGATCTGGTGGGCCGCACCCGACGCCGGGTGCCGCACGATCAGGGCGTCGGCGCCGGCGGCGCGCAACGTCATCGCCGTGTCCCGGAGGGATTCGCCCTTCGACACCGACGAACTGGACGCGCTGACGTTGATGACGTCCGCGCTCATCCACTTCCCGGCGACCTCGAACGACACCCGGGTGCGGGTCGAGTTCTCGAAGAACACGGTCATCACGGTCCGGCCGCGCAGCGTCGGGAGCTTCCGCACCTCACGTCCGAGGAGGGCCTGTTCGAAGCGTTCGGCCTCGTCGAGGAGTTCGACGGCCGATTCCCGTGTCAGGTCAGCGATCGACAACAGGTGCTTCACTTAGCTCTTCCCCCCGGAGATCATGACCGCGTCGCGGCCGTCGTGTTCGCTCAGGAGCACCTTGACGTCCTCGGTGCGGGCGGTGGGCACGTTCTTGCCCACGTAGTCGGCGCGCAGCGGCAGTTCGCGGTGGCCGCGGTCGACGAGGACGGCCAGCTGGACGGCACGGGGGCGCCCGAGGTCGCGGAGGGCGTCGAGCGCCGAGCGGACGGTGCGGCCGGAGAACAGCACGTCGTCGACGAGGACGACCAGCGTGTTGTCGACGCCACCCTCGGGCACCGAGGTGCGTTCGAGGGGGCGGTGCGGCTTGGTGCGCAGATCGTCGCGGTACATCGTGATGTCGAGGGAGCCGACCGGTGGGCGCACCCCGGAGAATTCTTCGACCTTCCCGGCGAGCCGCGCGGCGAGCGTCGTGCCCCGGGTCGGGATGCCGATCAGAACGACACGCGGCGCCTCGCCGTCGGCGGCGTCGATCGCGGTCTTCTCGATGATCTGGTGCGCGATTCGCGCAATGGTCCGTCCCACATCGGCTGCGGACAGCAGCTCCCGTGCGGGTTCGACGGACGGGGACTCTTCTGGTGTTGAATCCGCCGGTTCCCCGGCGGGGCGAGACCCTTCGGGCACGCGCATACAACGACCTCCTTCTCCGCCTCACTGGACGGATCGTTAAAGGATGCCTGACGCGGACAGCTTATCAGCGCGTCGACTGCGCCAGGCCCGGACCCCTGACCTGCGGACCCGCCGGACCGTCCCCGCGAGGGTCGGAGTGGTGGGCCCGCAGCGGGACTCGAACTTACGAGCGGGCGTCGTCCGTCTCGCCGCCGGCGGTCTCGGCGCGGCGCGACGTCGCGGCCGCGGCCGACCGCACCTGCGGGGCCACCAGCACGACCTGGCCGAGGATGCCGTTGATGAAACCCGGCGACTCGTCGGTGGAGAGCTGCTTCGCGAGCTCCACCGCCTCGTCCACGGCCACGACCGGAGGCACGTCGGTGGCGTGGAACAGCTCCCACACGGCGATGCGCAGGATCGCGCGATCGACGGCCGGAAGCCGCTCCAGCGTCCAGTCCTGCAGGTGAGACGAGATCACCTCGTCGAGGCGGTCCAGGTTCTCCGCGACACCCGTCACCACGGTGACGGTGTACGGGGCGACCGGCGCCACCGAATCGTCCTTGCCGGACAGTTCCGCGCGCTCGGTCGCGAGATCGACCGGATCGAGATCTCGCGCCTCTGCCTCGAAGAGGAAATCGACGGCGCGTTTGCGGGCCTTGTGCCGTGCGCCGAGTTTCTTATGCGTACCGGACACTCAGGAATTCACACGCCCGAGGTAGTTGCCGTCGCGGGAGTCGACCTTCAGCTTGTCGCCGGTGTTGATGAACAGCGGAACGTTGATCTCGGCGCCGGTCTCGAGGGTGGCGGGCTTGGTGCCGCCGGTGGAGCGGTCGCCCTGCAGGCCGGGATCGGTGTGCTGGACCACCAGTTCGACGGTGACGGGCAGTTCCACGAACAGCGGAACGTCCTCGTGCGTCGCGACCTGCACGGCCATGTTCTCGAGCATGAAGCGGGCGCCGTCGCCGACGGTGGCCTCGCTGATCGAGATCTGGTCGTAGGTGTCGCCGTCCATGAAGATGTAGTCGGTGCCGTCGTGGTACAGGTACGTCATGTCGCGGCGGTCGACCGTGGCCGTGTCCACCTTGACGCCGGCGTTGAACGTCTTGTCGACGACCTTGCCCGAGAGCACGTTCTTCAGCTTGGTGCGCACGAACGCGGGACCCTTGCCGGGCTTCACGTGCTGGAACTCGGTAATCGTCCACAGCTGGCCTTCGATCTGCAGGACCAGGCCGTTCTTGAAATCACTGGTGGAAGCCACTTGCTTCGCGTCTCCTCGATAAGGTCGAAACCGTCTACACGACAGTCAGGTCTTTGGTGGTGAGTGTGAGCAGTTCCGGTCCCTGCTCACGAACCACGAGCGTGTCCTCGATCCGCACGCCTCCGCGCCCGGAGAAGTACACGCCCGGCTCGACGGTCACCGCCGCACCGTCCAGCAGTGTACCGGTGCCCAGCTTGCCGATTCCCGGAGCTTCGTGGATCTCCAGGCCGACGCCGTGTCCGAGGCCGTGCAGGAACAGCTCGCCGTAGCCGGCATCCTCGATGACCGTGCGGGCGGCGGCGTCCACCGCGGACACCTCGGCTCCCGGGCGCAGCGCGTCCCGCCCGGCCTCCTGCGACCGCGCGACCAGCGCATATACGTCGCGTTGCCAGTCGGCGGCGTGCCCCAGGACGTACGTTCGGGTCATGTCCGAGTGGTAACCGCCGATCTCCGCCCCGAAGTCCAGCTTCACGAAGTCGCCGCTGCCGAGCACGGCCTCGGTCGGGCGGTGGTGCGGGATCGCCGAGTGGGCGCCCGCCGCGACGATGGTCTCGAACGAGATGCCGTCGGCTCCGTGCGCGAGCATCAGCGCCTCGAGTTCCCGGCCCACCTCCTTCTCGGTGCGTCCGGGACGGAGACCACCACGCTCGATCAGCTCGGCGAGCGCCGCGTCCGCCGCGGCGCACGCCGCGCGCAGCAGTCCGACCTCGAAGTCGTCTTTCACCATCCGCAGTTCCTCGACGAGACCCGGAACGGGGTCGAGCCGCGCGTCCGGCGCGAGCACCGACCAGGACGCGAACTCGTCCACGGTGACGACGTGACTCTCGAACGCCAGCGAAGACGGGCTCCGCCGTCCGACCGACTCGATCAGGTGGGCGGCGCTGGCCCGGGCGATCTCGGCCCGCAGATCGGGAACCTGTTCTCCGACCTGAGTGAGGTAGCGGCCGTCGGTGCAGATGACGGTGCGCTCCTCGGCACCCTCGGCGTCCGAAGCGTGCACGAGCAGCGCGGCGTTGGACCCGGTGAACCCGGTGAGATACCGGATGTTCACCAGATTCGTCACCAGCAGTGCGTCGAGATCCCGGGCGGCGAGGGCCGCGCGCAGCGCCGCGCGCCGCGAACCATGATCAGCAGGCATGTCGTCAAACGTACCGGCAAACCGGCACCCGGAGGGCACGGATCGACGGCGCCCTCCCGCGGCGAGAACAGGTTGCAGAGTCCGACCGTGTGGGTTAGCCCACACGCCGCAAATCCCGCTGGTTACGCTGTGCCCATGAATGCGTGGGTGGTACGCGGCCTCGGCATGGCCCTGATACATGTTTTCGTTCGTGTGATCCTCGGTGTGTCGATCACACAGTGGCCGCTTCAGGGTTCCGCTCTGAGATGGCTCGCACTGCTGATCGTGGTGTTCGTGGCACTGATCTGGGCCGGCATCGACGGCATCCGGGACCGTCGCCGGAACCCGGATCCGGAGGACGGCGCCGACCTGACGATGCTGTGGCTGAAGGCGGCCCTGCTCGGCGGAGTCGTCGCGGGTGTGGGGAGCTGGCTGGCCAACCTGGTGCCGAACCTCAACGTGACCCAGAACTCGTTCTTCTTCGAGATCACGTCCGGGGCCGCATTCACGGTCCTGCTGATCTTCGTGCCTGCCATGCTCGCCGTGTTCCTCGGCCGGTTCTTCGTCGGCCGGGAGTCCAGGAAGACGGTGAAGGACCGAGGCGAACGCCGGCCGGCGGCGCACGGCGCCGGCGTGGCCGCAGGAGCCGCAGCGGGGGGAACCGCAGCCGCAGCCGTGGCCGATGACGACGGTTACGGACAGAACTACCCCGGCCAGGCGTACGAGCAGACCCCGGACACCGGGTACGCCGGCTCCGATGCCGACACGGCCGTGTTCGAACCGGTGCACAACTACCGCGAGGACACGTCCGACCTCGATCAGCCGCAGGGCGGGGACACCACCTGGCAGGACCCGGTCGACCTCGGGAAGCGGACCACGGACGAGCGGCGCCGCGGCGAGTAACCGCTCCCGGCTCTCCGGCAGACAACGCACCGACAGACGACGGCGGCGGTGTGAGCGCACTCGCTCACACCGCCGCGTCCTTGCCTTCTCCCGCTAAATCACAGCAGGACGGCGCCTCCGGTCCCCGGCGTCGCCTCCCGGGCCACCGCGGAGTACGCGGCCACGAGCAGGGACGGGTCCGGGCCCTCGAGCCGTCCGGGCTTCGCGAGCCCGTCGAGCACGACGAACCGCAGCACGCCGGCCCGGTTCTTCTTGTCCGTCTGCATCCCCTCGACCAGCTGGCCGAACGCGTCCGCGTCGTACGTGGTGGGCAGCCCCACCAGTTCCAGGATGGTGCGGTGCCGGTCCGCCGTCGCATCGTCCAGGCGTCCCGCCAGCCGCCCCAGCTCGGCCGCGAAGACGAGCCCGACCGCGACCGCCGCACCGTGACGCCAGCGGTAGCGTTCCCGCCGCTCGATCGCGTGCCCGAGCGTGTGCCCGTAGTTGAGGATCTCCCGCAGATCCGACTCCCGCAGGTCGGCGGCCACGACCTTGGCCTTGACCTCCACGGACCGCCGGATCAGTTCGGGCAGAACGGTTCCCGTGGGGTCCAGCGCGGCTTCGGGATCTTTCTCGATGAGCTCGAGGATCACGGGGTCGGCGATGAATCCGGTCTTCACGACCTCCGCCATGCCCGCGACGATCTCGTTGCGGGGCACCGTCTCGAGCGTCGCCAGGTCGATCAGCACCGCCGACGGCTCGTGGAACGATCCCACCAGGTTCTTGCCGGCCTCGGTGTTGATGCCGGTCTTGCCGCCGACCGCGGCGTCCACCATGGCGAGCAGCGTGGTGGGCACGTGGATCACGCGCACACCGCGCATCCACGTCGCCGCGACGAACCCGGCGAGGTCGGTGGCCGCGCCACCGCCCAGGCTGACCACGGCGTCGCTGCGGGTCAGGCCGATCCGGCCGAGGACCTCCCAGCAGAACCCGGCGACGGCCAGATCCTTGCCGTCCTCCGCGTCCGGAATCTCGATGCGGTGCGCATCGATCCCCTTCTCGGCGAGTGCCGCGCGCACCGCCTCCGCCGTCTCGGCGAGCGGCGGCTGGTGGAAGATCGCCACCGTCCTCGTGCCGGTGAGTTCGTCCACCAGCTCACCGAGCAATCCGCGCCCGATGATGACCGGGTAGGGGTTCGCCGTCTGCACCTGTACGCGTACCGGTTCGGTCACTGTCTGCTGCTCCGCTCCGTCTTGTCCGAGGTTCTCGGATGTCTCTGTTCCGCCGGGGTCTCGCCGATCACTCGGCGAGTTTCGCCACCAGCTGCTGCACCACACGGGCGGGACTCCGCCCGTCCGTGCGTATCCGGATGGACGCCACCTGCCGGTACAGCGGTCGGCGCTTGCGCATCAACTCGGTGTACACCTGGCGGGGGTCGCCACCGGAGAGGAGGGGGCGCGCGGTGTTGGTTCCCGTGCGCTTGAGCCCCTCGGCCACGCTGATCTCGAGGTAGATCACGGTGTGGCCCTTCAACAATTCCCGGGTGCGCTCGGAGAGGATGGACCCGCCGCCGAGCGACACGATCCCGTCGTGGCTCTCGATGGCCTTCCGGACGATCTCTTCCTCGAGCGCACGGAAGGCCGGTTCGCCCTCCTGGACGAAGATCTCGGCGATCGTGCGCCCCGCCTCTTCCTCGACGGCCACGTCGGTGTCGAACAACGACAGGTCCAGCGCCTGCGCGAGGCGGCGCCCGATCGTCGACTTACCCGCGCCCGGCGGACCGACGAGCACGGCTTTCGGTGCCATCATCCGTCACCGCCCCGACGCGACGGCAGACGGGCTGGTCATCGCGCGAGCCGGGCTGCCACACCCGACGCGTAACGCTCATAGTTGGCGGCCGTTTCGGCGACCGAGTCGCCACCGAACTTCTCGAGCGCGGCCTGGGCGACGACCAACGCCACCATCGCCTCGGCCACGACACCCGCGGCGGGCACCGCGCACACGTCGGACCGCTGGTGAATGGCCACGGCTTCGTCACCGGTCGACATGTCGACGGTGGCCAGGGCGCGCGGGACCGTCGAGATCGGCTTCATCGCCGCGCGCACGCGGAGCGCCTCGCCGTTGGTCATGCCGCCCTCGAGACCGCCGGCGCGGTTGGTGGAACGCAGAATTCCGTCCGGGCCGGGCCGCATCTCGTCGTGTGCCTGGCTGCCGCGGCGGCGGGCGGTCTCGAAGCCGTCGCCGACCTCGACGCCCTTGATGGCCTGGATTCCCATCAGGGCGGACGCCAGACGGGCGTCGAGGCGGTCCGCGCCGCTGATGAACGATCCGAGGCCCACGGGCAGGCCGTGGATGACGACCTCGACGACACCGCCGAGGGTGTCGCCGTCGCGCTCGGCGGCCTCGATCTCGGCGATCATCGATTCCTCGGCGGCCTTGTCGAACGCGCGCACCGGGCTGGCGTCGATCGCCGCGAGGTCCGATGCGGTGGGTTCGGGACCGACGTACGGATCGGACGCGCCGATCGAGATCACGTGGGACAGCACCTCCACGCCGAACACCTGGCGCAGGAAACCCCGGGCGAACGTCGCGGCCGCGACCCGGGCCGCCGTCTCGCGCGCACTCGCGCGCTCGAGAACGGGGCGGGCGTCGTCGAACCCGTACTTGAGCATGCCCGAGTAGTCGGCGTGACCGGGGCGCGGACGGGTGAGCGGCGCGTTCCGCGCCTGGTCGGCGAGCAGGTCGGCGTCCACCGGGTCCGCGGACATGATGGTTTCCCACTTGGGCCACTCGGTGTTGCCCACCTCGACGGCGATCGGGCCGCCGAGCGTCCGGCCGTGCCGGACACCACCGACGATGGTGACCTTGTCGGCCTCGAACTTCATTCGCGCACCGCGGCCGTAGCCGAGGCGGCGTCGCGCGAGTTGGGTCGAGATGTCCTCGGACGTCACTTCGACGCCCGCGACCATCCCCTCGAGCATCGCGACGAGGGCGGGACCATGGGATTCTCCGGCAGTTATCCAGCGCAGCACGCCAATATCCTTCCATGTCGCCGCGTCCGGCGGTGACGGTGGTCCTCTCGGGGCGCGCGCGGGGCGCGGACTCGGTCAGGTGAGGTGCCCGGCGAACAGCGCCACCAGCGTCGCGGCACACATGGCCGGTCCGTGCGGGAGCGGCCGCGGGGAGCGCCGGACGGCGAGGACGACGCAGCCCGCCACCGCGGTCAGAGCCGGCGCGAGCGCGGCCGCGACCACCCAGGCCTCTCCCCCGGCCAGGCCGGCGGCCGCGCCGACCCCGAGCGCGAGTTTCACGTCACCCGCACCCATCGCGCCGGGTGCCCCGAGGTACAGGGCGAGATAGGCGGCCGCCAGCAGGAGACCGCCGATCACGGCAGCGGACGCGGAGCCGGTCGCGGCCCCGATGCCGACGATCACCAGGAACCCGGGCAGTGTCAGCAGATTCGGCAGTCTCCGCGCACACAGGTCGGCGGCGGCGAGACTCGCGCACCACCACCAGAACGCGAGCGCACCCGGCAGTATCCACACGGGGTTGCGGCCGGCGTCGGCCCAGACCGCGGCGGCCACGCCGGCAGCGCACACCGCCTCGCACCAGCCCGGCCGCACCGGGCCCACGAACCGGCCTGCGGTGAGACGCGCACACCGTCCCGCACCCGCACCCGCCACCACACTCGTCACGATCAGCCACCACATGCCGATCAGCGTGCGGGACCGGACCCCGGGAACCGTCGCGGCGACCTGCGTGAACGATCGCCCTGTGGATGGCGGCGGGGCCTGTGGACAACTAGCCCAGAGCCGCCGCCATCGCCTCGCGCGGCGCCGGGCGGCCGGTAAACTGCTCGACTTGGCCGAACGCCTGGTGCAGGAGCATGGACAGACCGCCGACGACCGTTCCCCCTGCCGCCTCGACCGCGGCCGCCAGCGGGGTCGGCCACGGGTCGTAGATCGCGTCGAGCACGAACGGCGCCCGGCCGAGAACGTCCGCGCAATCGGCGATCGCGGCGGACGGAACGGTGCTGACGAGTGCTGCGGATGCCGCGCACCGGGCCCCGAGTTCGGGGCTGTCGAAGCCGAGCAACCGAACCTCGAGCCCAACCGATTCCGCGCATGCCAGGGCACCCGCCGCGCGACCCGCGTCGCGGGCCACGACGGTCACCGACTTCACGCCCAGGTCGGCGAGCGCGACGAGCGCGGGTCTGGCCGTCCCGCCGGCGCCGACGACGACCGCATCGGCGCCCGCGACGGCTCCGACGCCGCCCGCGGTGAGCGCGCCGCTGACCCCGTCCACGTCGGTGCAGTCGGCACGCCAGCCGCCCTCGATGCGGACGAGGGTGTTCGCGGAGCCGATCGCCACGGCCCGGTCGGTGCGCTCGGACGCGAATTCGAGTGCGGCGATCTTGCCCGGCATCGTGACGGACAGGCCGACCCATTCCGGGCCGAGCCCGGACACGAGTCCGGGGAGTCGCTCCCCGTCGCACTCGATGCGGTCGTACGTCCACCCGGTGAGACCGAGCGCCCGGTACGCCGCGAGGTGCAGTTGCGGTGATCGCGAATGCGCGATCGGGCTGCCCAGCACCGCAGCTTTGCGTGCGGTCACCAACTCATCGTCCACTGTTGAGAATCCCGTTGTTCAGAGCCTGGTCGATGTTGGCCAGGTGTTCGTCGTAGCTCTTCGTGAAGAGTGTCGTGCCCTTCGAATCGACCGTCACGAAGTAGATCCAGTCGCCGGGCGCCGGTTGTTCGACCGCCTGGAGCGCCCCGATGCTCGGCGACGAGATCGGCGTCGCAGGCAGGCCGGGGCTGGCGTACGTGTTCCAGGGTGTCACCTGCGCGCGGTCGGCGTCGGTGGTGGCGAGTTCGGTGGTGTCCAGCGCGTAGTTGACGGTGGAGTCGAACTGCAGCGCCTGGTTGACGGCGAGCCGGTTCAGGATGACACGGGCGACCTTCGAGAAGTCGTCGGGCATCGCCTCGCGTTCCACCAGAGACGCCGCGACCAGCATCTTGTACGGCGTGAGACCGACCTGGTTGCCCGCGGTGAGGATCCCGGTCTTCTCGTAGCTCGCGGAACTCTCGGACACCAGCCGCTGCAGGATGGCGACCGGTCCCGCGGTCGGATCGAAATCCCAGCTGCCGGCGGCGATCAGGCCCTCCAGCTGGCGATCCCGGTCCGGGACACCCGCGACCGAGTCCTTCGCCCAGTCGGGCACGCCGAGCGCGGACAAGTCGCCCGAACCGGCGGCGTTGAGGTCGTCGTAGCTGATGCACTTCTCCTGGCCGGCGTCACCCAGGCAGCTGGCCTCGGAGATCAGCGTGTAGATCCCCTTCTTCTTGGCGCCGGTCTGCACGTCGGTCGTGTCGTGGAGTTGCCTGCCCTCGGAGATGATCATCTGCCCGACGCGGGAGGCGGGGTCGACCAGTTCCTGCACGGCGTCGTCCGCCGGGATCTGGGTGGAGAGGCTGTAGAAGCCGGGTTGCACCGAGTTCATGGCGTTGCTCTGGACCGCGGCGTTGAAGAACGCCGATCCGCTGGCGACGACGTCGCGGTCCGCCAGGGTGGTGGCGATCTCCTCCGCGGTGTCGCCCGGATGGACCTGCACGACCACTTCGGGACCGCCCGGGCCTGCGTAGTCCGCGGGAGCGTCGGACCCGCCGAAGAACAACTTGCCGCCGACGAACACGACACCGACCAGCACGATCAGGACCGTCGCGGCCGCGAGGACGCCGAACACCTTGCCCCGGCGGGCGCGTCCCCTGGCCTGTTTACGCCTGCGTGCCTGCGTGCGGGCAGCGGCGCGGGTCGGTGGGATCTCCTCGGGAATCGCCGAGATTATCTGCGTCTCGGCCTCCGCGAACGCGACGTCGGGTTCATCGTGCGGGTGGTCGTCGCCGGGGTAGGCGCGGGCCTCGTACGGCTCGTCGACGTAGTCGGAGTCGTCCGCATACGGATGGCCGTCGGCGGGTGCCTCCCGGTGGGCGCGGACGTCGCCGTAGGAGCGGGGACCGTATCCGTCCTCGTACACGGACTCGGGGTCGTGGGGCTGCTCGTACCGCGGCTCCGCGTAGTCGCAGTGCGGTTCGCGGCGCAGCGGTTCGTGGTGCAGCGGTTCGTCGACGTGCGGTTCCTCGTAGTGCGATTCGTGGTGCAGCGGTTCCCCGAGGTGCGGTTCGTCGAGGTGCGGTTCGTCGAAGTGCGGCTCGTCGTACACCACGGCGTGGCGGCCGGTGGTGACGAGGTCGTCGTCGGGGGGCGGTGTGTAGTCGACTTCGTCGTCGTCTTCGAGGTAGCGGTGCCGACGGGGTTCGCGGGGGATGTACTGGAAGTCGGGTCGCTCGCCTGCGGGGCGGCGGTGATTGCTCACTGGCCTGCCTCCGGTAGCTGCACGTCCCCACCTGAATCCCCTGCACTCACCGACCTGCTCCGCTCGTCCAACCATCCCTGCAAGATCGCCACCGCCGCAGCCTGGTCGATCACAGGACGCTGGCCCCTCGCACTGACACCGCTCTCGCGAAGCGCCCGCGCGGCAGTGACGGTCGTCAGACGTTCGTCCGCCATCCGCACCGGTACGGGGTCGACCTTCCTTCGCAGTCGCTTCGCGAACACAGTAGCGATCGAGGCGGCCTTCCCCCGTTCACCCCGCAAGGTCTGCGGCAGACCGACGATAACCTCCACCGCCTCGTATTCCTCGACAATGTCGGCAATGCGCCGGATATCCGGCGCGTCGGGTCCGCGATCCTTGGACCGGGGCACCGTCTCCACCGGGGTCGCGAGGATCCCGTCGGGGTCGCTCGACGCGACGCCGATCCGGACACTGCCCACATCGATGCCGATACGCCGACCACGCCCAGGGTCGTCGACTCCCGGTCGATCCGGACCCTGTTCCGCGTGATCCACCGTTACCGGCTCCCCACCTTGTCCGCGACTTGTCCTCGGACCGCGTCGAGGGCGGCCGCAATTCCGCTGGTGTCCGAACCGGAACCCTGTGCCATGTCGGCCTTTCCGCCGCCGCGGCCGCCGATCTTCGGGCCGAACTCCTTCACGAGGTCGCCGGCCGACAGGCCGAGTTCCTGCGCGGCCTTGCTCACGGCCACCACGAACGGCACCTTGCCGTCGACGTCACCGAGCAGCACCACCACGGCGGGCTGGGTGCCGAACCGGCCGCGGATGTCCGTGACGAGCCCCCGCAGGTCGTTGCCGCCGACACCGGCCGGGGCGGAATCCGCGACCAGCAGCACCGGCCCGACGCGCTGGGCGTTGTCGACGAACGTGCCCGCCGACGCGAGTACCGCCTGCGCGCGGGTCTGTTCGAGTTCCTTCTCCGCCACCCGAAGTCGCTCCACCAGGGCCTCGACGCGGGCGGGCACCTCTTCCGAGGGCACCTTCAGCGACGACGACAGCCCGGCGAGCAGTGCCCGTTCCTTGGCCAGGTAGCGGTACGAGTCGAGCCCGACGTAGGCCTCGACGCGGCGCACGCCGGAGCCGACGGACTGCTCACCGAGCAGCGTGACGTTGCCGATCTGCGAGGAGCTGCCCACGTGAGTTCCACCACACAGCTCCATCGAGAACGGTCCGCCGATCTCGACGACCCGCACCTCGTCGCCGTAGTTCTCGCCGAACAACGCCATCGCGCCCATCGACTTCGCCTTGTCGAGGTCGGTGACGAACGTGTTCACGGAGTAGTCGGCGGCCACCGCCTCGTTCGCGACGACCTCGATGTCCTGCTTCTGCGCTTCCGTCAGCGCGCCCTGCCAGGAGAAGTCGAACCGCAGGTAGCCCGGCTTGTTCAGCGAGCCGGCCTGAACGGCGTTGGGGCCGAGCACCTGTCGCAACGCGGCGTGCACCATGTGCGTGCCGGAGTGTCCCTGGGTGGCGCCCTTGCGCCACGCGGCGTCGACCTGCGCGAGCACGACGTCGCCCTCGGTGATCTGCCCCTCCTGCACGGTCACCTTGTGGACCCACAGCTTCTTGGCGATCTTCTGGACGTCGTTGACCTTGACCCGCAGGCCCGGACCGGTGAGGGTGCCGAGGTCTGCGATCTGGCCACCCGCCTCCGCGTACAGCGGGCTGCGGTCGAGGATCACCTCGACGTCCTGGCCCGCCGTCGCGACCGGGACGCGCTGCCCCTGCGAAATCAGCGCGAGAACGTGTGCCTCGGAGACCAATTCGTGGAATCCGGTGAACTCGGTGGGCCCGCGGTCGAGGAGTTCCTTGTAGACGGTGAGGTCGGCGTGCGCGTGCTTGCGCGCCTGGGCGTCGTCCTTCGCCCGCTGCCGCTGTTCGGCCATGAGCGCGCGGAAGCCGTCCTCGTCGACGGTCAGACCGGCCTCGGCGGCCATCTCCAGGGTCAGGTCGATCGGGAAGCCGTACGTGTCGTGCAGCGCGAACGCCTGGTCGCCGCCGATCGTCGACTTGCCGGACGCCTTCACCGATTCGGCGGCGCCCTCGAACAGCTTGGAACCGGACGTGAGGGTCTTGAGGAACGCGGTCTCCTCCCCCACGGCGACGGTCTCGATGCGACCGAAGTCGGTGTCGAGGACCGGGTACGACGGCGCCATCGTGTCGCGGACGACGGTGATGAACTCCCGCATGCTGGGCTTGTCGGCGCCGAGCAGCTTCGCGGAGCGGACGATGCGCCGGAGCAGGCGGCGCAGAACGTAGCCGCGGCCGTCGTTGCCGGGGTTCACACCGTCGGCGATGAGCATCGCGGCGGTGCGCGCGTGGTCGGCGACCACCCGGAACCGCACGTCGTCGTCGTGGTCGACGCCGTACTTGCGGCCCGACAGCTCCTCGGCCTTCGCGATGACCGGGCGCACGAGATCGGTCTCGTACACGTTGTCGACGCCCTGGAGCAGGAACGCGACCCGCTCGACGCCCATGCCGGTGTCGATGTTCTGCTTCGGCAGCGGGCCGAGGATCTCGAAGTTGTCCTTGCTGATTCCGAGACCGCGCTCGTTCTGCATGAACACGAGATTCCAGATCTCGATGTAGCGGTCCTCGTCCGCCTCGGGGCCGCCTTCGGCACCGAACTCGGGGCCGCGGTCGAAGTAGATCTCCGAGCACGGGCCGCACGGTCCGGGGATGCCCATGGACCAGTAGTTGTCGGCCATGCCGCGGCGCTGGATCCGGGTCTCGGGGACGCCGACCTCGTCGCGCCAGATGTCGCGCGCCTCGTCGTCGTCGAGGTAGACCGTCACCCAGATCCGCTCGGGGTCGAACCCGTAGCCGCCGTCGTCGACTCCGGACGTCAGCAGCGACCACGCGTGCTTGATCGCGTCGCGCTTGAAGTAGTCGCCGAAGGAGAAGTTGCCGGCCATCTGGAAGAACGTGTTGTGCCGTGTGGTGATGCCCACATTCTCGATGTCGAGGGTGCGCACACACTTCTGGACACTGGTCGCCCTGGGGTACGGCGGAGTCTGCTGGCCGAGGAAGAACGGCACGAACTGCACCATGCCGGCGTTGACGAACAGCAGGTTCGGATCATCGAGAATCAGCGAGGCGCTGGGTACCTCGGTGTGGGCCGCCTTGACGAAATGGTCGAGGAAGCGCCGGCGAATCTCGTGGGTCTGCACGTCAGTGATCCTTATTGTCTGTCTCGAGGGCAACTACGGTCGCCGGGTGGCTGGGCACACCCGGCGGTTCGGCAACATTCAGCTTAACCGGCCGCCCTGACGGTTCGTGCCGCGGACGATGGCGCGCAGCTTGTCCACGCGCCCCGCGATGTCACGCTCGCCGCCGTGCGTGGTGGGCAGGTAGTAGTCGACACCGACGAGCTCGTCCGGCGGATACTGCTGCGCCAGTACCCCGTCCGGGTGGTCGTGGGGATATCGGTAGCCGACGGCGTTGCCGAGCTTGGCCGCCCCCGCGTAGTGGCCGTCGCGCAGGTGCGGCGGGACGAGCCCGGCGTTTCCCGCCGCGACGTCCGCCATGGCGGCGCCGAGCGCGGCGATGACGGCCCCCGACTTCGGCGCGGTCGCGAGGTGGATGGTGGCCTGCGCGAGGGCGAGGCGGGCCTCCGGCATCCCGATCAGCTGCACCGCCTGCGCGGCGGCGGTCGCGGTCTGCAACGCGGTGGGGTCGGCCATCCCGATGTCCTCGCTGGCGTGGACGACCAGCCGCCGCGCGATGAAGCGGGGATCCTCGCCCGCGGTCAGCATCCGCGCGAGATAGTGCAGGGCGGCGTCGACGTCCGAGCCGCGGATCGACTTGATGAACGCACTGATCACGTCGTAGTGCTGGTCGCCGTCGCGGTCGTAGCGGACGGCCGCCTTGTCGACGCTCGCCTCCACCGTCGCGAGGTCCAGCAGCACCGGACGGTCCGCGTCACCGGCCTGGTCGAGCGCCGCGCCCGCCGCCGCCTCGAGCGCGGTGAGCGCGCGCCGGGCGTCACCGGCCGCGAGGCGCACCAGATGGTCCATCGCGTCGGCGGCGATCTCGATGTCCCCGCCGAGACCCCGCTCGTCGGTGCGCGCCCGCTCGAGGAGGTTCTCGATGTCGTCCGCCGTCAGCGACTGCAGTTGCAGGACCAGTGAGCGGGACAGCAGCGGGGACACCACGGAGAACGACGGATTCTCGGTGGTGGCGGCCACCAGCAGCACGATCCGGTTCTCCACCGCCGCCAGCAAGGCGTCCTGCTGGGTCTTCGAGAAGCGGTGCACCTCGTCGATGAACAGCACCGTCTGCTCGCCCGCCAGGAGCCGGCGGCGGGCCAGTTCGATGACGCCGCGCACTTCCTTCACGCCGGCCGACAGCGCGGACAGCGCCTCGAAGCGGCGACCGGTGGCACCGGAGATCAGCGACGCCAGCGTGGTCTTGCCGGTGCCGGGCGGCCCGTACAGCAGTACCGACGCCGCCCCCGACCCTTCCACCAGGCGCCGCAGCGGCGCGCCGGGGCCGAGGAGATGCTGCTGCCCGACCACCTCGCCGAGCGTGCGGGGACGCATGCGCACGGCCAGCGGTGCGCGGTGGTCGACCGGCACCGGACCGGGAACCGAGCGCGGAGCCGGCGCCTCGTCCGGCTGCGCCGTCTCGAACAGGCCCGCCGACTCGTCCTCGCCGACATCCGAACCGAAAAGATCGCTCACAAGTTCGACGCTACTGGAACCGCATCGTCCGACCCAGTCCGGCCGGACCGCGGGTCAGCCGACGGACAGTCCGCGGATCTTGTCGGCGATCAGGCGGGCGTGATGGGCGACCACCGTGTTCCCCGCATGATCCGCCGAACGGGCCAGCTTGTCCCAGCGCTGGGTCAGCGCCTCGGACCGCGGCACCGACAGGTGATGCTCGCGGACGGCGGCGATCCGCGTGTGGTTGTCCGGCAGGAACAGGTAGGTGCTGAGCCACACCCAGATCAGTTGCGCCTCGACCATCCGGGCGGCGAGCACGTTGTCGTCGGCGAGCGCAGGCCACATCCCCACGACCTCGGCACGCCAGGCCTCGATCATCGCCTGGGTGCGGTCCTCGGACAGTTCGATGCTGCACAGGCAGCCCGGGAACGAGACCAGCGCGTACGCGATGTCGAGCATCGCGTCGCGGAACCCGCCCCACTCGTAGTCGAGGAACCGGACGCCCTCGTCGTTGACGATGATGTTGTCGGGGCACAGGTCGGACGGGCTGAACGCCCGGAACCGGCCGCTCTCGAACAGCTTCGCGGCCCTCGCCACCTGCTCGGTCAGCTCCGGCGAGACGTCGACGCGAAGGATGCCGGACAGCAGACCGGGCACGGCGGGCACCGCACGCTCGACCTGCTCGGCCACGGTGTCGTCGCAGTGCGCCACCTCGGCGCGGCGCAGCAGCGCGGTGAAGTCTTCTTCGCGGCCCACGGTGGCCGCGTGCATGCGGCCGAGCGCCTGGGCCATGGCCATCAGGGTGTTGGTGACGGTGTCGGAGTCGGAGTGCTCGAGCAGCGCGCTGATCGGGGTGGCGTCCCCGAGGTCGCTGAGCACGAGGAGCCGGGCGTCGAGGTCGGAGGCGAGCAGTTCGGCTCCGGGGCGGCTGTCCGTCGCCAGCGCCGTGGCGAACTGGTACGAGACGGCCTCGCGGAGGAAGGCGCTGCGGCTGTCGCCGGACAGGTCGTCGGGATCGACGGCCCGCGCGCCGGACACACCGGACTCCTCGCGGACCTGCTTGATCACCAAGGTCCGGGGAAGGGAGAACGGATTCTCCGCCACCCGCACGCGGAGCACGATGGTGCGGCCACTACCGCCGAGATCCACGGGATCCACCAGTGTCACGGGTGCCCCTGTGCGACGGGTGAGCAGCTTCTCGGCTGCGGCAACTACCTCTGAAACGGGGTCTGCCAGTATTGCAGTCATCGCGGACCAACTTACCTGCTAGTGACACGGATCATCGAGTCCTCCTCCGGAAGCCCCGATGAATTTCAGCATTTCGGCTGATCCGGTGCGAGTACTTCCATCGGCGCCACGTCAACCGACACCGCAATGGTGCTGTTTCGTGCCTCTGTGTATATGACACCGCGCAGCGGCGGCACGTCGGCGTAGTCCCGGCCCCACGCGACCACGGTGTACCGCTCGTCGACGAGCTGGTCGTTGGTGGGGTCGAAGGCCAGCCACCGGTCCCCCGGCATCCACACCGCGGCCCAGGCGTGCGTCGCGTCGACGCCGATCATCCGTTCCTTGCCGGGCGGCGGCTGCGTCGCCAGGTACCCGGACACGTACCGGGCCGCGAGTCCACGCGAGCGCAGGCAGGCGATGGCGAGCCGGGCGAAGTCCTGGCACACCCCCGACCGCTTCTCCAGCACCTCCGCGACCCGCGTCGAGACCGAGGTGGACCCCGACTTGTACCGGAAGTCGCGGTGGATGCGGGTCGTGAGGTCGACGACCGCCTCGACGAGGGGCCGTTCCGGCGGGAAACTCGGCGCCGCGTACTCGCGGACCGCGTCGCCGATCTCGGGAGGGTCGAGGTCGAGCACGAACTCCTGCGCCATCGCGCCCTCGGTGCCGACGGGCCGGGACAGTTCCCACGGTGCGTTCGCCGGTGCGGCGGTGAGCCGCGCCGTGTCCGGCCCGTAGACCTCGATCTCGGATTCGGCGGCCACCACGAGTTCCTCGTGCGGCGTGCTCACCTGGAAGTACAGGTCCCGGTTGCCGTACACGTCCACCCCGGTGGAGCGGTCCGCGGGCGGCGGCGTGATCTCGACGACGGATTCGACGCACCGCTGGTCCTCGGTGTCGCGCGGCAGGAGGTAACCCCGGCCGTACGACGAGGTCACCGGCCCCGAGTACGTGTACGTCGTGCGGTGGGTGATCGTGTACCTGCGCAGAACGGGACGTTCCGCTGCCGGGCCCGTCCGGGGCGTCGTGTCGGTCATGCGGACACCCCGCCCGGGGAGGTGCTCCAGGAGGTGCCGCTGCCCCACAGCGGCTGGGTGCCGCCGGGCAGTGACAGCTGACCTTTCAGCATCACGTCGGACAGTTCGCTCAGCAGTGCGCGCATCGTGGTCGTCAGCTCACCCAGCTCCTTCCGGGACCCGTCCGCGTCGACCGATTCGAGTCGGACGGGGTCGACGCGCCGCACGGTGTTGACCATGTCCTCGACGAGCCGCTCCGCGCGGGACGCCCCCGAGGCGTCCGGCAGCGCGGCCAGATTCGTGCGCAGCGACTCGAGTTGGAACGCCAGCGACCGCGGGTTCTTCACGTCGAACAGCAGCAACTCGGCGACGGCCGCCGGGCGGATTCCGCGGTTGCGGCGGCGGTAGACCACGGAGCTCTCGGTGGCGACGAGGAGCGATTCGATCACCGCCCGTTCGGTCGCGGGATCCGTCTGCCTCCCGAGGGTGGAGTCCACCAGCGCGATCAGGGTCGATGCCCGCTCGATCCGTTTGCCGATGTCCATGACGTGCCAGCCGGTGTCGCGAACCAGCGACTCCGCGGCGACCCCGGACAGGGCGAGCATGCCGCCGAGCACCGCGGACTGCGCCTCGAACAGCGCGGACCCGTCGTCGACGGTGTCGGCCGCGACCTGTCCGAGTGTGCGTTCGACGGAGCTGAGGACGGCCCAGATGTCGTTCGACAGTTGCCCGCGGACGGCCCGCGCGGCCTGCTCGACACCGCGCACCGCGTGAGCGAGCGACCCGTCCCGGTCGGGATCCGCCGTCAGCGAGCGGAACTCGGAGCGCACCCGCCGCTGGTCGGTGACCGGGTCGGGGCCCTGATCGGCCACGGGGTGGTTCCCGGCGTCGGCGACCCGAAGGACCGTGGTCAGCAGGATCGGGAGGCTTCCGCCGCCCGCCAGCCACGGTCGCAGGCGGTAGTCGCGGTACTTCTCCCCCACGGCGATCATCAGCCGGGCCGCGCCCTCGGCGCGCTCGGCGAACCGGCCCATCCAGAACAGTTCGGTCAGCGCGCGCGGCGACGTCATCAGGTCGGAGGTCGTCGCCGCATACGTGGGCAGTGCCTCCCCGTCCCGCTCGGCGCCGTCGCCCGGGTCCGTGGACGCGGTTCGCTGCGCCAGCCGGATCCACACGTCCTTCGCGCCGGCGTGGCGGCGGTCACCGCGCTCGGCCCCGGGAACGAGGGACGTGCCGAGACCGCCGGCCATCGGGGTGAACCCGACCTGCTGCGCGACGCTGAACAGCCGCATCCCGACGGGTGCGAGCAGCACGTCCCCGGATCCACCGGCGGCGGGCGCGTACGACGGGTCCGGGACGATCTGCCCGACCCACCGCTCGGGTTCGGCCCGCACCCGGTCGAGAAGGATGTCCCGGTCGGCGTCACCCAGGTCGGCGGGCACGATCGGCGAACCCCCGTGCACCGCGCGCAGCACCATCGACGACGCGTTCGCGAGAATGTGCGACAGTTCGGACCGGTCGCCGCCCCAGAAACTCGGAACCGACGGCAACAGCAGGTCCTCGTCCAGCAGCCGGCGGCACAGGCCCGGAAGCAACCGGGTGAGGGCGGGGTTCTCGAGGATTCCGCTGCCGAGGGTGTTGACGACGGTCACCGCGCCGCGCCGCAGCACCTCCACGAGTCCGACCACCCCGGACCGGGAGCCGGGGCGAAGGTCGAGGGGGTCGGCGAGGTCCGCGTCGACCCGCCGCACGATGACGTCGACGCGTTCCAGACTGCCGAGGGACCGCATCCACACGTGGCCGTCGCGGACCACCAGGTCGGCGCTCTCCACGAGCGGGAAGCCCAGGACCGTCGCCAGATACGCCTGATCGAATGCGGCCTCGGACCGGGTGCGGGGGCTGAGGACGACGACGAGCGGGTCCTCGGTGCCCGCGGGGGCGGCGTCGATCGCCGCGAGCCGCATCGACTGGGCGAACGAGGACAGCGGGCGCGGTCCGACCGTCTCGTAGATGCCGGGCATCGCCCGTGCGATGACACGGCGGTCCGCCATCGCGTATCCGGCGCCTGCCGGGGACTGTGTGTGGTCGCGCAGCGCGTGGAACGTGCCGTCCGCCCCGCGGCCGACGTCGAGTCCGTGCAGGAACAGCTGGTGGCGGCCCGGCACCGTGATGCCGTGTGCCGCACGGACGTAGCCCGGGTGCCCGAACACCGTGCGGGCCGGGACGGCGCCGCTCCGGACGAGCGTCATCGGTCCGTACAGGTCTGCGAGTACCGCGTCGAGAAGCCGGGAGCGCTGCACGAAGCCCGCCGCCAGTTGCTCCCATTCCTCGGCTGCGACGATCAGCGGGACGGCGTCGATCTCCCACCGCGGCGGTGCGGTCGGCGCGTCCGAACCGTCGAGGGGGTTGTAGGTGATCCCGTGGTTGTCGACGAGTAGCCGGATGCGGGACTGCAGGCGGCGGACGGCGTCCGGCCCGCCGTCCGTGAAGTCCCGGGCCAGCTCCGCCCACGGTTCCCGGAGGCCGCCGTCGTCGTCGAACAGCTCGTCGTAGCCCGCGCCGTCATGCGGCGAGACGCTCATCAAGCCCTCCGCCGCTGCGCCACGGAGCGTTGTCTGCGTGCCTGCTCGAGCAACCGGCGGGGATCGCCGCCGCTGCGCAACCGCAGCGCCAGGACGAGGACACCGGCGACCACGATGCCCACCATGTTGACCCCGAGTTGCAGCGCCGCCAGTGCCGCCACACGCCATTCGCCGACGGTGACCGCGACGACCGCGAATCCGGCCGCGGGAACGGTGGTGACGGAGATGAAGACGCCGACGAGTGCCGCCGACTTCGCGGACACGAGCGCGAGCATGCCCGCCGCACCGGCGAGCAGCGCGACGATCAGCGACAGCGGCCCGACCCGGTAGATGAAATCGACCTGGTCGAGGGACTCGATGCTCTCGAACTCCATCCACCCGACCCGCTCCATCAGCAGCGTCGCGACCAGCGTCGCCGCCATCGCGAACGGGAAACCGAACAGCAGGGCGATCAGCGACCGCCGGGCCAGCCCGAGCTTGCGCCGCATCAGGGCGACGGCGAGCGCGGCGAGCGGGCCGAACTCCGGTCCCACCACCATGGCCCCGACCACGGTGATCGGCGAGTCGGTCACCACACCCACCGCGGCCAGCAGGCAGGCGATGGTGAGGAACGCGAGAAACGTGCCGCCCAGGGTCGACTCCTCACGCGTCCGGCTGACGAGCTCCTCCCAGACGACGCTGTCCGCGGGATCGCCCGGGGCCGCCTTCTCCGCCTGGCGCGCGGACTTCGACAGCACCGTCTCCACCGGCTCCACCGTGATCGCGCCGGTGCGATCGATACCCAGGGCCTCGAGCGCGTCGAGCACGTCGTTCGCCGCCTCGCGGGCGATGTCGGCCTGGACGGCGTCGCCGGCGGGGTCGATCGCGGCTTGCCGCAGCACCACCACGTGGGTGGCGCCGGGTTCCGCGGCGAGCACACCGAGGACGTCCTCGGTGCGCTCGGCCGGACAGATCACTCGCACGTGCAACATCGTGTCCCCCGGCTGTTCCGCGTCGTCCGCTCGTTCGGGTACCTCCGGCCTACTTGGTGGCGGGTGCGTCCGCCTTGGCCGCCGCCTCGCCCTTCGGCTCCGGCTTGGCGTCGACACCCGATTCCTTGCGCTGCTGCGCGGTGATCGGCGCCGGTGCACTGGTCAGCGGATCGACGCCGCCACCCGACTTCGGGAACGCGATGACCTCGCGGATCGAATCGACCCCGGCCAGCAGTGCGGTGATGCGGTCCCAGCCGAACGCGATTCCGCCGTGCGGCGGCGCCCCGAACGCGAACGCGTCGAGGAGGAACCCGAACTTCTCCTCGGCCTCCTCGTGGGAGATGCCCATCACCTTGAACACTCGCTCCTGAATGTCCTTGCGGTGGATACGAATACTGCCGCCACCGATCTCGTTGCCGTTGCAGACGATGTCGTAGGCGTACGCGAGCGCGGAACCCGGGTCGGTGTCGAACGTGTCGATCGACTCCGGCTTCGGGGAGGTGAACGCGTGGTGCACCGCCGTCCAGGCGCTGTAGCCGAGCGCGACGTCGCCGCTCGCGGTGGCGTCCGCGGTCGGCTCGAACAGCGGTGCGTCGACGACCCACACGAACGCCCACGCGTCCGGGTCGATGAGGTTCTGCTTGCGGGCGATCTCGCCGCGGGCGGCGCCGAGCAGCGCGCGGGAGGACTTGGTGGCGCCGGCGGCGAAGAAGATGCAGTCGCCGGGCTTCGCGCCGACGTGCGCGGCCAGGCCCTCGCGTTCGGCGTCGGTGAGGTTCTTGGCGACCGGTCCGCCGAGGGTGCCGTCCTCGCCGACGAGCACGTACGCCAGGCCCTTCGCCCCGCGCTGCTTCGCCCATTCCTGCCAGGCGTCGAGCTGCTTGCGCGGCTGGCTCGCACCACCGGGCATGACCACCGCGCCGACGTACTCCTGCTGGAAGACGCGGAACGTGGTGTCCGTGAAGAACTCGGCGCACTCGACCAGTTCGACACCGAAGCGCAGGTCCGGCTTGTCGGAACCGTAGCGGCGCATCGCCTCGGCGTACGTCATCCGCGCGATCGGCGTCTTGATCTCGTGCCCGACCAGCTTCCACAGCGAGGTCAGCACCTCCTCCGCGAGGAGGATGACGTCGTCCTGGTTGACGAAGCTCATCTCGATGTCGAGCTGGGTGAATTCGGGCTGGCGGTCCGCGCGGAAATCCTCGTCGCGGTAGCAGCGTGCGATCTGGTAGTACCGTTCGATGCCGCCGACCATGAGCAGCTGCTTGAACAGCTGCGGGCTCTGCGGCAACGCGTAGAAGCTGCCCGGCTGCAGGCGCGCGGGGACCAGGAAGTCGCGGGCGCCCTCCGGCGTCGACCGCGTCAACGTGGGCGTCTCGACCTCGACGAACTCGTGGTGCGCAAGCACAGCACGGGCCGCCGCGTTGACCTTGGACCGCAACCGGATGGCGTGACCGGGGCCCTCCCGGCGCAGGTCCAGGTAGCGGTACTTCAGGCGCGCTTCCTCGCCGGCCTGATCGTCCAGCTGGAAGGGCAGCGGCGCGCTCTCGTTGAGGACCTCGAGCTCGGTGACGTTGACCTCGATCGCGCCGGTCGGGATCTCGAAGTTCTGGTTGCCCGAGGGTCGCACCTCGACCACGCCGGTGACCTTGACGCAGTACTCGGCGCGCAGCCGGTGGGCCTGCTCGGCGGCGGCGCCCTCACGGAACACCACCTGGGACACGCCCGACGCGTCACGTAGATCGATGAAGATCACCCCGCCGTGATCACGACGCCTGGCAACCCAACCGGTGAGGGTTACGGTCTGCTGGGCCTGCTCGGCTCGCAATGAACCGGCGAGATGTGTGCGCAGCACGGGATTCCTTTCGAAACATGGGGCAAGCTACTTCGTTGGCTGAGATCCTACGGAGACACCGTGCGTGAGCGGAAACGCATACCCGCTTCACATGCGAGGCTCGATCGGCACGCACCGGAAAACTGCAGAGAAAGCGAAGACACATGACCTTCAACGAGGGCGCCCGAATGGACTCCGGCCGGGTGTCGACCGGAGGCGGGGGCGGCGGCGGCCTCGGCGGCAAGTTCGCGATGGGCGGCGGCGCCGGCGGTCTGATCGTGCTGGTTCTGGCGCTGCTCCTCGGCGGCGACCCCGGTTCACTGCTCGGCGGTCTCAGCGGCACCACCGAGTCCGGCCAGAGTTCCGGCGCCGGTCTCGAAGGATGCGAGACCGGTGCGGACGCCAACCGCGACGTGAACTGCCGGGTGGTGTTCACCGCGGGAAGCCTCGACTCCGTGTGGGGACAGGAACTCGCGCAGCAGACCGGCACCGCGTACGTGCCACCGGAGGTCGTGCTGTTCTCCGGTTCCGTCAACACCGGCTGCGGCAACGCGACCAGCGAAGTCGGGCCGTTCTACTGCCCGGCCGACTCGACGGCGTATTTCGACACCAGCTTCTTCCAGCTCCTCGTCGACCGCTTCGGGTCCAGCGGCGGACCGCTGGCGCAGGAGTACGTCGTGGCGCACGAGTTCGGGCACCACATCCAGAACCAGCTCGGCGACATCGGGCGGGCGCAGGCCGACCCGCGGGGCGCCGACTCCGCGGCGGTCCGGACCGAGTTGCAGGCCGACTGTTACGCGGGCGTGTGGGCCCACTACGCCGACACCCTCCCCGGCCCCGACGGCGGACCACCGTTCCTGAACACCCTCACCGACACCGACATCGACGACGCCCTGTCGGCCGCCTCGTCGGTCGGCGACGACCGGATCCAGCAGTCGGCGGGCGCCCGGGTGAATCCGGAGGGCTGGACGCACGGCTCCTCGCAGCAGCGCCAGAAGTGGTTCGCCACCGGATACCGGACCGGCCAGGTGGAGGCGTGCGACACCTACTCCGCGCGCGACTTGAACAACCCGCCTGCGCTGCGCTGACCATCGTTCCACCGACAAATTTTTTTGTCTTGACAGATTTATTTGTCGGTGGAACAGTGGACGCATGTTGGACGTAGCAGTGATCGATCGAGCGGCTGCCGCCGAGATCTCCCTGGACCCGGTTCGGGCCCGGTTGCTGGCGGCACTCGCCGAGCCCGGTTCGGCGAGTTCCATCGCCACGAAGCTCGGGTTGACTCGTCAGAAGGCCAACTACCACCTGCGGGCGCTCGAGGAGCACGGACTCGTCGAACTCGTCGAGGAACGCAGGAAGGGCAACGTCACCGAACGCCTCTTCCAGGCGACCGCGGCGTCGTACGTCATCTCCCCCGCCGCGTTCGCCGCCCTCGCGCCCGATCCCGACCGGGCACCGGACCAACTCTCGGCACGCTGGCTGGTCGCACTCGCCGCCCGACTGGTGCGTGAGGTCGGCGAGTTGATCGCCGGCGCCACCGCGGCGCGTCAACCGCTGGCCACCTACGCGATCGACAGCGAGATCCGGTTCGCGTCGGCGGCCGACCGGTCCGCGTTCGCCGACGAACTCGGCGAGTCCGTGAAGAACCTGGTGTCCCGCTACCACGACGAGAACGCCCCGAGCGGGCGCAGGCACCGTCTCGTCGTCGCACTGCATCCGAGCCTGAAAACACCGTCCGCGCAAGCGAAGTCACCCGACAACCGCCACGAGGAGAGCTAGCCATGTCGAAGAATTTCGAGATCCGCCGCGAAGTCGTCCTGAACGCCACCCCCGAGGACGTGTTCGCCGCCGTCACCACCGGCACCGACGGGTGGATGTTCCCCACCGGGTTCGATCCCGGAGTCGGCGACGAGGGACCCGACGACCCGGCCGTCGTCGCGTGGGAGCCGCCGCAGAAGTTCGCGGTCCGCCAGGAGGGCCCGGACGGCTGGTTCAACGCCCTCGAATACCTCATCGAGGCGCGCGACGGCGGCACCGCGGCGCTGCGTTACGTGCACAGCGGCATCTTCACCGACGACTGGGACGCCCAGTACGACGGCGCCGACAAGCACACCACGTTCTACCTGCACAGCCTCGGCCAGTACGTCCGGTACTTCGCGGGCCGCCCGGCCACCTACATCGCGACCGGCGGCCCGGAGGCCTCCGCCGATCCCGGCGCGATGACCACACTCCGCGGCGCGCTCGGCCTGTCCGAGACGTCGGCCGCCGGCGACACCGTCACCGTCGACGTCCCCGGAATCGGCACGGTGGACGGCGTCGTCGACTACCTGACGCCGCACTTCGTCGGCATCCGGACCGCCGACGCGCTGTACCGGTTCTACGGTCGCAACGCATTCGGCGGAACCGTCGACGCGGCGCACCACCTCTTCGCCGACAACGCCGACCAGGAGAAGTCGCAGGACGCATGGAAGTCGTGGCTGGACAACGTCTTCGCCTGAACCGCCGGCGCCCGAGTTCAGGACGCCGTGAACTCGCCCCCGCCCGGAACGCTCGGGGTGCTCGGCATGATCTCGATGCCGACCCGGCCCGCCCCCGGATCGAAGTACACGGCTGTCGGCGCCCCCGGACCGTCCCACCCGCTGAGCGCCCACTGCGTCGATCCGGAGGCGCCCGTGTCGAGATTGCGCCAACGCAGGGTTCCGTCGACCATGCAGACCCGCGAGGTGCCCACGAAATGCGTTGTCAACAGTACGTAGTTCGGCCCGTACGACCCCGGGTGGCCGGACGACGCCTGGGCGTCGATCCGGCCTCCACAGATGCTGATGTCGCCGGGGTACAGGCCGTGTCCGATCGTGAACGTGGGTGTCAGCGTCGCCGTATCCGCAACGGCCGCAGTAGGCGCGCCGAACAGTGATACGGCCGCAATCGAACCCACCACCGCCGAACGGACTACCAGATTTCCCACGGTCATGACACTCCTCGGTCGTGCGCGGCGGGCGAACCCCTCCCCCGTTTGTCTCCCGGAATGCGGGGCGCGTTACGCGTCCGCCCGGCTAGGGTCGAGGCATCACGGCGACTTCGCCTGCCGTCGGACGGGAGAATTCTCATGTCGTTTACGGACGAAGAAGTCGCCTACCTGCGGTCGCAGCCGATCGCCCGGGTCGCCACCGTCGGCGCCGACGGGCAACCCGACGTGGTTCCGCTGGCGTTCGAGTTCGACGGAACGGACTTCTGGGTAGGCGGGACCGGGCCGTCCGTCGCCGGCACCCGCAAGTTCCGGAACATCCGGGCAGGCAACGACAAGGTGTCGCTGGTCGTCGACGATCTGGTGTCGTTCGAACCGTTCGTCGCGCGATCCATCCGCGTCTACGGCACCGCCGATCAACCGGTGGAACGGGACGGAATGGTCGGTCCGGGCATCTATGTGCGCATCGCTCCGACCATCTCGTGGAGTTGGAACATGGCGGGAGAACCCGCCGGGGGCGAATGGTACGAACCGAGGCGGACCGTCCACCTCAGAAGAGGGTGAGCGTCGGTCCGGGGCGACCGGCCTCGACCAGCTCACGGCGATCCGGATCGGGCTGGCCCGCCTCCCGGTGTTTCGCGCCGCCGCCGAGACCGTACCGGTCGACGAGGGGGTCGACGCGCTGCTTCAGCCAGGACTTGTATTCCGGCGGAACGTAGGCGGCCCGCCCGTACAACTGCCGGTACTGACGGACCAGCGCGGGATGCTCCGTCGACAACCAGTTCATGAACCAGCCCTTGGTGCTGCCGCGCAGATGCATCGGAAAGACGGTCACGCCCGACGCGCCGGCATCGGCGATCGATTCGAGCAGGCCGTCCAGGTGCCGCTCCGAATCGGTGAGGAACGGAATCACGGGGGCCACCATCACATTGCACGGCAGCCCGGCATCGGTGATCGCCCGGATCAGATCGAGGCGCGCCTTCGGGGTGGGTGTTCCCGGCTCGATCGACTTCTGGAGGTCGGGATCGTGGATCGCGAGCGAGACACCGATGCTCACCGGCACCTGCCGGGCGGCGAGAGCCAGGAGCGGGAGGTCGCGCAGCAGCAGCGTCCCCTTGGTGAGAATCGAGAACGGGGTCGCGGATTCGGCGAGCGCGCGAATGATGCCGGGCATCAGGCGGTATCGGCCCTCGGCGCGCTGATACGGATCGGTGTTGGTGCCGAGCGCGACGTGCTCACGCTTCCACGACCTGCGACCCAACTCCTTGCGCAGCACCGCCGCGACGTTGGTCTTCACCACGATCTGACTGTCGAAGTCGCGGCCCGCGTCGAGGTCGAGGTATTCGTGGGTGGGCCGTGCGAAACAGTAGCGGCACGAATGCGAGCACCCGCGAAAGGCGTTGACGGTGAATCGGAATGGCAGTTGCGACTCCTCGGGCATCTTGTTCAGCGCGCTCTTGCAGAGCACCTCGTGGAAGGTGATGCCGTCGAACTCGGGCGTCTGCACGCTGCGCACCAGCCCGGCGCGTTCCAGCCCCGGCAAAGCACCGTCGTCGGCGTCGACCGCTTGCCCATCCCACCTCATGAGTACATGCGAACATTTGTTCTAACCGGTGTCAAGGCTTCGCGGCGGGTGGACACGAGATCGTCGACGCCGACCGCGCTGGTGAGCGCAGGATCGAGGCTTGCGACAATGTCGCTCATGTCGAACAGAAACAACGTCTCGTCCGGTTCCGAGTGGGAAGCCAAGATCGGCTATTCCCGTGCCGTGCGCATCGGTCAGCTCGTGTCCGTGTCGGGCACCACCGCATCGGGTCCCGACGGCCCCGTCGGCGGAGACGATCTCGCAGAGCAGACCCGGGAGGCGCTGCGCCGAATCGAGGCAGCGCTCACAGAGGCCGGCGCGAGCACCACCGATGTGATCCGCACTCGCATGTACCTCACCGACATGAGCCGGTGGGAAGAAGCCGGCATCGCGCACGGCGAAGTCTTCGGCGAGATCCGCCCCGCCACGACGATCCTCGAGGTCAGCGCACTGATCGCCCCCGGCCTGCTCATCGAGATCGAGGCCGACGCCGTCATCGGCGACTGACCGATCCGGGGAGGCGGCACCCCACCCTGAAGCGCCTCCCCGCGTACGACTCGACACCATCGACCTCGGGATTCCCCCACTCTTCGACGAGAGTGGGGGAACAATTGTCGCGGTGAGCCCCCTGGGACGAATCGGTCGAGCGCTCCTCGCGTTCGCGCTGGTCGTCGTCATCGGCACGGTCGGCTACATCGTCCTCGGCTTCGGGCTCCTCGACGCGCTCTACCAGACCGTCACCACGATCACGACCGTCGGATTCCGCGAAGTACATCCCCTCAGCCGCGTCGGCGAAATTTTCACGATCGCCCTCATCCTCGCGGGGGTGGGCACCGCGTTGTACATGTTCGGCGTCCTCCTCGAGGCGCTCATCGAAGGTCACCTACGCCACCACATGGAGAGACGGCGAATGGATCGACGCATCAGCCGGATGACCGGCCACATCATCATCTGCGGATGGGGCAGGGTGGGTACTGCGAGCGCACAATATCTCACCTCCCTCGGCCGGGACATCGTCGTCGTCGACCGCGAGGCGGACAAACTCCGAGATATAGAGCATCCCACCGTCATCGGAGACGTCACCGACGACCGGACCCTCGAAGCAGCCGGCATCGCGCACGCACACGCTCTGATCTCCGCGCTCGACACCGACGCCGACAACGTGTACGTCACGCTGTCGAGCAGGGCATTGCGCCCGGACCTCGTCATCATCGCCCGCGCCAGGAACGAGGGGTCGACGTCCAAACTCGTGCGTGCCGGCGCCAACCGGGTGGTCAACCCGCAACTGATCGGCGGCCGCAGAATGGGTTCCTTTGCACTGCAACCCCATGTGGCCGAATTCTTCGACGTCGTGATGCACGACGAAACCCTGGATTACCGGATGGAAGAGATCACCGTCGGTTCGACGTCACCGTGGGTGGGGCACACGCTCGCGCAGGTGGGTCTCCACGCAACTGGCGCACTGCTGCTCGCGATCCGCACCGTCTCCGGTCAGTTCGTCGCCAACCCGGCACCCGGTCTCCGACTCGAACCCGAGACGATCCTCATCGCTCTCGGCACACCCGGCGAACTCGATGCGGCACGCCACCACGTCAACCCGTGACGCCCGGCGCGGGTCGATCACCGTGCGATCGAGGTGGTAACCGCCGACACCGATCAGGACCGCGGTGAGTACCTCGATGCCGGGGAGCGAGGCGGCAAGTATTCTCCACAGCGGCAACGTGGGACAGTGGACGATGAGCAACTGGCCGTACTGGTTCGAGATCGCGGTGATATGCGGCATCACCGCCGTAGGCACCATCGTGTGGGGCACTGGGAGGAACGCACCCCGAAATGGCGGCGGATCGGGAAGATCGTCGTGTTCTGCGGGCTGTCGGTCCTCGTTTCCGCCACCGCTGGGCGAGTCTGGTTCTTCGTTCTGCTGGGTGTCCTCGTCGCGGTCGTGCTGCTGATCCACGCCTGGTGGCTTCCGCGGAAAGGCATCAATGGGTGGACCGGCGAACCCCGCGAGAAGTACTACGCCCTCCGCGGCTGGACTTGGCCGCCGGAGAGGTGATGAGGCAGTTCCGACGGACAGGCAGCCGGGGCGGCTGGATCGACACAGGTCATGTCGGCTGACTCGGGTCCTGCCGGCGACGTCGACGAAACCGCTCGCGCTGCTCGTCGAGCAAGATCACACCACGACGCTGGACGCGGTGATGTTCTCGGGCTATCTGCAGTCGCACCGACGCCGTCCGCCTCGTCAGGTCGGCTGCGCGCACGGCCGCATCCTCATCGTTGAGCAGGTAGGCCGCGGCACGGTCGCACTCGATGAGGATCTGCTCGTAGGCGAGCCGTATCGGCTCGTGCTCGTCGAGGCGGGTCACCGCCACGTCTTCGAACAGTCGCAGCGGAAGCCGCGCCAGTCGATAGTTCACGCGTAGCAGGGCCATGGATAACGAGCTGAGTGTCACGCGCCGCATCGTAAGCTCGGCGAAAGCACTGACGGATAGAGTCTTTGGTCCCGTTGTCGATGCCGAGCCTTCCAAGGAGCGCCAGGACCGATCCGGTTGCCGTCTCCATCTCCGCGGACACCGGTTCGGTCCGCAGACACGCCACGCGTGTCATTCGCGCCCCAACCGCGCCGACTGGCCCGATAATCGGGCGAGCACCGGTTGAGTCGTTGCCGGTGCATCGTCGCAGGAGGTGCCGAATTGCAATCCAGGACCGTTCTCAAACTCGCGGGCGCCACCGTGGCCGCAGGAGTGATGCTGTCCGGAGTGATGTTCCCGCTGGCCGCCGGGCTCGGGTATGCATCCAACCGCGCCGCCGACAGCGTCGGTAATTCCTCGGCCGAACTGGCCGACGGGGTGGTGCCTGCGGTGACGACGATGACCGACGTCACGGGGAACCCGATCGCCTGGCTGTACGACCAGCGCCGATTCGAGGTCCCCAGCGACCAGATCTCCAACGAGATGAAACTGGCGATTCTCTCCATCGAGGACAGGCGCTTCGGCGAACACCAGGGGGTGGACTGGCAGGGAACCATGCGGGCGTTCTTCACCAACACCACCAGCGGTCAGATCGAACAGGGCGCCTCGACCATCAATCAGCAGTACGTGAAGAACTACCTGCTGCACGTGGTCGCCAAGACCGACGGCGAACGCCGTGCCGCGATCGAGACCACGCCGGTCCGCAAGATCCGGGAGATCCGGATGGCGATGACCCTCGACCAGGAACTCTCCAAAGAGGAAATTCTCACCCGGTACCTGAATCTGGTTCCGTTCGGCAACGGTTCCTTCGGAGTGCAGGACGCCGCCCGCACGTACTTCGGCATCGACGCGAAGGACCTGAACCTCCAACAGTCGGCGATGCTCGCGGGCATGGTGCAGTCCAGCTCCGCACTCAACCCGTACACCAACCCGGAAGGGGTGTTCGAGCGCCGCAATGTCGTCCTGGACACCCTGGTCGTGAATGTTCCGGACCGGGCGGCCGAGATCCGCGCCTTGAAGGAGACGCCGCTCGGGGTGCTCCCGAAACCGAACAACCTGCCCCGCGGATGCATCGCCGCCGGCGACCGCGGGTTCTTCTGCGACTATGCGTTGCAGTACCTCCAGAACGCCGGGCTGTCCCGGGAACAGCTCGAACGGGGCGGCTACCTGATCCGCACCACCCTCGATCCGGCCGTACAGGGATCGGTGAAGTCGGCGGTGTCCACCTACGCCGACCCGAAACTCCCGGACATCGCGAGCGTGATGAACGTCGTGCAGCCCGGGCAGGACCAGCACCGGGTCCTGGCCATGGCGGGCAGCCGCAACTACGGCCTGGACGCGGCCGCCGCCGAGACGGTGCAGGAGCTGCCCTATTCACTGTCCGGGCACGGCGCCGGATCGGTGTTCAAGATCTTCACCACCGCAGCGGCCATGGAGAAGGGGCTGCGCCTGAACGCGATCCTCGACGTACCGGGCCGGTTCGATGCCTTCGGGATGGGCGACGGCGGCGCCCCCGGGTGCCCCGGCGGCGCCTACTGCGTGCAGAACGCCGCCCCGTATCCGCGGGCACTGTCGGTCACCGACGCCCTCGCCCAGTCCCCGAACACCGCGTTCGTGAAACTTCTCCAGGCCACCGGAGTCGATGCGACGGTGGACATGGCGGTGCGCCTCGGCATGCGGTCCTACACCGAACCGGGCACGTCCGGGTTCGGGGACCAGAGCCTGGCCGACATGCAGAAGGACCAGAATCTGGGGTCGTTCACCCTCGGCCCCGTGTGGATCAATCCGCTCGAGCTGTCGAATGTCGCCGCGACCCTGGCCTCGCACGGCAAGTGGTGCCCGCCGAGCCCGATCGACTCCATCGTCGACCGGGAGGGCCGGCCGGTCCCGCTCACCCAGCAGGCGTGCGAGCAGGTCATCGATCCCGGCCTGGCCGACACCCTGTCCAATGCGCTCAGCAAGGACGACCTGCCCGGTGGCACGGCGTCGGCAGCGGCCGGCGCCGCCGGGTGGAAACTACCGATGTCCGGCAAGACCGGGACCACCGAATCGCACATGTCGTCGGCGTTCGTCGGGTACACGAACAACCTGGCGGGCAGCGTCTACGTGTTCGGGGACACGCCGACCCCCGGCCAGATCTGCACCAGCCCGCTGCGCTCGTGCGGGGACGGAAACCTGTTCGGCGGCACCGAACCGGCCCGCACCTGGTTCACGGCGATGATGCCGATCGCGAACAACTTCGGCCCCACCGCCCTGCCTCCGATCGACCCGCGCTACGCCCGCTGACCGGACGACGCGGAAACCAGCCCCTCGGCGACCGTCGGTAGTCTCGGAACATGGGCAAGCCGACGGTCCCGAGCGGCACGGTGCACAAAGTGCCGGCAGATCTACGACAGGCGCTGGCCGACGACGGCGCGGCGCTGGCCGCGTGGAACGACATCACACCACTGGCACGCAACGAGTGGATCTGCTGGGTCGAGGACGCCAAGCTCGACGACACGAGACAGCGTCGAATTACGAGGACTCATACCGAACTGGCCGAAGGCAAGCGCCGCCCGTGCTGCTGGCCGGGTTGCAGCCACCGCGACAAGACCGGTCGGTAGAAACCCAGGTTCCGCACGCCCTCTCTCATGTGTGTGCCCGTAAGAGTTCGTCGCGGGTGCCGGGCATGCCACTGCTACCCCGTTCGGTGCTTCTCACTGCCAGAATCTGGTTGATCCCGAGCCGGTTCGCCGAAAAGGCCAACGCCGCCCCGGCCATGTACAGCCGCCATACCCGTGCCCGTCCGGCGCTGCTGGAGGCCACCGCCTCGTCCCAGTTCGCCTCCAGATTCGCCACCCAGGCACGCAGGGTCAGCGCGTAGTGCTCGCGAAGCGATTCGACGTCGCGCACCTCGAAACCTGCCCCCTCGAGCGCCTCGATCATCGGTGCCATCGGTTCGATTTCACCGTCGGGGAACACGTAGCGATCGATGAACGACGTCGAGGAGAACGTGTCCGCGGATTCGCGTGGTCGCCGCGAGATCGCGTGGTTGAGCAACCGGCCCTGCGGGCGTAGCAGTGCGAACAGGTCCGCGGCGTAGGTCGCCAGCATCGCGTCGCCGACGTGTTCGGCCATGCCGATGCTCGAGATCGCGTCGTAGGGGCCGTCCGCGACGTCGCGGTAGTCCTGGACCCGGATCTGCACCAACTCCCCCACCCCGGCGTCGACCATCCGTTTGGCCGCGTAGTCCGCCTGCTCGTGGGACAGGGTGACGCCGACGACGTGCACGCCGTAGTGACGTGCCGCGTGCAGCGCGAAAGTTCCCCACCCGCAGCCGACGTCGAGGACCCGCATCCCCGCGGTCAGGCCGAGCTTGCGGGCCACCAGATCGCACTTGGCGTACTGGGCCGCGTCCAGATCCCCGCCCGGCTCCGCCCAGTACGCACACGAGTAGGTCATCGACTCACCGAGCACGAGTCGATAGAAATCGTTGCCGACGTCGTAGTGGTGGCTGATCGCGGCGGCGTCCCTGGCCTTGTCGTGCCGGCGTCCGCGCGCCAGTTTCATCTCCTCCGACGGCGGCTTCGGTGGCAGCCCGACGATTCCCAGGCGCAACGCCGCCGTCACCAGCGCCTTCTTCGTCTGCCCGTCGATGCGCACACCGGGGCCCCTGCTCGGGTCCGCCACCTCCTCCAGCGCGTCCAGTCCGGCGAGCAGGTCACCCTCGATGTCGATGTCGCCGGACACGTAGGCCCGAGCGAAGCCGAGATCGTTGGGCGCCCACAGCAACCGCCGCAGACCACGCCGATTGACGAGGTGCACCTGCCACGGCGCGTCCGGAGGCCCGCTGCGACTACCGTCCCAGCACCTGATCCCCACCGGGACCTCTGTACCCAGCACCGCGCGAACCAGCGGAGCCACCGTGTCGGCGACCGTCATACCCACCTCCGTCGAAGTGTGGGTCCGGCCCGCTCACGTCATGCCGCTCGCCCGACCCACAGGCCTGTCAACTCCACATCCCGCATTGCACCTCGTCGACCATATCGATGGAACGTCCATCGCCGCAGACCATCACACCAACTACTGCGTGTTCTGGAATCTCCTCGCACCGCACGCCTAGGAACGACTAGGTGAATGTCGGTGTTCTCCGATCGTCCCGCCGACGACTCTGAACAGGGAACCCGCCGCGCCGGCGGTGACGGGTGGTCGCCCGGGTCGCCGGGACCGCCCGCCCAGCGAAAGGACTCTCCGTGCCGACTGACACCACTGCGGTAGCCGGACGGGAACCTTCGGGGAAGGCGGGTGCGACACTGCCGGCGTCGTCGGCAGGCGACTCCGGTGACTGGCCGGCACGTGCCGCGTGCCGCGGCAACGATCTGGCAGTGTTCTTCGCCCCCGACGCCGAACGGGGCCACGCCCGTGCCCGGCGCGAAGCGCACGCCCGGCAGATCTGCCTGCCCTGCCCCGTGCTCGAACAGTGCCGCGATCACGCGCTCACGGCGGGTGAACCCTATGGCGTGTGGGGTGGCATGACGGAAGCGGACCGACGAAGGCACACGAAGCGACTTCGCGGCGGTGAGCGCCGGACCTCGTGATTTGAGGCAAACGCCCCATGCGGCGACGGAACCGGCGGACCGATGATCAGGGCATGACGAAGCGAATTCAGGAATCACGGAAATCACCGGTCACGACCGAATGGGCATTCGAACCACCGCCCGTCGGGCGGGCTGATACCTGCCTGTCCGATCATGCACCTGAAGCGGCGGGCGGCGGACGGGTCGATGCGGTCGACGTGAGCAGGGATGCCGGGGGGCGGCAGATCCTCCAGAAGCTGTCGCTGTCGGTCGAACCAGGCGAGTTGGTCGCCATCGCCGGCGGCAGTGGAGCAGGAAAGAGCACGTTGCTGGAAATCCTCGCGGGACTGCAGCCACCGTCCGCCGGGGAGGTCCGGCACGACGGCGTCGTCCGCGGGGCCCGGGCCGGCGCCGATTCCCGCATCGGCTACGTACCCCAGGACGAGATCATCCACCTCGAGATGCCCCTGCGCCGCACGCTGCGTTACGCGGCGCGGCTCCGGCTGCCCGCGGGCACGTCGGCGGCCGAAGCGGACCGGATCGTCGAGGAGACCATGCAGGACCTCGACCTGGCTGATCGGGCCGAGGTGCCGGTCCGTGCGCTGTCCGGCGGCCAACGCAAGCGGGCCAGTATCGCCGTGGAGTTACTCACCCGGCCGCGCCTCTTCTTCCTCGACGAACCCACTTCCGGGCTCGATCCGTCGACCGCGGCCGACGTGATGCGCCTGCTGCGCCGACTCACCCAGCGCGGGGTCACGGTCGTCCTCACGACACACGAGCCGGCCGGCATCGACCGGTGTGACCGGGTGGTGTTCCTCGCTCGCGACGGCCACCTGGCCTTCACCGGCAGCCCGACCGAGGCTCGACGCTACTTCGGTGTGGAGGATCTCGCCGAGGTGTATAACCGGCTGGCACGCGAGCACACTCCCCGGATCTGGGCGGACCGGTTCGCGGACAGCGGTGGGAATGCGGACGCCCGGCCCGGCTCGGCTCCACCGCCCCGCCCGGCCACTCGTTCAGACGTCACACGCCCGGGCATGGTGCGGCAATGGTGGCTACTCACACGTCGCAATGTCGATGTTCTCCTTCGCAACCGGCTGACCCTGGCGGTCTTGCTCGGTTCACCGGTGCTGGTCACGGCGATGATGGCGACGCTGTTCCAGCGCGGCGCGTTCGATCCGCGCAGCGCGGCCGACCTCGGTCCCGCCCAGATCGTGTTCTGGATCGCATTCGCGGGCTTCTTCTTCGGCCTCACGTACGGCCTGCTCCAGATCGTCGGGGAGATGGCCGTCTTCCGGCAGGAGCGCCTGGCCGGGCTCAGCGTGAGCGCCTACGTGGCGTCCAAGGTGGCAGCGCTGCTTCCGGTGCTGGCCGGCGTGAGCGCGCTGCTTCTCGGTGTCCTGCGGGCGCTCGGTCGGCTCCCCGACCTGGGATGGCACGTGTACGCCTTCCTGTTCGTGACGATCGTGGTCGAAGCGACGTCCGCGCTCGTCCTCGGTTTGCTCGCCTCGGCCGCGGTCTCCAACGCCGCGCAGGCCGCGCTCGCCCTGCCGATGCTCTGTTTCCCTCAGGTTCTGTTCGGTGGCGCCATCGTCCCCGTCGACGAGATGGCCGTCCCGGGACGCCTGATGAGCCTCGGACTGTCCAACCGCCACGCATTCGAAGCACTGGGTCGCGATCTGGATCTCGACCGGTACCGCGCCACGGTGCCGGCCATGTCCGCGTACGGCGACACCTTCCGGGGTGGTACCGGCGGCAGTCTCCTCGCGCTCGCCGCGTTTACGGTGGTCCTCACGCTGGCCACGGTGTGGGTACTGGACCGGCGGTCCCGGCCCGGCGCATCCCGGCGATGACGTCGCCGGAGACGTCACTTCCCCACTGTCGCATCGACCGGGTAGTCCACCAATCCCCGGTCGATCGCGGCGAGACCAGCCTGCGTGCGGTTGTTCACACCGAGCTTCGTGTAGACGCGTTCGACGTGGTTGCGTGCCGTTTTCTCGGCGATGAACAGTTCGGCTGCGATCTCCTTGTTGGATCGGCCCTGCGCGACGAGTCGCAGGATCTCGACCTCCCGGTCGGTCAAACCGGCCGGCCAGGGCGTCCGCCGCGACAGCCGCTGACCGGCCGCCGCCAGCACGGCGGCCACCGACTCGGCGTCGAGGCGTCCGGCCCGCGCCTCCTCCCGCAACCGATCGGCCGCACCGCGCGCGTCGAGGGCGGGCCGGTGCGGACGCGGCTCGAGCAGACCCTGGTACGCCTCCGCCGCGGCGAGCAGCCGGTCCTTCGCAGTCAATTCCGCGGCGGCGATCCCCCGGGGAAATCCGGAGCCGTCGAGCCGTTCCCGGTGCTTCATCGCGACGGACACCACCGACTCCAGGCCGTTGACCCGGCTCAGTATCCGGCCGGTCAGATCCGGATACATTCGTACCCGTTCCCATTCGGCCGTCGTCAGCGGCCCCTTCTTCTCCCAGATCTGGTTGGACACTCCCATTTTGCCGAGGCTGTGCACGAGGCCGGCACGGTACAGATGCGTGACGTCCGGTGGTGACATGCCGAGGTGTCGGGCCGCACCGGCCGCCAGCCTCGCGACGCCACGCGAATGCCCCAGTGTGAACGGGGATTTGAGATCGACGAAATCGGCCATGGCCCTGAGCAACTCGTCGCTCTCCTCCGCTCCCAGGGTCCGGTCGCGATCCGGTGCAATGGTCAACGCCGCAATCCAGACGTCCATGTCGAACACCCCGTCCACGATTGCGGCCGCGTCACGCTCGAACACGTCCGCCACAGCCGGGCTGAACTGACTCCCGCGCCGAGAACGGAGAACGTCCTTCGCGTGCTCGAGCCCACCCGTCCGCAGGTGCACCTCGACGACATCTGCAACATGAGCGATGTGGATCTCGACCGGGATACCCTCTCCGCGACACCCGTTGGGCAGCCCTCGACCGTCCCAGCGCTCGAAGGCGAAGGCCAGCGCCTGTCCGACCTGTCCGTCCAAGCCCATCCGATCGGACAGAACCCCGGCGGAACTGCAATGCGAATGGATCAGGGTGGCGACCTGGCTGCGAGCCGCGACCAGAAAGACGGCGGCGCTGATACCGCGCTTCCACCCGGGCAGTCCGCGTCCCACATGACTGGTCATCAGCCGCAGGAACGGCAGACCGGTCATGTCCACCGTGTACGTGTCGGCGCGGAAGGCGATGTCGTCGCCGAAGAGCGCCGACAGTTCGTGGGAGTCGGCATGGCAGCCGATCCACCCGATCAGGTTGGCGTAGTACACAGTTGCCCGCTGTTGCGGGTCCAGCCCCATCCGCTCGGCGATCCGCGTCGCGATCAGCGAAGACCGGAGCATGTGTTCCATCGGCTGGCCCAGCCCGAGGTCGATTGCCAGCGATACCGCGGCCAGCAGTTCGGCTCGGCTCAGACCCTTGTCCGAGCCGGGCGGCCTCCCGTGCGGATGCATCTCCCCATTGTCCACCCGAAGGCGGCCGCAACGCTGCCGCGAACAGTCGTCGAACGGGACCGGTGTTGCGCGATTCGGGCTGTCACCGCCCCGCAAACTGGGTAGGGTCCGATTTCATGGCCGACCAGGGGAAGATCCGGACCGTGGTGTGGGGAACCGGGAATGTGGGGCGGGCCGCGATCCGTGCCGTCGACGCCCACCCCGGGCTCGACCTGTCGGCGGTGCTCGTGGCGAACCCGGAGAAGGTCGGACGCGATGCCGGGGACCTTGCGCGCCTCGGCCGCTCGCTCGGGGTGGCGGCCACCGACGATGCCGGCGCCGTGCTCGCGGACTCCCCCGGCGCCGTCGTCTACGCCGCGTCGGGTGAGATTCGCCCGGACGACGCGGCAGCCGACGTCATCCGCGCGCTCGCCGTGGGGGCCGTCGTCGTGACTCCGTCGATCTACGCGCTGTACGACCACCGCAATGCGCCGGCGGAGTTGCGCGATCCGATCGACACTGCGGCGAAGTCGGGCGGCGGCGCGCTGTTCGTGTCGGGCGTCGACCCGGGATGGGGCAACGACATCCTGCCGATCCTGATGACGGGCCTGGCGGGCACGATCGATCAGATCCGGTGCCAGGAGATCTTCGACTACACCACGTACGACCAACACGATTCGGTGCGGTACCTCGTCGGCATGGGGCAGCCGATGGACTACGAGCCGCCGATGGTCGCGGCGACAGTGCCCACGATGGTGTGGGGTGGGCAGATCCGGCTCATCGCCCGCGCCCTCGGGGTGGAACTCGACGAGATCCGGGAGACGCTGCTGCGCTTGCCGCTCGAGGAGACGATCACCACCGACCTCATGGGCGACTTCGAGGCGGGCACCCAGGGGGCGCTGCGTTTCGAGGTGCAGGGCATCGTGGGCGGCGAACCCCGCATCGTCATCGAGCACGTCACGCGGATCCACCCGTCGTGCGCCCCGGACTGGCCCGTGCCACCGGACGGCGGGGACGGCGCCCACAAGGTGATCATCGAGGGCCGCCCGCGGATCGAGGTCAACGTGGAGGCCACCGACGAGGGCGGCAATCGGGCGGCGGGCGGCAACGCCACCGCGGTGGGGCGCCTGGTCAACGCGATTCCGTGGCTGCGCACGGCCGCACCGGGGCTCTACGACGCCCTGGACGTGCCGCTCGTCCCCGGCCACGGCAAACTCGCCTGACACCACCCAAACAGTTAGCCCTTGCGCTAACCATTGATTCGGTGAATACTTTGCCTTGTGGCTCAGTATCCGGAGCGTCTCAACGGCATCTTCCAAGCGCTCGCCGACCCCACCCGGCGGGCCGTGCTGGGCCGCCTGAGCCGCGGCCCGGCGACGGTCAGCGAGCTGGCGACACCGTTCGACATGGCCCTGCCCTCATTCATGAAGCACATCCACTTCCTGGAGGACAGCGGGTGGATCCGGACACGCAAGGAAGGCCGGGTACGGACGTGCGCGATCGAGAAGGCGCCGTTCACGGCGGTCGAATCGTGGCTCGCGGAGCAACAGGAACTCTGGGAGAGCCGCACCGACAGGCTCGAACAATTCGTCACCGAACACACAGTCACCACTCACCCGAAGGACACACCGCCATGACCGACACTGCGAGACCCGATCTCGACCTCACGATTTCGCGCATCATCCGGGCGCCCCGGGCGGTCGTGTGGCGCGCCTGGACCGACCCCGCCAGCTTCGAACAGTGGTGGGTCCCCGCACCCTCCCGGTGCCGGGTCGTCGACATGGAACTACGCCCGGGCGGTGCGCTCACCACCCAGATCAGCGAGGACGGCGGTGAATTCGTGCCCCACCTCAGTGGCTGCTTCCTCGCCGTCGACGAACTCGAACGCATCGTGTTCACCAACTCCCTGGTCGGTGGCTGGCGGCCCGCCGAACAGCCGTTCATGACCGCGATCATCACCTTGACCGACCATCCGGCGGGCACGGAGTACGTCGCCCATGTGATGCACAAGAACAACGCCGACCGGAACACCCACGAAGAAATGGGCTTCTACGACGGCTGGGGCACCGTCACGGAGCAGCTCGCCGCCCTCGCCGAGCGCGTCGCCTGACACGGATCACCCCACCGTCGCGAACTCTCCTGCCGCGGACCATCGTTGCCGTTCGGCGGCGAACGCGACAGCCTGTTCGGCCCGGAAGTCGCCGATCGATTCGGCGTTGGCCGCGAGGAACCGCTGGTGCTCGGCGAGCGAGAACGTGCCGTCCGTGATCTCGATTCCGCCGCCGCGGCCCGCCGCGACGTCCGATCGCAGGTCCATCAGTTCGTCCGGTTCCACGGGGTACCAGGAGATCCGGTCGAAGAAGCGCAGGAGCCAGGGGGTGCCGTCCTCGAACGGTCCCGACTTCTCGGGATGCCGGTGGTTCCACACCTGGGTGGTGCGGCCGACGAACTGGTAGCCGCCGGGACCCTCCATGCCATAGATGCACAGGTACGCCCCGCCGATGCCGACCGCGTTCTCCGGCGTCCACGTGCGGGCGGGATTGTATTTCGTGGTGACCAGCCGATGCCGCGGGTCGAGGGGCGTCGCGACGGGCGCGCCGAGGTAGACGTCGCCGAGTCCGAGCACCATGTACTCGGCACCGAAGACGGTGTCGAAGACGTCGTCGACACTGCCGAGGCCGTTCATGCGGCGGATGAACTCGATGTTCCACGGGCACCACGGCGCGTCGGCGCGGACACCGTGCATGTACCGCTGTATCGCCTCCCGCGTCGAGGGGTCGTCCCACGACAGCGGCATCCGGACGGACCGGCTCGGCACCACGAGTTCGTTCGCCGCGGGCAGCGCGTCCTCCGCCTCGGCGAGCAGCCCCATCAGCTTCGGGATCGGCAGCACATCGGGGTCGACCCGGACCTGCAACGACCGAATGCCCGGGGTCAGGTCGAGGAGCCCGGACGGCTTCTCGACCTCGAGACGCTGGTGCAGCGCGTGCGCGCGGGCCCGCAACGCGAGGTCGAGGCTCATGTCGCCGTACTCGACGAGGACGTTGTCGTCGCCGGACCGCCGGTACGTCACGGCGGTCTCGCCGTCGCGCCGGGCGATCACGCCGTCGTCCCGATCACCGGTGGTGGAGAAGACCGTCGAGAACGCCGCCCGCCGCGCAGGCCCCAGCGCGCGCGTGGACGCGGCCCGGTCGGCCCTGATCGGCACGAAGCGCACCGTGTCGCCGGGGGCCAGTTGTCCGAGCTTCCACCGTTCCGCGGAGACGACCGTGACGGGGCACACGAACCCGCCGAGGCTCGGACCGTCCGGCCCCAGGAGAATCGGAGTGTCGCCCGTGAAGTCCAGCGCGCCGACCGAATACGCGTTGTCGTGGATGTTGGACGGGTGCAGTCCCGCCTCGCCGCCGTCCGTGCGGGCCCAGTCGGGTTTGGGCCCGATCAGCCGCACCCCGGTGCGGTCCGAGTTGAAATGCACCTCGTAGTCGGTCCGGTACAGCGTGTCGATGTCGGCGCGGGTGAAGAATTCGGGTGCGCCGTGCGGGCCCTCGGTGACCGCGATCTCCCAGCGACTGCACAGGGCCGGAACATGTTCGGCGGGAACAGCGGTCGCGCGGTTGCCGGTGTGGTCGCCGACCGCGAGCACGTCGCCCTGGCGCAGCGTGCGGCCCTGATGCCCGCCGAACCTGCCGAGCGTGAACGTCGAGGCGCTGCCGAGAAAATCGTCGACGTCGAGGCCACCCTGAATCAGCACGTAGATGCGCAGGCCGGGCCCGGCGACCGCGCCGACGTCCAGGATCCCGCCTGCCGGCACCCGCACCGGACGCCACTGCGCGCGCGGCACACCGTCGACGGTGACCGGGGCGGGCGCGCCGGTCACACACACCGTCGTGTCCTCGTCGAACTGCAACGCGGGGCCGGACATGGCGCATTCGATTCCGGCGGCGCCCTCGTCGTTGCCGAGCGCGGCGTTCCCGAGCCGGAACGACAGGTCGTCCATCGGACCCGACGGCGGCACCCCGACGTGCCAGTACCCGGTCCGCCCCGGGTAGTCCTGCACCGTGGTGATCATTCCGGGCCGGTGCACGGTGATCTTCGCGCTCATGCGGGTGCCCCCGGCCGGGTCACGATCATCCGCACCGGTGTCGGATCGAAACCGTTGCAGGGGTTGTTGATCTGCGGGCAATTGGACACCAGTACCAGAACGTCGCGCTCCGCCCGGAGCGCGAGCCTGCGGCCGGGTGCGGACAGGCCGTCGACGATGCCGAGTGTGCCGTCGGCGTCGACGGGGACGTTCATGAAGAAGTTGATGTTCGACACCAGATCCCGCTTGCCGATCCCCCACCGCGACCCTTCCGCGAGGAAGTTCTCGACGCAGGCGTGCTGATGCTTGGTGTGGTGGCCGTACCGCAGGGTGTTCGACTCCTGGGAGCAGGCGCCGCCCACGGTGTCGTGCGAGCCGACCTCGTCGGCGACGAGCGTCATCAGCGCGTCGTGCTCGTCGGTGCGGAGAACACTTCCCGTGGTCAGGAACAGATTTCGCTGCGCCGACACCGTCGCGGCGGCCGAGTAGCGTTGCCGGTGGTCGTCGGCCGCGTAGATCAGGGTGTCGACGGCCTGGTTGCCGCACAGGTCGACGATCGTCAGGACGTCGCCGGCCGCGACGACCGTGGACCAGGGGCCGCGGGCGCCGACCTCCTCGTCCAGGATCACCGTTCCCGGTACCAGCGGTGCGGTCTCGATGGTCGTGGTCATGCCTGCTCCCGTCCCTGGGTCTGCGCGGCAGCCCAGACGTCTTCGGTGTTGAGGAAAGCGCGCCGGTACTCGGGGTCGGCATCGACGGGCGCGGCCACGTCGGCGCCGGTCCAGGCGAGCACTTCGAGCGCGGTCGTGTCGTACGTCGGCGACGGATCGAGCGGGTGCGCCGTGTTGGCGATCAGGACGATCACCGGGAGGTGCACCACGAATTCGACGGCGGTGTCCGCGCCGGCGGATCCGATGCTGCTCAGCGATCCGTCCGCACCCACTCGCACCCCGTGGAAGAACGACAGCGACGGCGGGAGGTCGCGGCGCTCGAGCCCGTGCTTCGCGGCCGCCACGGTGAAGAGTTCACGGCCGGCGGGAGACGCCGAATGCAGGCTGCCGTCACCGTATTTCGCGGTGTTCGCGGCGAGCGACGTGGTGCCGCAGAGGGCGTCGTGCCGCTCGGACCCGTCCGACACGACGGTCGCGAGGACGCGGCCCTGATCGGAGAGCAGCGGATGTCCCGCACCCAGGTACGCCTGCCACGGCACCTTCACGGTGTCGGCGACGTTGAGCCGCTCCCACGGCGCGTCCGCCCGGAACAGCAGCACGTGGGCGCAGGCCCGGCCGTCGAGGTCCCGCAGCCGCAGCCGGGTGCCGCGGCCCAGCACCTTCGTGGTGTACCGGCCGCCCGGGACGGTCTCCGCCCACGTGAGCAGCGCCGGATCGACACCGGACGGCGGGGTGGGCCAGGACCACGCCGGGACCACCGGCATCGAGTCGGTGACCACGCCCGACTGGGCCCGCGCGTGTTCCTTCGCGGCACTGGTGGTCGAGGTATCCACTGAGGTCATGTCAGGCTCCGATCGTGACGGGGTTGGGGGTGACGCGGCCGCGGGGGAAGCACGCGATCCCGAGCGCGACCACGGCAGCGATGGTGACCGGGGCGGCCCACCGCAGAAGGGGGTAGTCGCCGCTGGGGTCGAAGATCTCGGCGCGCGGCCAGGACAGGTTGACGACCATCAGCGCGCCGTAGCCGACCGCCAGGATGTTCACGGGAAGCCCGAACCGCCCGAGCGAGAACAGCATCCGGCCGTCCGCGTCGACCTGCGGTCCCCCGTGCGGCCAGCCCTTCAGCCTGCGCAGCAGGAGCGGCACCGTGACCATCAGGTAGGCGAGGTAGATCAGGATGATGCAGACGCTCGAGAGGGTCGCGAAGATCGCGGAGTTCCCGACGTTGACGGCGAGGATGCCGATGCACACCAGGCCGATCAGGACGGACGGCGCGATGGGTGTTCCGGTGCGGGTGTTCACCGTCGACAGAATCCGCGAGGCGGGCAGGCGTCCGTCGCGGGCCATCGAGAACACCAGCCGGGACGCCGCCGTCTGGATGGCCAGCGTGCACACGAACACCGCGATCGCGACGTCGACGAGGAGCAGGGTTCCCCACGGGGAGCTGAGGATCGACGAGAGCACGTACGGCAGGCCCTCGGCGGCGAGACGGCCGTCCGTCAGGCTCGGTGCGGCCATCAGCGCGCCGATGATCATCAGCCCGCCGCCGAGCGCCGACACCGAGAGTGCGAGGCGGATGGTGCGCGGTGCGACCCGGCGCGGGTTCCTCGTCTCCTCGGCGAGTTCGCCCGCCGAACCGAACCCGACCATCACGTAGGCCGCCATCAGCCCCGACACGATCCACGCCCATCCGTACCCCGGTGACGCGCCTGCAGTTCCGGTGTCGAACACGACGTCCGGGCCGCGCCGGGCGTGGGTGAGAAACATGCCGATCACCGCGATGACCCCGACGATCTCGCAGGTCACGCCGATGTTGTTGATCCGGGACATCCAGTTGACGCCGATGCAGTTGATGAACGTGGTCAGCACGAGCAGGACGGAGCCGAGGAGCACCGCGTTGGCGGCGCCGCTCGCGGACGTCAACGCGGCGTCCTCCCCGATGACCTGAAATCCGCTCCACACGTTGGGGAGAACGACCTGCAGGGCGATGGCCGCGGCGGAGGCCGTCACCATCTGCGCGAGGATCATGAACCATCCGGCGAACCAGCCGACCACCTCACCGCCCATCCGGCGGGACCACTGGTAGATCGCCCCCGAGATGGGATACCGGGCGGCCAGTTCGGCGAAGTTGAGCGCCACCATGAACTGGCCGGCGAACACCACCGGCCACGTCCAGAAGAAGGCCGGCCCGGCGAACCCGAATCCGAGCCCGAAGAGCTGGAAGATGGTGGTGAGGATGGAGACGAACGAGAAGCCGGCGGCGAACGACGCGAACTTGCCCAGGGAACGGTGGAGTTGCTGCTCGTAGCCGAATTCGCCGAGGTCACCCGTGTCGTCGACGCCGGACGGGCGGGGAGGTGCGGGAGCCGGCGCGGTCGGCACCTGCGCAGTCCTTGTGGGTGTGCTCAAGGCGTACTCCTTCGGCGAGAGCAATATCTGTCGATCGATAGTTTTCTCGCGGAGAGGCCTCGATGGGTGACGCCCGCGTATCCAGATCGCGCTCGGCCGTAACAGCATCGTTGCCTACGTTTCGGTCGCGTGACCAAACCCTCACGGTGGGCGGACGGGGTCGGGCCGGGACGCGACCTGACATCATGGAGCGGTGACCACAGGGCCGGGACGACCCCGACTGACCAGTCAGCGCAGACCGGGGCGGACCACTCCCGAGGAGATCCTCGACGCCGCCGGAGAGCTGTTCACCACCAAGGGTTTCGCCGCCACGTCGACCCGGCAGATCGCCGATATGGTCGGCATCCGGCAGGCGTCGCTCTACCACCACTTCCCCAACAAGGAGGAGATCCTGGCGGCACTGCTCGAGGAAACGGTCTCCCCCGCGCTGGCCGCCGCCGAGCGGCTCGGCGACGCCGACGCCCCCGCAACGGTGCGCCTGCACGCGCTGGCCACCTACGACGTCACGCAACTCACGACCACCAGGTGGAATCTCGGTGCGCTGTACCTTCTCCCGGAACTGCTGGCCGATCGATTCGAGCAGTTCCGCACCCAGCGCACTCTCCTGCGCGGCCATTACCGACTGCTGGCGGACCGGGCCCTCACCGAAATTTCCGCCGTGTCCGGCGACACCTCCCCCGCCCTGGCCGACCTGCCGTTCCGAATCGTCGAGAGCGCCATCGCAACCCGCGCCGACATCGAACGCGGACTACTCCCCGGACCCGAGAACGAGGGCGCCGCCGGCCTCCTCGCCGACGCCTGCCTGCGGGCCCTCGGATGGACGGCGCCGCTGGACGAGATCCGGGCGAAGACGCGGGCGCTGCTCGCCGAGACCGAGGGCCGAACACCCCGTCATCTCTAGCCGTGCCTGTCGTTCCCGTGCGATAAAGTCTGGCGAACGCTTATCACTGGGGGGTTATCTTGAGCGAAATCTTCGTCGTCACGGACGGCATCAGGAAATACGGCGCCACCGCGGCGCAGGCCGCCGAACAGATCAGCAGCGCCGCCGCACTGGATGTCGGGACGAACCTCGCGGCGCTCGCGCCCGTGTTCGGCCCGATCGGAGCCGACTTTCTCGCGTCCTTCGCTGCCGCGCAGGCAAATCACGCCACATCGGTCGCCGAACTCGCAACGCACTACGCGCAGACCGCGATCGCGGCCGACGCCACGGCCCAGTCCTACGACTCCGTCGACGGTGCCAACGGCGCTGCGCTCGGCACTGTCGGCGAAGGAATCGGAGCCGCCCTCGGCACTGTCGGCGACGGACTCGGAGGCCTCGCATGACCTCCCCCGAATCCGCCGGTCATCCTGCCGAGCCCGGATCGATTCTCGACCTGATCCAGGGCTCACCCGTCGGCGACGCCCTCGCCACACCACTGCCGAGCACCCCGCTCGAGGCCCTGCAGAATTCCCCGCTCGGCCCGTTGCTGGATGCGCCGCTCGGTGAGCTGCCTCCGTTGCCGACGCTGCCACCCCTGCCGGCCCTGCCGTCGTTGCCGCCCCTGCCACCCAACCCGATCGAGGCGCTGCTGCAGGGCCACGCCCTGCCCGCACTGCCGGGTGTGGACGAATTGTTCAAGCCGCTCACCGATCTCGCCGGGAGCTTCGGCACCGGCACGTTCGGGTCGTTCGACCCGACGTCCCTCCTCGACATGTCCTCAGGCCTGATCGACCAGGCCATGTCGATGAGCCTGTCGGGTCTGAAGGTCCTCGACCAGATCTGGCAGAGCCAGGCTGCGCAGGCGGCGCAGTCCCAGGGCGTGCAGGCCCAGGCGAGCGGCACCGCGCTGAGTGAACGTGGCACGGAGATCTCGACCACGACCCAGACCGCCGCCGCGTCCGTGGCGCGCGGTAACGCGAACCTGATGACGATCTCGGAGTCGTTCGCGGCCACCGCGGTCGCCGCCGCGCCGATGGTGTTGACTCCGCCGGGGCAGGCGATGCTTCTCGCGTCCGCGGCCGAGCACATCAAGGCGGCCATCGGGGTGGTGACGCAGACCCGCACCGAACTGAACGAACAGACCCTCACGATGAACGGTCTCGCCGCGCCGGTCCCGGTTCCGCCGCCCCCGGCACCCGGAGCCGTGGCGGGAGCCGCACCGACGTCGCCGTTCGCCGTCGCGTCCACCGTGATCGAGGGCGTGGGCAAGCCGATGATCTCCACCGTCACCGACGGTGTCGGTGATCTGGTGTCGGCGAGTACCCAGGCGGCGGGGGCCTCCTCGGCGGACCTGCCCGCCGACACCCTCGCGGCGAAATCCGCGGTCCCCCCGGCGCACGGGGCCGCGGGCGGAGTTCCCGGGGCGATGGGCACGGCCGGCGGCGCGGGCATCGCCATGTACGGCGGCGCGGGCGGAAACGCCTCCGCAAGTAGCGGTTCGGTACCCCGCGGACCAGTGACCGGGGCGGTCGTGCCGCCGGCGACTGTGCCCCCGACCACGCCGGGGGTCGCTCCGGCACCCGGAACCACGTCGGCCGCCGCGTCCCCGCTCGCACCGGGCGGAGCGATGGGCGGCGCCGGCATGGCGGGCGCCGGACGCGGTGGCGACGAGCCGCTCAGCGGCCGGTCCACACCGAGCTACCTCGTCAACGCCGGTGAGAACAACGCGTTCGCCGGCGACCTGCCGATGGTCGCGCCCGCCGTGATCGGCGGCGAGGATCTCGACGACGCGTCGTTCGGCGATCGGGGCTGACCGCTCAGTCGAGGAGTGCCGCCACCTCGTGATCGGTGAGCGTGGTGGTGGGCACGCGGCCTTCCGAACGCACCAGTTCCACGGCCCGGAACAGCGGGCGTTCGGGTAGGGACGCGCCCCGCGCTTCCGCGCGGAGTTGCTCGATGAGGACCGACGCGATCGCGGCGGCCGGTACCAGTTCGCTCGTCGTCAGGGCGTCGGCGAGCCTGCGGAGCCCGAGGATCTCGAGTTCACGACCGCCGTCGGTTGTGTAGAGGGCGAGCGGAATGGCGAGGCTCCCGTCGGGATCCGTGATCCGGACGCTCACCTCGCTGACCCGGGCCGAACGGACCACCAGTTCCGCGGCGACCGCGCGGGTGACGTCGACGTGCCGGCTCCGCAGTCCCCCCGTCGACCGGATTCGCCCGGCCTGCAGCGTGATGCGACGCCGCAACGTCAGGAGCGCGGACGCGGCGGTCGGGACCGCGATCACGGCCCCGACCGTCACGCCGACCCACACGGGGCCGAAGAACCCCACGACGACGCCGACCACGACACCGATCAGCACGGCGAGCGCCGCGACCTTCTTGAGCCGCGGCGCGATCAACTCGATCGGAACGAGATCGAGCGACACCGACGCGGTGTCGTCAGGCGCCAAGGATGGCTCCGACGCGTGCGAGAACATCCGCCGACGACACCGATTCCTGGTCGCCGGTGGCGAGATTCTTGATTCCCACCGTGCCCTCGGCGATGTCGCGGTCGCCGAGCACCAGCGCCAGTGCGGCGCCGGACCGGTCGGCGGCCTTCATCGCACCCTTCACGCCGCGGTTGCCGTACGCGAGGTCGACTCGAATTCCCTGGGCGCGCAACTGCTGTGCGATCACCACCAGCTTCGCCTTGGCCTCCTCGCCCAGCGGGACGCCGAAGACCTCGCAGCGGGCCGTCGAACCCGCGGTCTTGCCCTCGGCGGCGAGCGCCAGGACGGTGCGGTCGACGCCGAGCCCGAAACCGATGCCGGACAACGGCTGACCACCGAGCTGCGCCATCAGACCGTCGTAACGTCCGCCGCCGCCGATGCCCGACTGCGCGCCGAGACCGTCGTGGACGAACTCGAACGTCGTCTTCGTGTAGTAGTCGAGGCCGCGCACCATCCGCGGGTTGACCACGTACGGCACGCCCAGCGCGTCGAGGTGTGCGAGCACCTCGTCGAAGTGCGCCTTCGCCGTGTCCGAGAGGTGATCGAGCATGAGCGGGGCGTCCGCCGTCATCTCGCGCACCTCCTTGCGCTTGTCGTCGAGCACCCGCAGCGGGTTGATCTCCGCCCGCCGGCGGGTCTCCTCGTCGAGGGGAAGGGCGAACAGGAACTCCTGCAACCGTTCCCGGTACTGCGGACGGCACGTGTCGTCGCCGAGGGAGGTGATCTCCAACCGGAAACCCTCGAGACCGAGGCCGCGGAAACCGGCGTCGGCGACGGCGATGACCTCGGCGTCGAGTGCCGGGTCGTCGACGCCGATGGCCTCCACCCCGACCTGCTGCAGCTGGCGGTACCGGCCGGCCTGCGGTCGCTCGTACCGGAAGAACGGGCCGGCGTAGCTCAGCTTGACCGGCAACTGGCCGCGGTCCAGGCCGTGCTCGATCACGGCCCGCATGACGCCCGCGGTGCCCTCGGGCCGCAGGGTCACCGAACGGTCACCGCGGTCGGCGAACGTGTACATCTCCTTGCTGACGACGTCGGTGGACTCGCCGACACCGCGGGCGAACAGTCCGGTGTCCTCGAAGATGGGAAGTTCGATGTGGCCGTACCCGGCCAGACGCGCGGCGCGCGTGAGTCCGTCACGGACCGCGACGAACTCGGACGACTGCGGCGGAACGTAATCGGGGACGCCCTTGGGGGCGGAGAAGGTGCTGGCTTTGCTCACTGTCGTTACTTTTCCTTATTTCGATCCCGGGAGTCCAACGAGAAACGGGTTGGACCCGCGTTCGGCGCCGACGGTGCTCGACCCGCCGTGCCCCGGCAGGACCGCCGTGTCGTCGGCGAGGATCAGCAGCTTGTCGGCGATGGACTGCAGCAACTGTTCGTGGTTGCCGCCGGGCAGGTCGCTGCGGCCGATCGATCCCTGGAACAGGGTGTCGCCGGTGAGTGCGATCTCGACGGGGCCGTTCTCGGTGACGACCCGGGTCCGGAACACCACGGACCCCTGCGTGTGCCCGGGGGTGTGGTCGACGGCGAACGACATCCCGGCCTGCTCGATCACGTCGCCGTCGGCCAGTTCGATCACCTCGCCGGGCTCGACGAACGTCATGCCCTCGATGAACGGCTTCATCGTCGGGCCGATGCCGCGGCCGGGGTCCGACAACATGTACCGGTCCTCGGGGTGGATGTACGCGGGGATCCCGAACTTCGCGCAGACGTCGTAGGCGTTCCACACGTGGTCGAGGTGACCGTGGGTCAGCAGCACCGCCGTCGGGGTGAGATTCGACTGGTCCAGGAACTCGAACAGCGGTTCGGCGGCGTCCTGTCCTGGGTCGACGACGACGCACTCCGGGGCATCGTCCTGCGCGAGGATGTAGCAGTTGGTCTGAAACATCCCGGCCGGGAATCCTGTGACGAGCACGCGCGACGCTCCTGTTCGAGTGGTCATTGCAGTCGCTACAGCCTAAGCCGCCGCCCCGCCAGGATGTTCTCAGGTTCGGATGGCAGACTCTGGAGGTCGTGTGCCGGGGGCAGTTCGCACCGGCCACCTGCCCTATCGACCGACTTCCAGCCAGACCGACACGGGAGGACCACCGCAGTGCCGAGCAACGAGCAGCGCCGGGAAGCAGCGAAACGAAAGCTCGAGCGTCAGCTCGAACGCCGCGCCGACAGAGCACGCAAGCGTAAGCAGCTGACCATCGCCGGTTCGGTGCTCGGTGTCGTACTCGTGGTGGCCGCCGGCGCCGTCGTCTTCTCCCTCACCCGCGGCGACGACGAGGCGACGGAGGCATCGGCGGCGGAGTCGGTGACGGCGTCACCGCAGTCGCCCGGTGTGATGCCCGCAGGCCGGTCCGAACCGCTGCCCGAGAAGGTGTCCTGCACGTACACCCCCGACAGTCAGCCGCCGGCGAAGCAGGTGAACCCGCCGCGCACCGACGACATCGACACCACGCTCCAGGAAGTCAGCGTCAGCATGCAGACGACGCAGGGCAACATCGGTCTGATCCTGGACAACGCCGACTCCCCGTGCACGGTCAACAATTTCCTGAGCCTGGCGAGCCAGAACTACTTCGACAACACCCCGTGCCACCGGCTCGTCACGTCCGAGGGGCTGAAGGTGCTGCAGTGCGGCGACCCCACCGGCACGGGCACCGGCGGCCCGGGCTACGGGTTCGCCAACGAGTTCCCCACCGACCAGTACGAGGCGTCGGATCCGTCGCTGCAGGTTCCGGTGACGTACCCGCGCGGCACCATCGCGATGGCCAACAGCGGGCAACCCGACAGCAACGGCAGCCAGTTCTTCCTCGTCTACGCCGATTCGCAGCTGCCGCCGCAGTACACCGCGTTCGGGAAGGTCGACGAGACCGGTCTCGCGACCATCGAGAAGGTGGCGGCGGCCGGTGACGACGGATCGATGCAGGCCGGCGGCGGCAAGCCGAACCTGCCCATCGACATCACGTCCGTCCGGATGGACTGACGTCTCGTGTGAGGATGGACCGATGAAACGCACCTCGATTCTCGTCGCAGGCGTGAGCCTCGCGGTCCTCCTCGCCGGCTGTTCGGATTCGTCCGACTCCGGCGGCTCGTCGACCAGCACCTCGTCGAAGGCGGCCGCCACGAGCGCGGCGGAGCAGTCGCTCGACCTGTCCAAGTTCGGCACGCTCCCCGCGGTCCCGCCGCCCGCCGGGGCCACCGTGGACTGCACGTACCCGGAGGGTCGGCCCGCCGTCAAGGACGTCACCCCGCCGCCCACCTCCGGTGTGTCCACCGTCGGCACGGTCCCGGTGGATCTCCAGACCAGCGCCGGACCGATCGGCCTGGTCCTGGACCGTGCCGAGGCCCCGTGCACGGTCAACAGCTTCACGAGCCTGGCCCAGCAGGGGTACTTCGACGACACCCCCTGCCACCGGCTGACCACCGAAGTGGGTCTGCAGGTGCTGCAGTGCGGCGACCCGAGCGGGGCGGGCACCGGCGGACCGGGCTACGGATTCGACACCGAGTACCCGGAGACCGCGTTCGCACCGAACGATCCGGCACTCGCGAATCCGGTGGTCTACCCCCGCGGCACCGTCGCGATGGCCAACAGCGGGCAGCCCGGCAGCAACGGCAGCCAGTTCTTCCTCGTCTACGCCGACTCGGTGCTCCCGCCCAACTACACCGTCTTCGGTTCGATCTCCGAGGAGGGCCTCGCGACCGTCGAGAAGATCGCGGCGGACGGCGACGACGGATCCATGTCCGCGGGCGGCGGCAAGCCCAACACGCCGGTGCAGATCGAGACCGCGAAGGTCGGCTGACCCGCACCACCGCACACGAACGGGACGCTCGTTCGATCAGATCGAACGAGCGTCCCGTTCGTCGCCGGGGACGACCGCTAGGCGGCGGACGTCACCCGGTACACGTCGTACACGCCCTCGACGTTGCGGACCACGTTCAGCACGTGCCCGAGGTGCTTCGGGTCGCCCATCTCGAACGTGAACTTGCTGATCGCCACCCGGTCGCCGGACGTCGTCACCGACGCCGACAGGATGTTGACCTTCTCGTCCGCGAGCGCCTTCGTCACGTCCGACAACAGCCGGTGCCGATCGAGCGCCTCGATCTGGATGGCCACCAGGAACACCGACGACGGGGACGGCGCCCACTTGACCTCGATGATCCGCTCGGACTGCTCCTGCAGGGAGCCGGCGTTGGTGCAGTCGGTGCGGTGGACGCTGACCGCGCCGCCCCGGGTGACGAAGCCCATGATCTCGTCGCCGGGAACCGGGGTGCAGCACTTGGCGAGCTTGGCGACCGTGCCCTCCGCGCCGGGAACCAGCACACCCGCGTCGCCGGTGCTCCGCGGGCGCATCGGCATGGTCGACGGGGTGGACCGCTCGGCCAGCTCCTCCTCGACGTCGCCGACCCCGCCCAGATGTGCCACCAGACGCTGGACGACGTGCTGCGCCGACACGTGACTCTCGCCGACCGCCGTGTACAGCATCGACACGTCGGTGTAGTGCAGCTCGTGCGCGATGGACGCCATCGACTCGGCGTTCATCAGGCGCTGCAACGGCAGGCCGACCCGTCGCACCTCCTTCGCGATGGCGTCCTTGCCCGCCTCGAGCGCCTCTTCGCGGCGTTCCTTGGCGAACCACTGCCGGATCTTCGTCTTGGCGCGCGGCGAGACTGCGAACATCTGCCAGTCGCGGCTCGGGCCGGCATTGACGGCCTTGGAGGTGAAGACCTCCACCACCTCACCGTTCTCGAGCTTGCGCTCGAGCGCCACCAGCCTGCCGTTGACCCGGGCACCGATACAGCGGTGCCCGACCTCCGTGTGCACGGCGTACGCGAAGTCGACGGGCGTCGACCCGGCGGGCAGCGTCACCACGTCGCCCTTGGGGGTGAAGACGAAGATCTCCTTGACGGCGAGGTCGTAGCGAAGGGATTCGAGGAACTCCCCCGGGTCGGCGGCCTCACGCTGCCAGTCGAGGAGCTGACGCATCCACGCCATGTCGTCGACCTCGGCGACGTCACCGGAATGCCTGCCCTTGGTCTCCTTGTACCGCCAGTGCGCGGCGATGCCGAACTCCGCGGTCCGGTGCATGTCGTGGGTGCGGATCTGCACCTCGAGGGGTTTGCCCTCCGGTCCGACGACGGTGGTGTGCAGCGACTGGTAGACGCCGTAGCGCGGCTGCGCGATGTAGTCCTTGAATCGGCCCGCCATCGGCTGCCACAGCGAGTGGACGACACCGACGGCCGCGTAACAGTCGCGGACCTCGTCGCACAGGATCCGCACCCCGACCAGGTCGTGGATGTCGTCGAAGTCGCGGCCCTTGACGATCATCTTCTGGTAGATCG
>JBCEBZ010000237.1:0-4625 GCA_039206675.1 Rhodococcus sp. (in: high G+C Gram-positive bacteria) | reverse complement strand
CACCGTCCTCGCCGAACTCAAATAGGCTGTGAGTACTTGTTAACCGCCCGCGGTTAACAAGTACTCACAGGGGGGCGGCCGTGCATGGCGGCCGTCACCCGGGCCGCGGCGTCGCGGACCAATTCACCGATTTCCGCCGTGCGCACCCCCGACATCGGCCGGGACGCATCGGCGACGCACAGCACGACCGCCGGTTCGCCGTCGCGGTCGAAGGCCGCCGCGTTGATCGACAGCGGCTGGTAGCTACCGTCCGGGTCGATGTCACCCACCACCGCATCCGCCGACAGCAGTTTGCGCGCCTCGCGCAGCGCGACGGTCGAGCGGTGCCCTCCCACTCCGCGACCGCGCAGTTCCGACACGGCACCGGCCAGCGAATGCTCCTGCTGCTGCATCGATTCCATCGCGTATCCGCGTTCCCGGACGAGCGCGAGAGCCGGCTCGTACGCCGCCCGCAAGTCGTCCGCCCCCACCCCCAGATCCTCCGCGCCGCGGGCGTACCACTCCTCGCGCTGCTCCTGCGGGTACCAGGCCGCGATCCCCGAACCGATCGGCGGCGCCAGCAGCACCTTGTCGCCGAGACGCAACCCGAGGGTTCCCCGGCGCCCGCCGACCGGTTGCACCACCTCCGCCACCACCACGTCGCTTCCCGATTGCACGAACGCGATGGACGCCATGTCGGACGCGTCGGCCAGTTCGTGCATCACCGACCGCGCGAGGTCGACGACGTCCGTGGCCGTCTCGGCGGCACGCCCCACCGGGATCAGCGCGGGACCGAGACGGTACGTCTTGCGGGTGGGGTGCCGGATGAGCCAGCCGGCCTCGGTCAGCGCGACGACCATCGGATAGCAGGTGGCCTTCGCGACGCCGAGGTGCCGGGCGATGTCCGCGAGACTCCGGGGCGTCTCCGGCTCGTCGGCGAGGAGTTCCGTCAGCATCACGATGCGGTCGGTCTGCGGGGAATTTCGTGCCATGTGTTTGCATAATGCCACTCTGGCGTCGCACTGTGACAGGGGATACAGTCGAGCCATCTGAACGATCGCTAAATTGCCTGGCCATCTGTCACAGCCACTGCAGGAAGTGAAACCCATGAAACGCTTCGACCTACGTCGCCGGACCGACCGCCTCGACCCCGAGACGCAGTACGAAGAGATCGCCCGGATTCTCGCAACGCAGGAGTTTCCGTGGGACATCAACCAGGCCCTCAGCTTCGCGCTGTTCCGGACGTACGCGGTGCCCAGCATCGGCAGGCTGCTGTTCGAGACCGGGGAATTCACCGAACGCGTGCAGAAGCGCTACGACGACACCGGCCTGATCCTCGACGCGGTCCTCGAAAACGGCCTCACCAGCGACCCCGGCCGCGCCGGCATCCGCCGGATGAACCAGATGCACGGTTCCTACGACATCTCCAACGACGACATGCGGTACGTATTGTCGACGTTCGTGGTGATCCCGGCGCGCTGGATCGAAGACTTCGGCTGGCGGAAGCTCACCCGCAACGAGATCGTCGGCACCACCAACTACTACCGTGCGCTCGGCAAGTACATGGGCATCAAGGAGATTCCCGAGACCTTCGAGGCGTTCGAGACGTTCCTCGACGACTACGAGCGGGAAAACTTCCTCTTCGACCTGGGCGGCCGCGCCGTCGCCGACTCCACACTCGACCTCCTCTGCACGTTCCCACCGAACAATCTCGCTCCTGCCGCCCTGATCAAACGGTTCTCCTGGGCGCTCATGGACGATCCGCTCCTCACCGCGTTCGCCTACCGCCGGCCGTCCCGCCTCGCGCGGACACTGTCGCGGGGCGCGTTGAAGGCCCGCGCCCGCCTCGTCCGGTTCTATCCCGTACGCACGGTGCCCAAGTTCGCCCGCGACCTGCCCAACATTCGCAGCTACCCGGACGGGTACGAAGTGGAGAAACTGGGCACCTTCCCCCGAACCTGCCCCGTGCAGCACACCAACGGTACGGTCGCGCCGGAAAACACCGCATCCCGAACCGCTTTGGACGCCTGATCGACGTAAAGCCGTGTGTTCGAACTATTCTCGGACACACGGCGAATGGGGGCGGGTATCACCCGGTTCTGCCGTAACGTGGCTGCGCGTAGCGACCGTCGACAGGAAGGGATTTTGTGCACTTCTCACGAGGGACCCTGACCATCGCCGCACTGGCAGGAGCGGCCGCACTCGCTCTGGCCCCCACGGCAACCGCCGCCACCACCTACCAGATCACCGTCATTCCGCCGATCGGCACCGTCCGCGCCAACAATCTGGTGACGCTCGGGACGCTGGTCACCCCCACCCCGACCGGCACGGACGGATCCACCCCGGTCGAGCTGGAACTCACCGACCCCTCCGGCGACGTGACCGCGCGGACGATCCCCCTCACCCTGGGCGCCGGGACGGCCGCGATCCGAACCCACGAGGCCGGCCGCTACACCGCCGTGTTCACGTTCGCCCCGCCGAACGGCGAGCCCACCGAGGCGACCACGGAATTCGACGTCGTCGGATCCGGGCTGGGACTGGGGAGCTGACGAGCCCGGGGCGCATCGCCGGTCAGACGTCGGCGGTGCGCCTCTTCTTCGGCTTGACGGGAAGCTCGGTGGAGCCGACCGTCTTCATGGCGATCTCGACGTACTTGCGGGCCACGGCGTCCGGGGTCAGCTTGCCCTCGGCGTGATACCAGCGCGGAATCGACTGGCACATACCGAGAAGCGCCCGCGTGGTCTCCGCGGCATCCGCCACGTCGAACAGCTCCCGCTTCTTGCCTTCCTTGACGATCTCGAGGACCAGTTCCTCCACACCCTTGCGGACGGTGCGGTAACGCTGCCGGTTCTCCGGGCTCAGGTACCGCACCTCGCTCTCGAGCGCCGCCAGGCGGGACCGCATGGTCATCCGCAGCACGATCGCCTCGATCACGTTGGCGAGTCGCTGCACCGGATCGTCGCCGCCGTCGGCGCTCGCGGCGTGAGCCCGCTCGAGGACGTCGCTGGTGGAGAGTTCGAGAAGCGCGAGGAGAACGGCCTCCTTGTTCTCGTGGTGGTAGTAGAGAGCGGGTACCGTGACACCGACTCGGCGGGCGATGTCGCGCACCGAGGTGCCGTGGAAGCCGTGTTCGTAGAACGCGTCGAGGGAGGCGCTGAGGATCGGCGTCAACTTCGTGGGTTCGAGGCGGCGCCAGTCTGCGGGGTTGCCGACCTCGATGGGCGGCGTCGCACCCTTGGATGAGCTGACCATCAAAGACCTATCTACCGCTCGCTATGCCAGGACGGGTCAAGTGTAGCTGGAAAGGTAGTCGGCGAAGGTCTGCGGCGGGCGCCCGGTGAGCGCCTCGACGTCGCCCGTCACTACCGCCAACTCGCCGGCCGCGATCGCTGCGTACGAGGTCACCCACCCTGCGACCTCGAATTCCGGCGCCCCGTAGTGGGCCCGGGAGGCGTACGCCTCGTCCAGGGTCTCGTTCTCGAAACGCACCGAACGTCCGGTCACCCGCGTGATCGTGTCCGCCGCCTCCGTGAGAGTGAACGCCTCCGGGCCGGTCAGCCGGTAGGTGACACCGTCGTGGTCGCCGTTCCCCGTGGTCAGGACCGCCGTCACGGCATCGGCGACGTCGTCGGGCGCCACCGCGCTCACCCGGCCGTCGCCGGCCGGTCCCCGGATGACGCCGTGCTCGTCGGCCATCAGCGGGATCATCGACTGGTACCAGCTGTCCTGCAGAAACGTGTACTTCAGCCCGCTCTCCCGGATGTGCTGCTCCGTGAAGTAGTGGTCGCGTCCGAACGTGAACGTGCACTCCGGCGCCGCGCCGAGAAACGACAGGTAGACGATCCGTTCCACCCCCGCGGCGCGGGCCGCGTCCACGGCGGTGCGGTGCTCGTCGCGTCGGGTGGCGCTCTCGTGACCCGAGACGAGGAACAGCAGCCGGACGCCGTCCAGCGCGGCCGTCATCGCCGGACCGTCGGCGTACGTGGCCACGGCGAACCCGGAGTCGAAATGCTCGGCCAGCGGCTCGAGCCGCTCCGCATTGCGCCCGATCAGCCGCACACCGGCGCCGCCGCCGAGACGCTCGAGCACCTTGCCGCCGATGGACCCCGTCGCTCCGGTCACTGCAATGGTCATGGGTCGCATTCTCCCAGCGCCCGCCCTCTATCCTGGCGCGTATGACTGAACCCGTGGCAACCGCCGACCTGGCAGACGAGATCGGACCCGACATCCGGAGCTGCGACACGCAGTTCACCCAGTACGGCGGCCGTGAAGTGTTCTCCGGCCCCATCACCACCATCAAGTGCTTCCAGGACAACCTGCTGGTCAAGCAGACCCTCGGCGAGCCCGGCAACGGCGGCGTCCTCGTCGTCGACGGCGACGCCAGCATCCACACCGCACTCGTCGGCGACATCATCGCCGGACGCGGCGTCGACAACGGCTGGGCCGGCGTGATCGTCAACGGCGCCGTCCGCGACTCGGCGATCCTGAAGACCCTCGACATCGGCGTCAAGGCACTCGGCACCAACCCCCGCAAGAGCACCCAGACCGGCTCGGGCGAGAAGAACGTCCCGATCGAAATCGGCGGCGTGACGTTCAACCCGGGCGAGACCGTCTACAGCGATCAGGACGGCGTCGTCGTCCGCTGA
>JBCEBZ010000236.1:0-18398 GCA_039206675.1 Rhodococcus sp. (in: high G+C Gram-positive bacteria) | reverse complement strand
ACGACTGGAACACCATGGCGATGTCGCGGTCCTTCGGCGCCTTCTCGTTGACCCGCTCCCCCGCGATCCGCAGCTCACCGGACGAGATGTCCTCCAGCCCGGCGATCATGTTGAGAGTGGTCGACTTTCCGCAACCGGACGGTCCGACCAGGATGATGAATTCGCCGTCGGCGATCGTGATGTCGACGTCGCTCACCGCCTTGGCGCCGTCCGGGTACAACTTCGTCACCTTGTCGAGCACGATTTCGGCCACAAGATCATCCCTTCACTGCGCCGGCGGTCAGGCCGGCCACGATGCGTCGTTGGAAGAACAGCACGAAGATGATGATCGGGATCGTGATCACCATCGCGGCTGCGGCGATCGAGCCGGTCGGCTCCTCGAACTGGGAGGCGCCGGTGAAGTTCGCGATCGCGGCCGGCGCGGTGATGGAACGCTCCGTCGAGGTCAGCGAGATCGCGAACAGCAGATCGTTCCAGCAGAAGATGAAGACGAGGATCGCGGCGGTGACGATGCCCGGCGCCGCGAGCGGCGCGACCACCTTCCGGAACGCCTGCGCCGGGGTGGCGCCGTCCATCTTGGCCGCCTTCTCCAACTCCCACGGGATCTCCTTGAAGAAGGCCGACAGCGTGTAGATGGCCAGCGGGAGCGCGAACGTGATGTACGGCAGGATCAGGCCCGCCCACGTGTCGAACAGCCCGAGCCTGCGCTCGATGTCGAACAGCGGGCTCACGAGGGAGATCTGCGGAAACATCGCGATCAACAGCGCCACCCCGACCAGCAGTTTCTTGCCCGGGAAGTCGAGGCGGGCAATGGCGTAGGCGGCCATGGTGCCGATGACGACGGCGATCACCGTCGAGATGAGACCGATGCCGATGGAGTTGATCAGCGCGCTGGTGAACGCGTTGGTCTGGAAGATGCCGCGGTAGTTGTCGAGGGTCCACTTCTGCGGAATGAACTTGCCGTCCTTGATCGTTCCCGCGGGTTTGAACGACAGGCTGGCGATCCACAGCACCGGGACCAGCGCGTACAGCAGGACCAGCAGGTTGACCACGGACCAGCTGATCTTGCGGCGAGGGGTGTCGACGACGGCCATGGTTATCGGTTTCCTTCCGTGTCGGACCCGGGAGCCGACGCGCCGAAGAGCTTGATGAACACGAATGCGAGCAGCGCGACGCACAGGAAGATGAGGACGCTGATCGCCGAGCCGATACCGAGGTTGAATGCCTTGAACAGATTGTCGTAGCCGAGGATCGACAGCGACCCGGTGTCGTTGGCACCCTTGGTCAGAACGTAGATGTTGTCGAAGATCCGGAACGCGTCGAGCGTGCGGAACAGCAGCGCCACCAGGATCGCGGGCTTCATCAGCGGCAGGATGATCCGCACCAGCCGCGTCCACGCCCCGGCGCCGTCGACCTGCGCGGCCTTGAGGAGGTCGTCGGGAACGAGGGCCAGCCCGGCGAGCAGCAGCAGCGCCATGAACGGCGTCGTCTTCCACACCTCCGCGAGCACGATGATCGCGAGCGACGGAATCTGCTGCGTCAGCGGTGCGCTGCCGTCGGGCAGCAGGTTCGCGAGATACCCGGTTCCCGGCGTCCACGCGTAGTACCAGCTGTACGCCGCGGCGACGGTGACGATGCCGTACGGAATCAGCACCACCGTCCGGACGAGCCCCTTGCCCACCAGCGTCCGGTGCATCACGAGCGCCAGGATCAGGCCCAGGACGAACTCGATCACCACCGACACGACGGTGATGCCCACCGTCACCCAGAACGCCTGCCACCAGTACCCGTCCGTCAGCACCGACACGTAGTTGGCGAGGCCGACGAACTTGCGTTCGTCGGGGAACCGGAGGTCGTAGCGCTGCAGGCTCAACCACACCGCGTACACGACGGGATAGGCCGTCACCGCGATCATCAGGATCGCGGCGGGGGCCACCAACCACAGCCCCAGCCGGCGTTCGGCCCGCTTCCCCTCCGAGAGCTGGCCCTTGGACGCGACTTTCGGTTCCTCGGCCCGGTCCGCCTGCACGGTTTCGGTCGTCACGGGATCAGCCCTTCCGAGTTGACCGCCTTGCGGACCTGTTCGGCGAGTTCGTCGACGGTCCGCGGCGGGTCGATGTCACCGACCGGATTCAACGTGGCGGTGATCAGGGTCGAAATGCTCTGGTACGCCGGTGACACCGGGCGGACGGACGCGGTGTCGAGGCTCTCCCGCACCTCACGCCACGCGGGGTACGCCTCCTGGAAGGCCGGATCGTCGTACAGGCTCGCCAACGTCGGCGGCACACCGCCGTTGACGGCGTTGTTGCGCTGGTTCTCCTCGTTCCGCAGGCACTGCACCGCCTCGAACGCCAGATCCGGATGCTGACTCGTCTTCGCGACCGCGACGTTGAAGCCGCCGATCGTCACCTCGGCGGGCCGGCCGGGGATCACCGACGGGTACGGCGCAGGCAGGAAGTTCTGCTGACCGTCGACCGTGAGCACCGTGTTGCCCGTGTCCACCGACGTCGGGTTGCCCTTGTCGTCGATGAACGGGAGGTCGCCCTTCTCGGCGTTCTCGATCATCCCCGGCAGCACGAACGGCCAATTGACTTCGAACGCAGCCTTTCCGCTCTCCATCCCGAGCCGCGACGAGGCCTCGTCGCCCTGGGAGACGGACGGGTCGGCACCCTTCGCGGTGGCGACCCGCTTCATGACCTCGAGCGCCTGCAGGGCGGCGTCACCGTCCGCGACCGTCACCGTGGTTCCGTCGTCGGCGACGACGGACCCGCCCGCACTCGCGAGCAGCGTGTTGAACCACACCATCAGGCCCTCGTACTGCTTGCCCTGCACCCCGATCCAGCTGGGCCGGCCCTCCGCGGCGAGCCCCTCCGCGATGTCGATCATCTGATCCCACGTCTGCGGCGGCTGCCCGCCCGGCATGAGGTCCTTGCGGTACCAGAGCAACTGGGTGTTGGTGTTCAACGGTGCGGCGTACAGCTGGTCCTGCCACTTGGCCGATTCGAGGGGGCCTTCGAGCGTGCCTTCGGTGACCTCGGCCGCGATGCCGGGCGGGAGCGGCAGCGCCCAGCCCGCCTCGGCGAACTCGGCGGTCCACACCACGTCGAGTGTCATGATGTCGAGTGACGTGTCGTTGCCGGTGAGCCGGCGGGCCAGCTGGAGGCGCTGATCGTCCGCGCCCTTCGGCAGCGTGCGCTGCTCGATGGTGTACCGGCCACCGGCCGCGGCCGTGCAGTTGGCCGCGGCCTCCGCGTACTGTTCGGCACCGTCGGCGGCGGTGTAGAAACTGAGGACGATGCCGTCTTCGGACGACCCGCACGCGGCCAGCAGGGGAACGGTGAGGACGGTGGCCGCACCGATCAGTCCCCACTTCAGCGAGCGTCCGGGCTTGGTGCGACGCAGCACAGCCGCCTCCTCGAGCGGCCCTCACGGATCCAGTCGCGGTACGGCTGGGCACGCGGGCCCGCACATTGGTTCCTGCCGGAACACGCGCTCCACCGACAGGTCACGGTTTCGGCGAGGGCCGGGGCCCACGCATTGCGCCGTAAACCTATCCGACATCACCGGCGAACTGGGTGAAATCGCGGCGAACGTCGCGAATAGGACGCAATCCGTGACCCGACCGCAACCCGCCGCTCGACGTGTGCGCGCCGATCAGAGCGCCAGCTTGGCCAGCATGTCCCGTGCCGTCTCCGCCGACTTCGGCTCGCACAGCACGTCGTACCGCCCGGCGACCAGCTGCATCGTCGACGCGAAGTCCCGGGTGCCCCGCGTCGCCGCGTACGGAATCGTCGTGGAGATCAGCCCGAAGATGATGCCGCCGACGATGCCGACGACGAGCGGCGCCAGGAAACCGCCCGTGACGATGCCCAGGAGCAGACCGAAGAACACGCCGAGCCACGCGCCCGAAACAATGCCCCCGCCAATCACTTTCGCCCAGGTGAGGCGGCCGAGCACCCGCTCCACCTGCATGAGGTTGACCCCCACGATGGTGACGTCCTCCACCGAGAATTCCTGATCGGAGAGATAGTCGACGGCGCGCTGCGCCTCCGCGTAGGTGGGATACGAACCGATGGGCCAGCCCGTGGGGGGTTCCGGCAGAGCCCCACGCCGCGCCCCATTGGACTGTCCGAGTGGATTCGTCATCGTCAGCTGGTCTCCTCGTGTGGTTACCGCAGGATCTGTCCTGTGAGAACCATTCTGCCTGCCGGGACTATTTCGCGTCGGGTCGCACGAACTCGGTGGTCCGTTTCATACCCGCGGCGCGCCCCTTCGCGGAGATCACGAGCGCCATCTTGCGACTCGCCTCGTCGATCATCTCGTCGCCGAGCATCACGGCCCCACGGCCGCCGCCCGCCGCGGAGGTGTGGAACTCGTAGGCGTCGAGGATCAGTTCGGCCCGGTCGTAATCGTCCTGCCGGGGGCTGAACACGTCGTTCGCCGCCTCGATCTGGGTGGGATGCAGCACCCACTTGCCGTCGAAGCCGAGCGCGGCCGTGCGCTGCGCCGACCGCCGGAACGCCTCCACGTCGCGGATCTGGAGGTAGGGACCGTCGATGGCCTGCACCCCGTGCGCGCGGGCCGCCATCAGGATGGTCATGAGGATGTGGTGGTAGGCGTCGCCGCGGTCGTAGCCGTCCGGCTGCTCGCCGACGACGAGCGTGCGCATGTTGATGCTCGCCATGAAGTCGGCGGGACCGAACACCAGGGTCTGCACGCGCGGGCTGGCCGTCGCGATCGCGTCGATGTTGGTGAGCCCGATCGCGTTCTCGATCTGCGGTTCGATGCCGATCCGGCCGACCTCGAGCCCGTTCGCCTTCTCCACCTGGGTCAGCAGCAGGTCCAGGGCCTGAACATGGCTGGGGTCCGGCACTTTCGGCAGCAGGATCGCGTCGAGGTGGGCACCCGCCCGCCCCACGACCTCGACGACGTCGGCGTACGTCCATTCGGTGGTCCAGTCGTTGACCCGGACCACCTTGATCTGCTCGCCCCACCCGTCCTCGGCGAGAGCGTCGCCGATGGTGCCGCGCGCCTCCTGTTTGGCGAGCGGTGCCACCGCGTCCTCGAGATCGAGGAAGATCTCGTCGGCGGGCAGCCCCTTCGCCTTGTCGATCATCTTGCGACTGCTGCCCGGAACGGCGAGAACGGATCGCCGTGGCCTGTAGACGGAACTCATGACGGACGATCCTCCACTTTCGCAGGTGTTCGATTCCCTGTATTTCTGTACAACGATCTAGCCTGGCAATCATGGCAGCTGCGAACAAGGTTTTTGCAGCCAGGCTGGCCGGCCTGGTGGTGCTCGGCCCCGACGGGGAGTCGATCGGCCGCGTACGGGACGTGGTGATCACCGCCCGCGTCGGCAGGCAGCAGCCGCGCGTGCTCGGACTGGTCATCGAATTGTTCACGCGCAAACGCATCTTCGTCCCGATGCTCCGCGTCACCGCCATCGAACCCAGCTCCGTGACCCTCACGACGGGCAACGTCAGCCTCCGCCGATTCCAGCAACGGCCCGGCGAGGTCCTGGCCCTGGCCCAGGTAGCGGATTCCCACGTGCGCGTGGACGACCCGGAACTCGAGGAACTGCGGGACGCCGACATCATCGTCGTCGACCTCGGCATCGAGCAGACCCGCACCCGGGACTGGGTGGTGTCGAAGGTCGCGGTGCGCGGGCACCGCGGCAGGCTCGGCCGCCGCGCCGCCATGCACGTCGTCGGGTGGCAGCACGTCCAGGGCCTCACCCAGACCGACCTGGCGATGCCCGGCCAGGGCGTCTCGGCCCTGCTCACGCAATTCGAGGGGATGCGCGCGGCCGACGTCGCCAACGCGATGCGCCTCCTGCCGGAGAAACGCCGCCACGAACTCGCCCTCGCACTCGACGACGAGCGCCTCGCCGACGTCGTCCAGGAACTGCCTGCCGACGACCAGACGGATCTGCTCATGCACCTCGAGGTGGAGCGGGCCGCCGACGTCCTCGAGGCCATGGACCCCGACGACGCCGCCGACCTCCTCGGTGAGCTTCCCGAAACCGAGGCCGAATCACTGCTGCAGTTGATGGATCCGCAGGACTCCGAGCCGGTCCGCCGCCTCCTCGAGCACTCGCCCGACACCGCGGGCGGCCTGATGACTCCCGAACCGGTGGTCCTCACCGCGTCGACGACGGTCGCCGAGGCCCTGGCCCGGGCCCGGATCTCGGACGTCACTCCCGCCCTCGCGAGCATGGTGTTCGTCGTCCGTCCGCCGACCGCGACGCCGACCGGCCGCTACCTGGGATGCGTGCACCTGCAGAAACTGCTGCGCGAGCCGCCCGCGAGCCTGGTCGGCGGACTGCTCGACACCGACATGCCGCGGCTGGCGCCCGAGGACTCCCTGACTGCGGTGACGCGATACTTCGCGACCTACAACCTGGTGTGCGGGCCCGTGGTCGACGCCGAGGAACACCTGATCGGCGCGGTCACCGTCGACGACGTCCTGGACCATCTCCTCCCCGAGGACTGGCGTGAAGAGGAGATCGACGTATGAGCGAGAAGTCCCCCAGCGCGGCCGCCCGGAGCCTGTCCGACCGACAGCGACTCGACACCCCGCGCGGCACCCGCCGCTTCCGGGTCACGTACGACGTGGAGGCCGTCGGCCGGGCCAGCGAGAACTTCGCCCGTTTCCTCGGCACGGGCCGCTACCTGATGATCCAGACGGTGATCGTGATCGTCTGGATCCTCATCAACGTGTTCGCCGTCCGCCTGCAGTGGGATCCGTACCCGTTCATCCTCCTCAACCTGGCGTTCTCCACCCAGGCCGCGTACGCCGCGCCGCTGATCCTGCTGGCGCAGAACCGTCAGGACGACCGCGACCGCGTCTCCCTCGAGGAGGACCGCTCCCGCGCCGAGCAGACGAAGGCGGACACCGAATTCCTCGCCCGGGAACTGGCGGCGCTGCGCATCGCGATCGGCGAGGGGGCCACCCGCGACTACCTGCGGCGCGAACTCGACGAGATCAGGACGCTGCTGGCCGACGAGGAAGACACGCGCACCCGCCGGAAGTGAGGCCGGCGAATCCCCCCGAAACTCCGGCAGGGCCAATCACGGATATGTAACGTCAGTCACATCTTCTCGGATGTATGCGGTGTGCACAGGCGAAGAGCACCGCAGGGGGTGATCGAGTGCGGATACGTGGACTGTTGACGGTGACTGCCCTGACAGTGGGCGCAGTTGCCACCCTCGGGTCCTCGACCGGCGGTTCCGCGATCAGCGGCGCAACCGTGAGCACCGCCGCCCACTCGTCTCCCGGTGCGGCCACGGCCCTCGCGGCGTCCGCGATCACACCGGGGGCCGCTCCCCCGGCCGCGTACCTCCCGCCCGCGGGAATCGTGGCGCCCACGCCGCGGGTCGCGCGGTCGCAGCGGGCTGCGCCGCCCCCGCCCGTCCCGGCACCTGCCGTGACAAATCCCACATCTCCCGCCTCCTCGGCGTCGCCGTCCGGCACCGGGCTCATCGCCGCACCGGTGATCTTGAGCGCTCTGGGCATCCCGGAGATCGTGCTCAACGCGTACCGGTCCGCGGAACTCGAGATGATGGCGGAGTCCCCCAAGTGCGGTCTGCCGTGGCATCTGCTGGCGGGTATCGGCCGCATCGAATCGGGACACGCCGGCGGCGGCCGGACCGACTCGGTGGGCACCACGATCACCCCGATCCTGGGTCCGGTTCTCGACGGCAGGCTGGCGGGCAACGAGATCATCCGTGACACCGACCGCGGCGCCACGGACGGCGACCCCGGGCACGATCGCGCCGTCGGGCCGATGCAGTTCATTCCGTCCACGTGGGCCAAGTACGCGTCGGACGGCAACGCCGACGGCGTGGCCGATCCCAACAACGTGTTCGACGCGACGCTGGCGGCCGCCCGGTACCTCTGCTCGGGCGGTCTCGACCTCCGCGATCCGCTCCAGGAGACCCGCGCGGTGCTGCGCTACAACAACTCGGCCGCCTACGCCGCCAACGTCATCACCTGGTCGAACGCATACCGGAACGGGGGTACGCCGACGCCGAGCCAGCTGTCGGAGTCGGCCTCGCCGACGCCCGGACGGGTCGCCGACGCCGCCGCGGCCGAATCGGGCCTCCCGCGCGATCTCGCGACCACCCCGCAGCCGTCGACGGACGGTGCCACCGCTCCCACGACGCCCGCTCCGGCACCGCCGATCCCCGGGCTCCCGCCGCTGCCGCAACTGCCCTGTCTGCTCTTCTGCCCGCCCGCCGATCCGTCGGCGCCCGCGGCCGCCGTGCCCGACCCGGGCGCCCCCGCTCCGGTCGCGCCGCCGGCCACCGCTCCGGCTGTCGCCGTTCCCCGGTAGTCATCCCCGCATCCGCCGCGCGCTCTGCCATCTCGCAGGGCGCGCGGTGACGTGTGCGGGTCGCTCGTCGGATTCGGACGACGCGCCCCGCTTCGACATCCCGGCCACGCGGCGTCCTGGCGTGACCTTGCCGTGTTGGTTACCCTCGCTCACGTGCGCTCCGAGTAACGGAACCCTTTTGCACAAGTCCGTTTGATCACGGTTGGATAACGGAAACATATCGAATCAGGTAGCCTCGATCCGGTCAGTTGAACGGAACACCCCGAGACGGGGGTCGCAGGAGGCAATCGAGTGGGTCGGCACAACAAGAAGACGGACTCCCATATCCGCCGCAATTCGGTCATCGCGCTTACCGGACTCGTCCCCATCGGACTGATCACCGCAGCCAACACGGCCGGCGCCGCACCCAAGGTCCCGTTCCTGTCCACGAGTTCCTCGTCGGAGGTCGCCGACGTCGCCCAGGAGGCGACCGACACCGCCCCCGAGGCCGCAGAAGCCGTCACGCCCGTCGCGGAGACCGCCGCCGAATCCGCGCCCGCGGTCGAGGCGGCACCCGCCCCGCCGGCACTCGCACCCGTCCAGGCCACGCCGCCCCTCCCGGCGAGCATCGCGCAAGGCGCACTCGGCATCCCCGCCGTCAACGTCGCGGCCTACCAGAACGCCGAACGCATTCTCGCGGTCGAGCAGCCGGGTTGCGGCATGTACTGGACGCTCATCGCCGGAATCGGCCGCGTCGAGTCCACCCACGCCTACGACGGCAAGACCGACGACAAGGGCAACATGCTCAAGCCCGTCCTCGGCCCGGTCCTCGACGGCAGCCTCGGCGGCAACGCCGTCATCCGCGACACCGACGGCGGCAAGCTGGACGGCGACGCCAACTACGACCGCGCCGTCGGCCCCACCCAGTTCCTCCCCGAGACCTGGAACCGCTACGCCGGCGACGGCAACGGCGACGGCGTCGCCGACCCGCAGAACGTCTTCGACTCCGCACTGACCACCGGAAAGTACCTGTGCGACGGCGGATTGAACGTCAAGGATCCGATCCAGGCGGCCAAGGCCGTGCACCGGTACAACAACTCCGCCGCCTACGTGGCCAACGTGCTCGCATGGTCCGCCGGCTACTCCAGCGGAATCATCCCGGCGGCCGCGGACCTGCCGCGCATCCACTGAGCGCGCATCCTTACCATTGAGTCATGCCAGTCCTGAGCGAGTCCGCTGTACGTAGCGCCCTGGCGCGCGTCCAGGATCCCGAGATCCGGAAACCGATCACCGAACTCGGGATGGTCAAGAGCATCGACATCGCGGCCGACGACAGTGTCGACATCGCGATCTACCTGACCACCGCGGGCTGCCCGATGCGGACCGAGATCAGCGACCGCGTCACCAAAGCCGTGGCGGACGTCCCCGGCGTCGGTGCGATCCGCGTCGAACTCGACGTGATGAGCGACGAGCAGCGCACCGAACTCCGCAAGTCGCTGCGCGGAGACTCCGCCGAGCCCGTCATCCCGTTCGCCCAGCCCGGCTCGCTCACCCGGGTCTACGCGGTCGCGTCCGGCAAGGGCGGCGTCGGCAAGTCCAGTGTCACGGTCAACCTGGCCGCCGCCCTGGCCGCCCGCGGACTGTCGGTGGGTGTGCTCGACGCCGACATCTACGGACATTCCGTTCCCCGCATGCTCGGCACCGACGCCAAGCCCACGCAGGTCGAACGCATGATCATGCCGCCCGTCGCGCACGACGTGAAGATGATCTCCATCGCCCAGTTCACCCAGGGCAACACCCCGGTCGTGTGGCGTGGACCGATGCTGCACCGCGCGCTGCAGCAATTCCTCGCCGACGTCTTCTGGGGCGACCTCGACGTTCTGCTGCTCGATCTGCCGCCGGGAACCGGCGACGTCGCCATCTCCGTCGCGCAACTGATCCCCGGCGCGGAGATTCTCGTCGTCACCACCCCGCAGCAGGCCGCGGCCGAGGTGGCCGAGCGTGCCGGTGCCATCGCACTGCAGACCCGTCAGCGCATCGTCGGCGTCGTCGAGAACATGTCCTGGATGGACATGCCCGACGGCAGCCGGATGGACATCTTCGGTTCCGGCGGCGGTCAGGCCGTCGCCGACCGCCTCACCAAGGCCGTGGGCGCGAAGGTGCCGCTGCTCGGACAGATCCCGCTCGAGCAGGCGGTCCGGGAAGGCGGCGACGGCGGCGTTCCCATCGTCCTCGGCCACCCGGATTCGCCGGCCGCGACGGCCCTCCGCGACATCGCGGACAAACTGGCCGTCCGCAAGCGCGGGCTCGCCGGACTGTCACTGGGGATCGACACCACCCGGCACCTCTAGGCGCTTCGCGCTCGTGCGCCTTTTCGGTTGGGCGGAAAGGCGCACGGGCGGCGGAGCCGCCTACGTCGCGTCGAGGTCGATCGGGGGGCGCTCACCCGCCGCGAGCGGCTTGCTCTGCGGAGCGGTGGGCGTCGACGGATCGGCGCTGACGGCCTTCGTTCCCGGGCTCGACTTGTCGAAGGACACCGGACCCGGCTTGTCGAAGTTGCCGGTGAGAATCGAATCGTCACCGTCGAGAAGGTGTTTGGTGATGACGGCACGCGGGGTCATTCCGCGGAGCTGATTGAGATCCGCCAGGGGTTTGCGGAGATCCTCGAACTCCGGGCCGAGCTCGTCCTTGAGTTGCTGGCTGGCGCCGCTCGCATACTCACGGACCTGCCTCAGTGACTTCGTGACCCAGCTGACCGCACCCGGAAGCCGCTCGGGTCCCAAGATGACCAGAGCCGCGACGAGGAGGACCATGAACTCGCCCCAACCAATGTTGCCGAACACGTGGTCAGCCTACTGTGCGACGCGGGTGCATGCCCAGGTGGCGGAGCGAACTCACAGCACACTCTCGAGTCAATCGGAGGCCGGGGTCACGTCGACATCGACGAGACGGCCCTCGCGAATCAGCTGAACCCGGACGGGCTCACCGATCTTCTGCAGGTTGACGGCGACGACCAACTCGTCGGCACTGGTGACCGTGCGGTCGCCGACCTTGACGATGACGTCGTTCTCGACGATGCCCGCCCGCGCGGCCGGGCTGTCCGAGCGGACGTTGGCGACCTGGGCGCCGCTGGTGTTGTCGTTGACGACGGTGCGGGCGTTGACGCCGATGTCCGGGTGATGCATCTGCCCGTCCCGGATGAGGGTCTGCGCGACCGTCGTGACGTCGTCGATGGGTATCGCGAAGCCGAGGCCCACCGAGCCACCGGATTCGCTGAGCATGGCGGTGTTGATGCCGATCACCCGGCCCGTGTCGTCGACGAGCGCGCCGCCCGAGTTGCCGTGGTTGATGGCGGCGTCCGTCTGGACGGCGTCGATGACGGCGTTCGTGTCGGAGCCCTCGCCGGACAGTCGCATCGGGCGGTGCAGGGCACTGACGATGCCGCGGGTGACGGTCTTGCTGAGTCCGAGGGGCGAGCCGACGGCGACGACGTCCTCACCGACCTGCACGTCCCCGGACCTGCCGAGTTCCGCGACCGTCAGGTTGTCGGCGGAGACCTTGAGCACCGCCAGGTCGGTCTTGATGTCGCGACCGACGATCTGGGCGTCGGCCTTGGTTCCGTCGGAGAAGATCACCTGGATCTTGCCGCCGTCGGGGGCCGTGGCGGCGGCGGAGATGACGTGATTGTTGGTGACGATGTAGCCGGCGCCGTCGATGACGACACCCGAACCGGTACTGCCCTGGTCGCCGACCGCCACCTGGATGGACACGACGGAGGGCAGGACGGCGTCCGCGACCTGCGCGACGGGCGACTGCCCGAGGTCCTCGTCGCCGCCCTGGACGAGGGTGACGCTGTCACTGGTCAGCGAGCTGCGATCGGCGGTGATCACCGCGGCGAGCAGGCCACCGACCAGACCGATCGCGAGCGCGATTCCGCCCAGCGCGGCGAGTGCCTTCGGCGCCACCTTGCCGCCGAACAGGACCTCTCGGGCGCTGAGGGCGGGAGCCGGTGGCCGCGAGTGTTCCGTGGCGTGCAACGCCGGGGAGCCGAGTTCGACGCCCGCTGCCGGGTCGCGCCAGGGGTCCGCGGGCGGTGCCTCGGCTGCCGGGGTGCCGGATGTGCGGTGGGGATCGCGCTGGATGGTGTCGACCTCGCCGTCCGGGCGGCCGAACGCCTCCGCCAGCACGGGATCGGGCGCACCGACCTTCACGGAGGGTTCGCTCTCACGCCGGGCTTCCGACGGAGCGAAGGAACCGGTGACGCCACCCGGTCGGCCGAACGCGCGGCTGGACGCCGCATCGATCTGCGGCCGGTACACGGGTCGCGGATCGAGCCGTGGGGCGTCCGCCGGACGCAGCGTGCCCGACTCGTCCGGCACGGGACCGTCGGGTGCCGTCGCATCGGAACCCGGAGTCTTGTAATCCGCCGTCACGCTGTCGTGTCCCCCTCGTGTGCGTCAGTCACGCGCCCCAGTATCACCGATGCCCCGCCGGACGTGGACACCGCCGTCGTCGGTCCGGCTGCGCTCAACGGCGCCAGCGCCGGGACCAGATCCGGCTGGTGATCGAGTACTCGCTCGTGACCGGCGAATCCGGGGTGTGGGAGTCGAACGGGGACTTGTCGGCGGGATCGCCCTGGTTGCAGCTGGGGATCTGGCTCAGCAGACCCAGGAGACCCGAGGGCATCGCGACGTCGCCGCTGCGACGCAGGGCGCGTCGCGCCTGCTGCTGGGAGTCCACCTCGAACGCGCACTCGGCGCAGATCGACAGGTGGTGGGAGGCGCGGAGATAAGCGGACATGCGGAGTTCACCGTCGACGTAGGCGGCGATCGCCTCACTCGCCAGATGTTCGGTGGAGCCAAACTGGCGAGGTACACGCCCCTGCGTCATTCGTCCCTCCTGGTAACTACCCGACGCCGATCTGATCGGAGTCAACCTTTCCGTTCACAGCCAGATGCTCACGCAGAGCCTGCCTGCCGCGGTGGATGCGGCTGCGCACGGTTCCGAGCTTCACACCCAGTGTGGCACCGATCTCTTCGTAGGACAGTCCTTCGATGTCACACAGCACGACCGCGGCGCGGAACTCCGGGGCGAGCGAATCGAGCGCTGCCTGCAGATCTGCGTCCAGGCGGGCGTCGTGGTAGATCTCCTCGGGGTTCGGCCCGTCGGCCGGGACCCGATCGTAGTCCTCGGGGAGCGCTTCCATGCGGATGCGGTTCCGGCGGCGGACCATGTCGAGGAAGAGGTTGGTGGTGATGCGGTGCAACCAGCCCTCGAACGTGCCGGGCTGGTAGTCGGACAGGGATCGGAAGACCCGGATGAACGTGTCCTGGGTGAGGTCCTCGGCGTCCTGCGCGTCGCCCGACAGCCGGTAGGCCAGCCGGTAGACTCGGTCGCCGTGCTCGCGGACGAGTTCGTCCCACGACGGCATGGCGGACTTCTCGCCTGTGGCATCGAACACAGCTGTGCCCGTCAGCTCGGCGTCCGACAGCTGCTCGTCGGTGTTTCTCTCGTCTGGAGCCATCGTGTGGTTGCTCATCGAGTTAAGTGGATCCTCCTACTCAGGACCGCAGATCACTGAACGTGGTATAGGCGTCAACTCCCGGGAACCGGGATTTGTTCCCGGACTCTCGGACTTTTCCTCCGTCGTCGTGATCTCCCCGCCGGGCGGTCTTCGGATCTGGCGTTGCGCTCACTCTTTCCCACCCCGATATGTGTGTGGTGTGAGCAAGCTGAGGTATTCCTGAGAATCGCGCCGGGCCGGGTCACGGCATTGTTGTCGAGCGCGCCTCGCAGCGGCGATGACGAGACCCCGATAACCTCATGTGCGTGCAGACAAACGCCGAACGGATACTCACCCATGCAGAAGGGGCTGTCCGTGAAGACGAGGCCCTCGGTGCGGCCAGGGAGCGGGCGGACGACCTCGGTGCCGAACCGGTGCCTCCCGCGGTCGGTGCTGCGCTCGCCCTGTTTGCCCGCATGCTGGACGCCAAGACGGTCGTCGAGGTCGGCACCGGCGCGGGGGTGAGCAGCCTGTGGCTGCTCCGGGGCATGCGCGAGGACGGCGTCCTCACCACCATCGACAGTGAACCCGAGCACCAGCGGGCCGCCAAGCTGTCGTTCCGGACCAACGACATCGCACCCGCCCGGACCAGGCTGATCAACGGCCGGGCGCTCGACGTCCTGCCGCGACTCGCCGACGGCGCGTACGACCTGGTGTTCGTCGACAGCGCACCGGTCGACCACCCGCACTACGTCCGCGAAGGGGTACGGCTGCTGCGCCCGGGCGGCGCGATCGTGTTGCACAACGCGCTGCACGGGGGCCGGGTCGTCGACCCGAGCCAGCGGGACGCCGCGACCGTCGCCGTCCGCGAGGCCGCGAAGGCGCTCGCCGAGGACGACAAGCTGATCCGCGTGTTCCTGCCGATCGGCGACGGCCTGCTCTGCGCGTCCAAGCTCTGAGCTAGATCCACACGCCCTTGCCGATGGCGACGACTCCGCCGTTGCTCACGGCGAAGCGCTGTTTGTCGCGCTCGAGGTCGACGCCGATGATCTCCCCGTCGCCGACGACCACGTTCTTGTCGAGGATCGCGCGGCGCACAACCGCGCCCTTGCCGATGCGCACACCCGGCATGAGGACGCTGCCCTCCACGGTCGCGCCGCTGTCGACCATCACATTGGAGCTGAGCACGGAGTTGCGCACCGTGGCCGCCGACAGGATGCAGCCGGCCCCGACCACGGACTCCTGCGCGAGGCCGCCCTGCACGAACTTGGCGGGCGCCAGGTTCTCCGTCTCGCCGCGGATCGGCCAGCGCCGGTTGTAGAGGTTGAAGATGGGATGGACCGACACGAGATCCATGTGGGCGTCGTAGAACGCGTCGAGCGTTCCCACGTCCCGCCAGTAGCCCCGGTCCCGGTCGGTGGCCCCGGGGACGATGTTGTCCTTGAAGTCGTACACGGACGCCTCGCCCGCCTCGACGAGCGCGGGGATGATGTCGCCGCCCATGTCGTGGTCGGAATCGGAGTTCTCGGAGTCGGCCCGGATGGCGTCGACGAGCACCTTGGTGGTGAACACGTAGTTACCCATCGACGCGAACGTCATGTTGGGGTCGTCCGGGGTGCCCGGCGGATGCGCCGGCTTCTCGAGGAACTGCACGATGCGGCCCGACTCGTCGCTGTCGATGCAGCCGAACGCGAACGCCTCGCTGCGCGGCACCCGGATCCCGGCCACCGTCACCCCGGCGCCCGACTCGATGTGGTGCTGCACCATCTGCTCCGGGTCCATCCGGTACACGTGGTCGGCACCGAACACGACGATGTACTCGGGGTCCTCGTCGTAGACGAGGTTCAGCGACTGCAGGATCGCGTCGGCACTGCCGGTGTACCAGCGCGGGCCCAGACGTTGCTGCGCGGGAACGGGAGTGATGTATTCACCCGCGAACCCGGACAGTCGCCACGTCTGAGAGATGTGGCGGTCCAACGAGTGCGACTTGTACTGCGTCAGAACACACAGGCGGAGGTATCCCGCATTGACCAAATTGCTGAGCACGAAATCGATCAACCGGTAGGCGCCTCCGAAAGGCACAGCGGGCTTCGCCCGATCCGCGGTGAGCGGATAGAGACGTTTGCCCTCGCCGCCGGCGAGCACGATTCCAAGCACATGTGGCTGGCTCCTCACCCTGTCAACCTATCGGGCGGCCACTCCCCCCGCCAGCGAAGCGCCGACTCACAATTTCTCCGATACCCGAATGTGTCCGAGAGCGGTGGCCCGAAGCCGCCCGGACGGCTACGTTAGGCCGGTGCGGGTGGCGATGATGACCAAGGAATACCCACCGGAGATCTATGGCGGTGCGGGTGTACACGTCACCGAACTGGTTGCTCAGTTGAAGCAGCTGTGCGAGGTGGACGTGCACTGTATGGGCGCTCCGCGCGTCGGGGCGGTCGTGCACACTCCCGATCCCGCGCTGGCCGGGGCCAATCCGGCGCTCGCGACGCTGTCCGCCGAGCTGCGCATGGCGGACGCCGCGACGGGCGCCGACGTCGTGCACTCGCACACCTGGTACACCGGCCTCGCAGGCCATCTGGCGTCCGCGCTGTACGACGTGCCGCACATCCTCACCGCCCACTCCCTCGAGCCGCGCAGGCCCTGGAAGGCGGAGCAGCTGGGCGGCGGCTACCGCATCTCGTCGTGGTCCGAGCGCAACGCGGTGGAGCACGCGGACGCGGTGATCGCCGTGAGCGCCGGCATGCGACTCGACGTCCTCGACGCGTATCCGTTCGTCGACCCGCACCGGGTCCACGTGGTGCGCAACGGGATCGACACGTCCGTCTGGCACGCGGGACCGGCAGGTCACGGGCAATCCGCGCTGACGAAGATCGGTGTCGACCCGGATCAGCCGATGGTGGCGTTCGTCGGCCGCATCACGCGGCAGAAGGGCGTCGGTCATCTGATCGCCGCAGCACACCACTTCGCGCCCGAGATCCAGCTGGTGCTGTGCGCCGGCGCCCCCGACACCCCGGAGATCGCCGCCGAGACCGAGCAGGCCGTCGCCGCCCTCGCGGCGCACCGCGGCAACGTGTTCTGGGTGCGCGAGATGCTCCCCACCGAACAGGTGCGGGAAATCCTGTCGGCCGCAACCGTCTTCGTGTGCCCGTCCGTGTACGAGCCGCTGGGGATCGTGAACCTCGAGGCCATGGCCTGCGAGACCGCGGTCGTGGCGTCCGATGTCGGCGGCATCCCGGAGGTGGTGGAGGACGGGGTCACCGGCCGTCTGGTGCACTACAACTCGTACGAGCCGGAGGCGTTCGAGCAGGCGCTGGCCGAGTCGGTCAACGCGATCGCCTCCGACGTCGGCACCGCCGAGGCCATGGGCAAGGCGGGGCGGGCGCGGGCGATCGCCGAGTTCTCCTGGGCGGCCATCGCGCAGCAGACCCTCGACGTCTACCGGGACGCGCTGTCGCGCCGCTGACGGAGGAGCTCAGAGCCGGGTGTAGGTGGACACGGTCACCGACGCCGTCACGGGATATGCCTGCGGCAGCGCGGCGATCGAGGACGCGAGCCGGTCGGGTGTCAGGTGCCGCGCCGACGGCCCCATCCCGACCAGGCGCGTCACGTCGAGGTGCGACAACGACATCGAGTACTCCACGGCCGCGTGGTCGGTGCGCTCGAAGCGCCCGGACATCGCGGCCCCGAGCCGCTCGACCTTGCGGTCGTCCACCCGGACCATGCCGAGCAGGTCCACCAGTTCCCCCAGATGCCGTTCCGTGGGCGTGAGGACCACCAGGGAGCCGTGCTCGGCCAGCACCCGGTGCGCCTCGTCGGCGTTGCGGGGCGCGAACACGCAGAGGACGTGACTGAGGACGTGGTCACGCACCGGAAGGTGTTGCCACACGTCGGCAACCACCGCCCCGGCGCGCGGGTGGGCCCTGGCGATGCGCCGGGCCGCGTACTTGGACACGTCCAGCCCGATTCCCCGGCCGGCCGGGGCGGCGTCGAGGACACGCGCCAGGTAGTGGCCTGTGCCCGCGCCGATCTCGAGGATCCGGGGATCGTCCCCGGCCCCGGCGCCCGCCACCACCGCCTCGGCGACGGCATCCATCAGCGGGTCGAAGCTGCCGCCGCCGAGGAAGTCCGCACGTGCGGCGATCATTTCGGGGCTGTCGCCGTCGAACTTGCCGCCGGCCCCGGTCATCAGGGTGACGTAGCCCTGACGCGCCACGTCGAAGGTGTGTCCGGCGTCGCACAGGATCGTGCCTTCGTCGAGTTCCACCCCCGACCGGCACTGCGGGCAGGCCAGCAGGTCGGTCACATCGGCCAGCACGAACGTTCGCCTTCCTGTTCCGGACACGGAACAGGCCCCGCACCGAGAACGGCGACGGGGCCTGCCCTGTGAGGTTCTCTCCGCACTCGACTAGCTGGTGACGCCCTTGAGCTCTTCACCGAGTGCGGCAGCTTCCTCCGGGGTGAGCTCGACAACCAGACGTCCACCACCCTCGAGCGGAACCCGCATGACGATTCCTCGTCCCTCTTTGGTTGCTTCGAGGGGACCGTCCCCGGTCCGGGGCTTCATGGCCGCCATCC
>JBCEBZ010000235.1:0-4635 GCA_039206675.1 Rhodococcus sp. (in: high G+C Gram-positive bacteria) | reverse complement strand
ACGACCCGACCACCAACCCCCGCTCACCCGAACCCAGAACCTCCACATCCCCCACGACGGTGTCCGGATTCCCGGCGATCGTCCCGAGAATCCGGACCAGGCGGTCGGCGAGCGTGGTGACGGTGGCCCGGTCGAGGATGTCCGGTTGGTACCGCAGACTCAGCCGCAGTCGCGGTTCGACGATCGTCAGCAGCGTGACCGGGTAGTGCGTGGCGTCGCGGGCGTCGAGACCGGTCACCCGAACGCCGCCGACGTCGGTGTTCTCGTCCAGTCCGGACGTGTCGATCGGGTACGACTCGAACACCGACAGCGTGTCGAACAGGGTGCCCAGGCCGACCCGCGCCTGGATTTCGCCGAGGCCGAGGTGATGGTGGTCGAGCAGGGACGTCTGCTCGTCCTGCAGGCGGGTGAGTAATGCCGCGACACTCTCGTCCGGGTCCACCCGCACGCGCACCGGCACCGTGTTGATGAACAGGCCCAGCATGGTCTCGACACCGGACAGGTGCGGCGGACGACCGGACACGGTGGCCCCGAAGATCACGTCTTCGCGGGAGACGGAGCGGGACAACAGGATCCCCCACGCTGCCTGGGTCACCGTGTTCATGGTGACGCCGGCCCGTTCCGCCGTGGCGGCGAGTCCGGCGAGAATCCCGGCGGGCAGCTCGACGTCGAGTTCGTGGGGCACACCGTGCAGCGCCGCGGACGCGTGCGGCGCGAGCAGCGTCGGCTCCTCGACGCCCTCGAGTGCTCGTTCCCAGGCCCGGGCCGACAGTTCCGTGTCGCGGCTCGCCACCCATTCCAGATACGTGCGGTACGAGGGCGGTTCCGGCAGTCCGGCCGGGTCGCCGCCGGCTGCGTAGCGGACGAGCAGTTCGCGCACGAGCAGCGGTATCGACCACCCGTCGAGGACGATGTGATGGTTTGTGATCGACAGAACGAAACAGTTCGGTGCGGTGCGGAAGAGCGTCAGCCGAAGCAGAGGCGGACGGGCGAGGTCGAATCGGGCGCTGCGGTCCTCGTCGAGGAGTCGCACGAGTTCCGTGTCGGTGTCGGTGTCGGTGAGATCGATCTCCCGCCACGGCACCTCCACCGCGTCGAGGACGATCTGCGCGGGTACCCCGTCGTCGTAGACGAACGCGGTGCGCAGATTCGCGTGGCGGGCAAGCAGTCCGGCGGCGGCCGCACGCAGGCGCTCCGCGTCGACCACGCCCTCGAAGTCGATCCGCAGTTGGGCCGTGTAGACGTCCATCGAGTCGGCGGCCAGCGATGCATGGAACAGCAACCCCGACTGCAGCGGAGACAGCGACCACACGTCCCGCAGCGCCGGGAACCGCTCCTCCCAGCGTTCGATCTGCTGCTGATTCGCCGTAACCAGCGGAAGGTCGGACGGTGTCCGCCCGCCCGCGTCCGGTCGTGCCGTGTACGCGGCGAGTCCCTCCAGGGCGCGGCGCCACAGATCCGCGAATGCCGCGACCTCGGCCTCGGCGAGGACGCCGGCCGGGAACGCGAACGACGCCCGCATCCGGGGCCCCTCGGGGGTGTCGGAGACGAAGGCGTTGATGTCGATAGCGGACGCGACGGGCAGGTCGGGGTTCGTGGTGCCGCCGAGTGTGCTCTCCACCGGCAGCCAGTTCTCGCCTCCGCCGGTGACGGTCACCCGGCCGAGGTAGTTGAAACTGATTTGCGGAGAGCGGAATCGGCCCAGGGCCTCCGACGTTTCCTCGTCCAGGTACCGCAGCAGTCCGAAGCCGATCCCGCGGTCCGGGATCGCGAGCAACTGTTCCTTGACGGCCTTGACCGCCCGCCCGGCCGCGGCGCCGCCTGCCAGGGCGTCGTCGACATCGATTCCGGTGAGGTCCAACCGCGCCGGATACACGGTGGTGAACCACCCGACGGTGCGGGACAGGTCGGCGCCCGGGACGACCTGCTCCTCCCGGCCGTGGCCCTCGAGGGTGAGCAGCGTGTCCGGCACGGCGCCGCCGCGCTCCCGTCGCCAGGCGATCAGTGCCAGGGCGATCGCAGCGAGCAACCCGTCGCCCACACTGCCGTGGAAGGCATCGGGGAGCGCGGTGAGCAGGACGTCGGTCACCTCAGGCGGCGCGTCGACCGTGACGGTGCCGACGGTCGCGGCGACGTCGATCGCGGGATCCAGCGGGCGCGAACCGATCAGCGGGTCGGGGCCGTCGAGGATCTTCTCCCACGACGCGAGTTCGCCCGTCCGGGTCCGCACGGCCTCGGCCAGGCCGTGCGACCACCGCCGCATCGACGTTCCCACCGCCGGGAGCGCAGGCGTGAGGCCGGCCCCGAGCCGTCCGGCCGCCGACGCGAGGTCCGCGACGAGAATCCGCCAGGAGACCCCGTCGACCACGAGGTGGTGCACGACGACGAGCAGTCGCCCGGCGTCGCCCGGGACGTCGAACCAGACCACGCGCAGCGTCCGGGCCGCGGCCGGGTCCAGGTGGTCGGCCGCGGCCTCGAGTTCGGTGCCCGCGAGTGCGGTGAAGTCCTCTCCCTGCACTGCGTCGACGGGCACCCGGCGGACTTCCGCCGGCACCGAACCCGTCGGCAGCACGTCCGTGCCGTTCACGGACACGCGCGCCCGGAGCATGTCGTGCCGATCCAGGACCGCCTCGACCGCGCGGACGAGCACGTCGTGTGTCAGGTCGGCGGGTGCCGTCAGCAGCAGCGCCTGCGAGAACCGGTCGATCCGGCCGCCGCTGCGCTCGAACATCCAGCGCGCGACGGGTGTCAGGGGCAGGGAACCGACGCCGCCGCCGGGAAACTCGCCGAGAGCGACGGTGCCGTCGCGGTCGAATCGCGCGGCCGCGGCGAGGCCGGCGACGGTTCGGTGGTCGAATACGTCTCGGGGAGAGAGAATCACACCGGCTGCCCGGGCGCGGGCCACCAGCTGGATGGACAGGATGCTGTCGCCGCCGAGGGAGAAGAACGAATCGTCCGCGCCGACCGAATCCACTCCGAGCACGTCCCCGAACAATCCGGCGAGGAGTTCCTCGGTGTCGGTGTGCGGCGGCCGGCTTCCGGAGGGGGCGAAGTCGGGCGCGGGAAGAGCTGTGCGGTCGAGCTTTCCGTGGACCGTCAGGGGAAGCGCGTCGAGTATCACGAGCGCGGCCGGAACCATGTACGACGCCAGCCGGCCGGCGACGAAATCGAGGACGGCCGCCGAATCGATCGACGCACCCGATTCGGGCACGAGATACCCGATCAGCCGATCGCCGCCGCCGTCGTTCCACACACTCGCCGCCGCACGGGCCACGGAGTCGTGGGCGAGCAGCGCCGATTCGACCTCGCCGAGTTCGATCCGGAAGCCTCGGATCTTCACCTGGGAATCGGTGCGCCCGAGGTACTCCAATTGGCCGTCCGGACGCCAGCGCGCCCGGTCACCCGTGCGGTACATCCGGCTTCCCGGCGGCCCGAACGGATCGGCGACGAAACGTGCGGCGGTCAGCGGGTACCGCCGGCGGTACCCGCGCGCGAGGGCGGGACCCGCGAGGTACAACTCCCCCGCGACCCCGGCGGGCACCGGGTGCAGTCGGGAGTCCAGCACCGTCTCGGCGAAGCCGAGGGTGGGTGTGCCGATGGTGACCGGTTCCCCGGGCACCAGTTCCTCGCTGATGCTCGACACGACCGTCGCCTCGGTCGGCCCGTACGCGTTGAACATGCGCCGGCCCGGCGCCCACCGGGCGACCAGCTCGGGCGGACACGACTCCCCGCCCGTCACGACGCACCCCAGGTCGGGGAGAGCACCGGGATCGATCGACGCGAGTGCCGCCGGAGTGACGAAACAATGCGTGACCCGCTCGGATACGAGCAGCTGCGCCAGTTCGGCACCGCCGTAGACGGACGGGGGTGCGATCACCATCGTCGCTGCCGCGCCGACCGCCAGCAGCAGTTCGAGGACGGACGCGTCGAAGCTCGGGGAGGCGAAGTGCAGGGTCCGGGATTCGGGCGTCGTCCCGAACGTCTCCCTCTCCTGGGTCGCGAAGGCGGCGAGACCGCGGTGGGTGGTGACCACGCCCTTGGGTGTGCCGGTCGACCCCGACGTGTAGATGAGGTACGCCGGATTGTCGGCGCGGATCGTCGAGCGCCGTTCGTCGTCGGTGATCTCCGACGACGGATAGCGCGACAGGGCGTCGCGGGCACGGGGGTCGTCGAGCACCAGCCACGGCACGAGGCCGGGCAGCGCGCCGCGTTGCGCGGATCCGGTCAGCCCGTACACGGCGCCCGAGTCGGCGAGCATGTACTCGATCCGCGCCGGCGGGTGATTCGGGTCCACCGGGAGGAACGCCGCCCCCGACTTCGCGATCGCCCAGACCGCCACCACGGATTCGACGGACCGCGGCACACACAGCGCGACCACCGACTCGGGTCCGACGCCGTTCTCGATCAGCCTGCGGGCCAGCCGGTTCGAACGCGTGTCGAGGTCTCCGTAACGGATGGCGCTGCCCTCGAAGACCAGCGCGGTGGCCTCCGGATCGTGCGCGACCGCCTCGGCCATCAGGTCCGGCAGCGTCCGCGGCGCGACCGCCGCACCGCCCGGCACGGGTGCGAGCAGGGCACGCTCGAGGGCGGCGAGGATGTCGATGTCGCCGACCCGGGCGCCGGGGTCGGCGGTGA
>JBCEBZ010000234.1:0-4635 GCA_039206675.1 Rhodococcus sp. (in: high G+C Gram-positive bacteria) | reverse complement strand
CGGTATGGGCGATCGCACTCACTTTGATGGTCATCATGACCGCCGTCAACCTGCTCTCGGTGGGCGCGTTCGGTGAGGCCGAATACTGGTTCGCCAGCATCAAGGTGGTCGCAATCGTCGCCTTCATCGCGGTGGCCGCGCTGTTCGTATTCGGGCTCTGGCCCGGCGCGAGTGTCGACTTCTCCAACCTCACCGATCACGGCGGTCTGCTCCCGAACGGTTTGGCCACCTTGTTCGTCGGAGTGGTGGTAGTCATCTTCTCCATGACCGGAGTCGAGGTCGTCACCATCGCCGCCGCCGAATCAAAGGAACCCGCCACGGCGATCCGCAAGGCCGTCAACTCGGTGGTCTTCCGCATCCTCGCCTTCTTCGTCATCTCGACGTTCCTGATCGCCGTGATCGTGCCGTGGGACTCGGTCGTGCCGGGTGAATCGCCGTTCGTCGCCGCCCTCGACCGCATCGGTGTTCCGGGGACCGCGGACCTGCTCAACCTCGTCATCCTGGTCGCGGTGCTCTCGGTCCTCAACTCCGGCCTGTACACCTCGTCGCGGTTGTTGTTCGTCATGGGAGGACGCGGCGACGCACCAGCGTGGATGACGTCGACCAACAAGCGGGGAGTCCCGGTGAAGGGAATCCTGTCGTGCACGGTGGTCGGCTACGGATGCGTGGTGCTCGCCGCTCTGTTCCCGGACACCGTGTTCTTGTTCCTGATCAACGCCTCCGGCGCAGTGTTCCTGTTCGTGTACTTCATGATCTGCATCTCCGAACTGCGTCTGCGACGACGGTGGGAGAAGGAGAATCCGGGCGGCCTCGAGTTCCGGATGTGGCTCTACCCGGTGCTGCCCATCCTGGTCACCACCGCCATCGTCGCCGTGCTGGTGAGCATGGGACTGCGTGACGCCAACCGAATCGAGTTGTTGCAAGGTATCGCGGTATGGGTGGTGCTGACCATCGTCTACCTCGTCAAGAAGAAGGCCCGGGCCTCGGCACGAGGGATCTCCCCCGTCAACGGTGATGCCGGACCCGATACGTCCGGGCGCAAACCCGAGAGCGTCAGTTCCTGAATTCAGTCGCCGTGCTTCAGGTGCGCGGGTGACGCAGTGGTGGGCCGGTCCGCGCAGGGCCGGCCCACCACGCGGTTTCAGTCGATCAACTCGTCGAGGGTGAGCTTTGCGCGCTCGGCGCCGGACAAGGCCAGCCAGAGCATCGCGGACCCTTCGGTGGAGGTGGGTTTCAGACCGGTCAGTTGCTCGACCCGCCGCAACCGGTAGACGAGGGTCTGCCGGTGAATCCCCAGTTCGTCGGCGCTCTTCCGCCAACTGCCGTCGTTGCGGAGAAACACGCGGACCGACTCGACCAATTCCCCCTCGTTGTGTTTGTCATGAGCGATCAGCGGCCCCAGGGTTCGACGAACCATTGTGCGTGTGTCGTCGATACTGCGCGGCAGGAATCCCACCTCGTCCTGATCTTCGCCGTACACGTTGACCGTCCGGCCCTGCTCGTGCGCACGCGCCACCGCGAGCTGCGCCTGCCGAGCCGCCTCGGCAACACTGGAATTCGCGGTCAGTGCAGTACTGACGCCGACCGCGCACGCCGGGCCGAGTTTCACAGTGACTACCTCCAGCAAGTCGAGATCCCGGGGTACCAGCCCGATCAACATCGCCCCGCGGGGCAGTAACAACGGCGCATACTGCTGTAAACACACCTGCCGATGAATCGTCTCGTGTTGCAGGACAGCGCCTTCTGCGGCAGTCCAACACGCGATCGCCACGGCGTTCGTCATCCCGCGGTGGCGAAGTTCCGGCCACACCGCGGCAACGGTGATCGTCTCGTCGAGCAACCCGACGAGCAGGTCCTGGCCCGATGCCCGAAGGCGGTCACGCTGTGCGGCATCATGTTCGAGTTCGAGTGCGATGAGTCCACCGAGGTGCTGGAGCAGCGGACGGTCGTTGACCGGCCGTCGGTCCGGGCTCGCCGCCAACACCACCTCCCCCGCCCCGGGGATGGGAATTTCCACCTGCTCAGGTCCCGGAATTGCGCCGCGGCGCCGCAAGGCGAGGCGCCCGCTGACGATAACCTCTCCGGCGCCGTGGTCACGAACTTCCAGTGCCCATCCGCTGGTTCCCTCGAGTGCCGATATCCGGTCACCGAAGGTCCCGCGCGCATGCAGGGACTGCCAGTACACGTCGTAGAGGCGCGTGATCGCCGCCAACCGCTGGCGTTCGGATTCGACCGCACTTTCGATCACCGTGCGCGCGAGGGTGACGAATTGCAGGTCGAAACTCGCCGACAACACCGGGAATTCTCGCGCGGCCGCCACGTCCAGCAGTTCCGAACCGACCTCCGGAGCGTCAGGTCCGCGCGCGATCACCAGGGCACTGACACCGCTGTCGATCAGATGGGCCATCCATTCGGCCTGATCGGCCGCGGCCGCGGGCAGACCGCCGCCGGTTGTCATGACCAGGTCACCGCTCTTGAACCAGGCCCAGGGATCCGGCAGATCGCACGCGTGCGCCCACGTCACCAGCCGCCCACCGCCGCGCTCCCCGGCGAGATACCGCAACCCGAGCGACGGGATCGCAGCAAGTTGGTCAACCGAAATCACAAGCCCTCACCTCCTCATACAAACGTACAACCGCCGCGATACATGTCTGTGAATCCGCAGTATGTCCGGGCTCACACTCCGACACCAGACTGAAGGTCGACGCACGACACGAAATAACGGCTGGAGGCTGCAAATGGTGATCAGTAACGCCCGGTCCGGGCGCGACGTATCCGGTGCCGCAGAGGGTACACCCCTGTGGCAGGACGACCGGGCGGACCTGGGCCGGCGGCCCGCACTTCCGGGCAACATCACCGCGGACGTCGCGATCGTCGGTGCCGGGTTCACCGGGCTGTGGGCGGCCTACTATCTGCTGCAGGCGGATCCGTCACTGAAAGTCGTTCTGCTCGAGCGTGAATATGCCGGATTCGGGGCCTCCGGACGCAACGGCGGCTGGGCATCCTCGATCTTCCCGGTCTCTCTCGGCCGCGTCGAGCAACTGTACTCGCACCGCGCTGCCCTGGACCTGCAGGCCGCGATGAACGACACGGTCACCGAAATCGGGGACGTCGTTGCGCAGGAGAACATCGACTGCGAGTACTCCCGCGACGGATTCGTCTCCCTGGCGCGCAGCCACGCCCAGTGGGCGCGGGCGAAGGCGACCGTGGCCGGTGCCGAGAAGTTCGGCGTGCACGGGCAATGGGAACTGCTCGATGCCGATGAAGCGCGGGAAAAGGTCAACGCGGCCGGTGTGCACGGTGGGATCTACACCGAGCACTGTGCGCTGCTGCACCCGGACAAGCTGGTGCGCGGGCTCGCAGGCTGGGTCGAGGAACACGGCGGAGTCATTTACGAGGACACCGCGGTCGACGAGATCGGCAAGGGCATCGTGTGGACGAAACACGGCAACGTCACCGCATCCGTCGTCATCCGCGCCACCGAGGCGTTCACACCTGAATTTCCGGCGTACCGGCGCAACGTCGCCCCGCTGTACTCGCTGGTCGTCGCGACTGCCCCACTGCCGGACGAGGTACGTCTCGAGCTCGGTCTGGACGGCCGGACCGCATTCAACGACATGCGCAACCTTCGGATCTACGCGCACCCGACCAGCGACGGCCGCCTCGTCTTCGGCGGCCGCGGCGCCCCGTACCACTTCCGGTCCAAGGTCGACTCGGCGTTCGACATCGACGACAAGATCCACGCCAAGATCATCTCCACGATGCACGAGTTCTTCCCCGCGCTGCGCGATGTACCGATCACGCACCGCTGGGGCGGGCCGCTCGGGGTCCCCCGCGACTGGTTCCCGTCGGTCGGCTACGACCAGAACAACAAGACGGCGTGGGCCGGACCGTACGTCGGCGACGGCGTCGCCACCAGTAACCTCGCGGGCCGCATCCTGCGCAACCTCATCCTCGACAAGCGGGACGACCTCAACTCGCTGCCGGTGGTCAACCACAACTCACCGAAGTGGGAGGTCGAACCGTTCCGGTGGTTCGGGGTCAACGCCGGTCTGCGCGCTGCCGCAACCGCCGATCTCGAGGAACGGATCACCAGCAAACCGTCCAAGGTATCCGCGCTGCTCGAAAAGCTCACCGGCGCCCACTGACACCCTCATTCTCCAGGAGTACTTCATGGCTTCCCTCATCCACCTTCCCAGCAGCACCGTCGAGGGCGAACTCACCCCCGCCGGCCAGCGTCCCGGTGCCGACAGCGGCGACCCGCAGCTGCGTACCCTCCCCGTCGACGGCGGCACCCCCGCCCAGATCGGGATCTGGGAATGCCAGCCCGGCGGCTGGCCCGTCGTCGACCGGCCCAACACCGAAACCTGCTACATCATCGAGGGCAAGGCCACGCTCACGGACGACGCAACCGGCACCAAGACCGACATCTCCGCCGGCGACTTCGTCGTCCTTCCTCCCGGCTGGTCCGGACGCTGGGACGTCACCGAGACCGTCCGTAAGGCCTACAGCATCTTCTGACGCCCTCGCCGCACCTGCCCCCACACCGTTTCACCGAAAGGATTCTCGTGGTCGCCACGATCTCCCATTGGCTCAACAACAAGTCCTACCCCGGAACGCGCGTCGATACCGCGC
>JBCEBZ010000233.1:0-4651 GCA_039206675.1 Rhodococcus sp. (in: high G+C Gram-positive bacteria) | reverse complement strand
CCGAACTCGTCGTCCATGGTCTTCAGCGGCGGGACGATGGCGTTCGTGGTGCAGGACGCGCACGACACGATGCGTTCGTTCGGATCGATGTCGCGGTGATTGACTCCGTGCACGATGTTGGGGACGTCACCCTTGCCGGGCGCGGTCAGCACCACCTTCGCCACACCAGGGCGGAGGTGCTGCGACAGCCCGTCGCGGTCACGCCAGATGCCGGTGTTGTCGATCAGGATCGCATTGTCGATGCCGTACTCGGTGTAATCGAGACTCGTCGGATCGTTGCTGTAGATGAACTGGATGACGTTGCCGTTGGCGATGAGCGCGTTGTTCTCGTCGTCGACCTTGATCGTGCCGTTGAACTGACCGTGGACGGAGTCGCGGCGCAGCAGTGACGCACGCTTGACCAGGTCGTCCTTCCCGCCCTTCCGGACGACCACGGCACGCAGGTTCAGGCCGTTACCCGAACCTGCCTTCTCGATGAGCAGTCGCGCGACGAGTCGACCGATACGCCCGAATCCGTAGAGGACGACATCCTGGGGCTGCGCGGGGCTCGTCTGGGCACCACCGACCAGGTCGGCCAGGCTCTCCGCGACGAACTCGGGGATCGGCACTCCGCCGCCGTGGGCGTGGTAGGCGGTCACCAACAGGCCGAGGTCGATCTTCGACGGCCGCAGATCGAGGCCGGTCAGCGCCTCGAGAAAGGGGAACGTCTCCTCGACGGAGAGCTCGTCGCCACGGATCTGTCGGGCGAAGCGATGCGTCCGCAGGATCTTGATGACCGATTTGTTCACCAGCGAGCGGCTGTGCAGCAGAATCGTCACCGAATGCCTGCGGTGCAGGCCGCCGATAATCGGGATCATCGCTTCCGCGAGAGCCTCCTCGGAGTTCCACTGCGTCAGTTCCGCTGTGCTCACTGCGTTCCTCTGGCTTTCTGGCTCATTGGCGTGCTCGTGGGTCGGCCGCCGGACGGGATGAGACGCACGTCATACACCCATGTTGCGGAGAACGGCGTGCGCACCACCAAGCATATGGAAGCGCCTCCTCGCAGCGACAGGCAGCATGCACGCAACGGTGACTTCGGCACGGATATTCCGGTTCGAGGGACGGTGACCGGGGGCTCGGCGGGCTCGAGGACCTGGGCCGGTGGGGCAGATGGATCTCCCACGCCACCGGTACCGCGTGCTCCGGGCTGCGCTCCGACCAATAGCAGTAGGCGTGATACGAGGTGATCGGGGCGGTGCCGTGCGTGCGGAGCAGCTCCATCGGTGTGGGGTGGGGAGGTGGGCACCGCGACCGGAGGCGCTCCGGGGATTGTCGCGGCGCCCACCGATCGGGGGGATCGTACTTGGACGCGTGGGGGTGTTTGCGTCGCTGCACGGGTATCGCAGTGAGCGGAGAACGGGAACGAGGGTGAGTGTGCGATCGGCTCGCCCTCGTCGACGAGAGCGCGGCGAGTCGACGTCGTCTGGTGGGTCGGTGGAACGTGGCCGGCCATCGGTACGTGCGCCCGCTACGCCCTGCCGACGCTTCCGGCCACCGGTCGAGCGGAGTTCTGGTCGGTGCGCAGCGCCGCGGGTACACGCGCTCGAAATCGAGTATCTCGTCGTGGTCGCATTCCGATTGTCCTCCTCCAAAGGCGCCTCCGAATGGTCCCCACACGCGGGCGAAACCGATGAGGCGCTCCGCTTCGACGTCGGGATGGTGGGGTGCATCGCTGCGGCAATGGGCGCTGGTGAACGGATTGCACCCAGGGGTCGCCGGTTGTGCGTGCGTCGGGATGGGTTCTGCGACTATTGATTTCGTCTCGGGTCACGTGTTGCGGCGAGTGTTCGCCGGTGTCATCGTGGTTCGATTCTGGCGGCGTAGACGTCGCAGGGTGCGTCGACGAGGAGTTGCCGTGCGAGGCTTCCCATGACGAACTTGCCTACGGGTGAACGTTTGCGCAGCCCGATGACGAGAAGGTCGGCGGCTGTTTCGTGGACTGTGCGGGTGATGGCGTAGTGCGGTAGCGAGTCCCTGGGCTGGACGATGTCGATGGCGACTCCGATCTCGTTCGCTCGGGTTCTCGCCATGTGCAGTTGGGTTTCCGTTGCGACCTTGCGCTCGGAGATGACGTCGCCGTGTGCGACGTTCACCAGGACGACATCGGTGTCTCGGCGGTGTGCTTCGGCGAGTCCTGCGGTGAGAGCTGCTTCGCCTGAAGGGGAGGGTGTGTATGCGACGACGATGGTCATGCGGACTCCTTCGAGTGGACCAGGGTGATCACGAGACGAAGATGCTGAGGATCAAGACCATGCCGAATCCTGTCAGTCCGACAAGAGACTTCATGATCGTCCACGACTTCAAGGTGTTGGCGACGCTCATCCCGAAGTAGCGGTTGGCCATCCAGAAGCCTGAGTCGTTGACATGGGAGAACCCTGCGCCGCCGCACGCGATGGCGATGCATGTCAATGCGATGGTCACGTTGCTGGCGCCGAGTGACTCGGCGAGAGAATTGCTGAACGTCGCGCCCGTGATCATGGCGACCAGTCCCGAACCTTGAGAGATACGCATGACCGCGGCGACGACGAAGCCGAAGACGACGAGGGGGATGCTGGCGTCGCGCATGGCCGAGGACAGCGTTTCGCCGAGGCCGGAGGAAATCAGGACACCGCCGAAGACTCCGCCCGCTCCGGTGACCAGGATGATCATCCCGGCCGGTCCGAGCGCGTCGCTCGCCAAACGCTGAAGGTCGCCTCGGGAAGCGCCGCGCTTGATCCCGAACGCCCACAGGCTGAACAGGCAGGTGAGCAGCAGGGCGATCACGGGGTTACCGATGAAGGTCAGTACCTGTACGCCGGGGGATTCACCGCCGATGACGCGGCCGATGGTGCCGATGAGGATCAGCACCAGCGGCATCAGGAGGGCGGCGACGACGCCGCCGAAGGACGGCAGGGTGTCCGGGTTTCCGGGACGCACCGGAGCTGTTTCGGTCTTGCTGTCGCGTACCTGGGTGGCGGAGTCCGGCCGGGTCGTTCCTGTTCCCTGGGCGGCGGCGGAAGTGCCGTCCGCGCCGCCGTCGCTGCCGCCTGTCGCGGTGCCGACCGATGCAGTACGACCGGGGGGATCGGTGCCGTCGGTGCTGCCGGAAGCGTTTCCGCCTCCGATGTTGGCGGCCACCATCGTCGGCGGGACCACGAAGATTCGTTTGGCGATGAAGCGTCCGAACAAGGGCCCGGCGACGGAGACTGCGGGTATTCCGCAGATGATGCCGAACAAGATGACCAGTCCGATGTCGGCGTGCATGATTCCGGCGGTGGCCAGTGGGCCCGGTGCCGGCGGCATGAAGGTGTAGGCGCAGCTCAGGCCCGCGCAGAGCGGGATGCCGTAGTGCAGAAGCGATTTTCCGGTGCGCCGGGCGACCCCGTAGAGCATCGGTACCAGGATGACGATGGCGACGTCGATGTAGACCGATGTGGCCACGAGGAATCCGGCCAGACCCAGGCCCCAGGACACGGCGCGGTCGGAAAACTTGTCGACGAGGGTGATCGCGATGCGTTCGGCGGCGCCGGCGCGCTGGAGGACGGTGCCGAAGATCGCGCCGAGGGCAATCACCAGCGCCAGCTGGCCGAGCGTGTCCCCCATTTCCGCGACGACGAGTTTCATCAACTCGGCCGGACCGGTTCCGATAGCGAGTCCGAAGATCAGCGTGGTGACCAGCAGGGCGAGGAATTCTTGAAGTTTGACTTTGATGATGAGGACGAGCAATAGTCCGACCGCCAGCACCGCGGCGATGGCAACCCAGGTTTGATGATTCACGGCACGCGACCTCCTTCCTATATCTCGATGCCTCAGCGCGCGCTGGGGACGGAGGTGGTGGTGTCGGTGGCCTGTAGGAAGCGGAAGTCGCATCCCTCTTCGGCCTGCGTGACCTCGTCGGCATACAGCTTGGCGTAGCCGCGTCGAGGTCTGGGCCGGGCGACGACGTCGGTTCTGCGCGCGGCGAGTTCGTCGTCGGACACCTCCAGGTGCAACGACCGTTCGCTGACCGAGAGCGTGATCATGTCTCCGGTCCGGACCAGAGCGAGTGGCCCTCCGACGGCGGCCTCGGGTGAGGCGTGCAGGACGATGGTGCCGGCGGCGGTGCCAGACATCCGGCCGTCGGAGATTCGGACGATGTCCTTGACTCCGGCGCGGGCGAGTTTGCGGGGGATCGGGATGTACCCGGCTTCGGGCATGCCGGGATAACCGACGGGTCCGATGTTGCGCAGGACCAGGATGTCGTCGGGTTCGACGTCGAGATCATCACGGTCGATGCGGGCGGAGAGATCTTCCGCGTCTTCGAACACCACGGCGCGGCCGCGGTGTTCGAGCAGGCCTTCCGATGCCGCCGACTGTTTGATAATCGACCCGCCGGGTGCGAGGTTGCCGCGCAGCACCGCGATGCTGCCGCCGCTGTGGATGGGATTCTCGCGGCTGCGGATCACGTCCTGATCGAACGGAGCGGGGGCGTCGTCGAGTTCTTCACCGAGGGTTCGGCCGGTGACGGTGAGTGCGTCGAGGTCGAGTTGGTCGCGGATCTCGAGGAGCAGACGCTGGACGCCGCCGGCGCGGTGCAGATCTTCCATGTAGTGATCGCCGGAGGGTTTCAAGTCGACCAGCACCGGTGTGTCGG
>JBCEBZ010000232.1:0-18558 GCA_039206675.1 Rhodococcus sp. (in: high G+C Gram-positive bacteria) | reverse complement strand
CGCCACCGCAGGCTCGAGAAGTGCCGCCGCGACCTCAAGGACGTCCGCTTCCGTGACGAGAGCATCGGAACCATCTGCGCCCGGCACGGTCTCGTCAACTCTTCGCACTTCTCACGGCTGTTCAAGGACACGTACGGGGTCTCGCCGCGAGCCTTCCGCGAACAGGAACCTCTGCCGATCAGCGTGTGACGGCGGCGCCGGCTCCCCCCACGTGAGTGGGAAAGCGTGCCGGAACACACTTTCCCACTCACGTGGGGAGGGCGGGGGTCGAGCGCATCAGCGGTGTCAGAGCACGGATTCCAGCCACACCGCTGTTTCGAACAGGTGCTGCTCGGCGCCGGGGCGCCCGATCAGCTGCAATCCGAGGGGCAGGCCTGCGCTGTCACGCTTTCCGGGGATGGTGACCACCGGCAGGCCCATCGCCTGCCACGGTCGGCTCAGCACGGGTGTCCCCGTCGCGTCGTGGCCGTGGGGCGCGGCACCGAGCGCGGCGGGTCCGAGGACTGCCTCGTCTTCGTCCAGCGCCGCGAGCAGCAACTGACGGATCTCGGCGATTCCGGCGAGGGCGGCACGGTACTCGGCCTCGGAGGTCTGGGCTCCCGCGGTGAACAGTTCGGCGAGGGGTGCACTGATCCTCTCTGGCTGCGCCGCCTCGACGGCACGTTCGCGGGCCGCGTCGTACGCCATCACCGTGTGGTGGTGTTCCGTCAGCGCCACGACGGCCGCGGCGGCATCCACCTCACGGCACCGGACGCCTGCGGATTCCGCGGCATCCGCGGTGGTCCTGAGCGCCGCCGTCATGTCCGGGGACACCTCGCCGAGTTCGAACCCACTCCACAGGCGGAGCCGGCGCGGGGCGGAAGGCTGGAGTACGGGCGCACGGGTGCCGTCGCGCAGTGCCGTCCACGCGAAGTGCAGATCGGACACCGTGCGAGCCAGCAGCCCCACCGTGTCGAGGCGAGGACTCAGCCCGGTGATGCCGTCGGTCGGGAATTCGCCGTGCGCGGTCACGAAACCCGCGACCCCGCAGAACGACGCCGGCCGGGTCAGCGACCCCGCGGTTTGCGTGCCGAACGCCAGCGGCACCATGCCCGCGGCCACTGCTGCCGCCGAACCGCTCGACGACCCACCGGGCGTATGGTCCACGGCGCGCGGATTGCGGGTCGGGCCGGGCTTGAAGTATCCGAACTCGGTGGTCACGGTCTTGCCGACGGGGAGCGCACCGAGTGCACGCGCACGCGCCACACAGTCGGCGTCCGCCGACGCGGGCTCCGCACTCGACAGCTCACTGCCGCAGCGCGTCGGCATTCCGGCGACGTCGATCAGATCCTTGACGCCGACCGGGACACCCCACAGCACGCCGCCGGGTCCGAGCTCGTGGATCCGGGCGGCCGCGGACCGCACCGCGTCGGGATCGAGGTGGGTCCACGCCCGGATCGCCGGATCGAGTTCCGCGATCCGCGCGAGTGCGGACTCGGCCACGTCGGTCGGCGTCGTCGAACCCGCCGACAGCTGTTCGACCAGGTCCCGCAGTGGTGAGCGTAGTTCCGTCTTCATCGGGTCGCCGCCATCGTGTCGTCGTTGGTCGTCTCGGTCTGTCCGGTGAGCGCGCGGGTGCGCATCACCGAGAAGAGGCGGTCGGCTCGTGCCTTGGTCTCCCCGGACGGCGCCGACATCAGCGCGACGACGACGGACACCGCCAGCGAGAGAGGCGCAACGGCGAGTGCCGGGTTCGAGAATCCGAGGACGGAGTCCGGACCCTGGACGACCGGGCTGAGCAGGATGACGGTGATCGACAGCACGAGTCCGACCACGATTCCGGAGATGACGGCACGTGCCGTCATTCGCCTCCAGTACATGGTCAGCAGCAGCGCAGGCAGGTTCGCGCACGCGGCGATGGACATTCCCAGCGACGCGAGGAACGCGACGTTCTGCTTCTGCGCCGCGAACGCGATGGCGACTCCGATGACGCAGGTCGCGACGGTCGCGACCCGGGCCGCGCGGTGCTGAGCCTTGGCCGACACCGATCCGTTCCGGATCACCTGCCCGTACAGATCGTGTGCGATCGCACCCGACGTCGCGATGACGAGGCCGGACAATGCGGCCAGAATGGTCACGAACGCCACGGCCGCGACGAACGCCAGCAGCACTCCGCCGCCGACGGTTTCGGCGAGCTGCGCGACCGCGAGATTGCCGCCGCGGTTCTCGGTCTTGATCACCTCGACACCGACCAGCTTGGCGGCGCCGTAGCCGAGCACGGGAACGAGCAGGTAGAAGGCGAAGAAGATCCAGATCGCGGTGTAGGCGGACGTTCTCGCCTGCTTCGCGTCCGGGACGGTGAGGAAACGGATCATGACGTGCGGCAGGCCGAGCACGCCGAGAACGAGCCCGACGGTCTGCGACAACTGGTCGAACGACGCCGTGCCCGATGTGCGCTGCGGTGCGACGAACGATTGACCGAACTCGGCGAGTGCGGTGCTGAACGGGCCGAACGGGTTGAAATCGAAGCGCACCAGCACGAGAACGAACAGCACGACGGCACACACCATGAGCAGACCGGTCTTGATGATCTGGATCCAGCTGGTGGCGAGCATCCCGCCGACGAGCGTGTATGCGGTGGTGAGTGTTCCGATGATCAGCACGGCCACGGCGTAGTCGAGGTCGAACAGCAGCGACACGAGCAGTGCCGCGCCGACCAACTGCGACACGAGGTAGACCACGCTGATCACCACCGTGCTGAGCGCCATCATGGAGCGCACGTCCTTGCCGGGGAATCGGGTGGCGAGGACGTCCGCCAGCGTGAAGCGGCCGAGGTTGCGCAGTGGTTCGGCGATCAGCAGCATCGCGAGGACGAACGCGACGGGCACGAAGACCGCGAGATAGAACCCGTTGAAACCGGTCAGGGCGATCGCACCGGTGACACCGAGAAACGAGGCGGCAGAGATGAAGTCGCCGGCGATCGCGACGCCGTTCTGCCGACCGGTGAGGCTGCCGCCCGCGACGTAGTGATCGGCCGCCGACTTGTTCCGCTTGGATGCCCATGCGGTGATCATCAGGGTGACGGCGACGAGCGCCGCGAAGAGTGACGCAGAAACGAGGTTCATGGCGCGTTATCCTTTCGCCCGGGATGCGGTTCGGGCGTCGAGTTCGGCGGCGCGCGCCATGTAGTACCGGGCCACGACGATGGCGACGACGAACTGCGCGACGGCGTAGAGCCACGCCACGGTGACACCGCTGAACACGACGCCGTCCAGCAGCGAGGTGAACCCGCCGAGGATCGGCAGGGGCAGGAACAGGGCGAGGACCAGGGCGCTGAGCCGAAAGGTCAAGGCGGCACGAGTATCTGCGAGATCCTGCAGGTCGGAGTCCTGCGGAAGTTGTTCGGGTGGTGACGAGGTGTCCATGTCTATCTACCTCCGGCTGCGGCGGGAACGAGGGCGGGTGTCACGGTGATCGGATCGGACCATTCGTCGTAGAACAGCCAGTCGGGAGACTCGACCGGAACCGACAAACGGTGGAATTTGCGTTGGAAGTAGACGAGGCTGTCGCCCTGTTCGCGCGTCTGGACGCGGTCGAGTTCGATGAGCATCACCGAATGTGATCCCACGGTCTTGCTGTCCGCGATCCGGCCGGCGAGCACCACATGGGCCGCGCGCAGGATCGGAACACCGTCGCCGGTGTCTTCTTCCCAGATGTCCCACTGGAAGCGATCCGCCATCGCCACTTTCGTCGCACCGGCGAAATGCATGGCCAGCTCTTCGTCGTCGCCGGAGAGCACGTTGATGCCGACCCGGCCGTTCTCCCGGAACACGTTGTGCATCGCACTGTTCTGATTCACGCACACCAGTGCCGTGGGAGGGGAGTCGGTCACCGAGCAGACGGCGGTGACGGTCATCCCGCAGCGCCCGGCGGGACCGTCGGTCGTCACGATGTTGACCGCGGCGGGCAGATTGGCCATGGCGGTGCGGAAGTTCAATTGCATGGTAGTGAGTTCGGGCATTTCAGCCTCCAGAAGTCGGAACAGGAAGTCGTGTCACCACGTGGCGCCGGCGATCCTGAAAAGAAGGATATGACGCGCTCGTGCGCTGGAACATTGGCGGCGACGCTACTTTCTCGCAGTAAGTCGCGTATCCGGGTAGGGGATTTCTTCAGTTGCCTATCGCTTCCGTTACGGTCGGTGTTGACTGGACGGGCAAGCAGGCCATCTGTGCGAGGCGGGATTCGATGGAGCAGCAGGAAACGCGGGTTTACATCGTCGACGACGATCAGGAGTTGTGCGCATCGCTTGCGTGGCTACTCGATTCGGTCAACATCACGTCGGAGTACTACTTCTCGGTGCAGTCGTTCCTCGAGGGGTACCGCCGCGACATCCCGGCCTGCCTCGTCCTGGACGTCCGGATGCCGGAAGTCGGAGGATTCCAGCTCCAGGAGACACTCCTCGCCGACGAATCCCCGATTCCGATCATCTTCGTGTCGGCCCACGGCGACATCAAGATGTCGGTGCGGGCACTGCAGCGGGGCGCGCTGACGTTCATCGAGAAGCCCTACGATCCGCAGCACATGCTCGACGTCATCCAGGACGCGCTCCGGGTCGCGCGCCAACGATTCGGCGAAACCCGTACGAGGACCGAATTGCAATCCCGGATCGACGCGCTCACGGTGCGGGAACGGGAAATTCTCGCACTCGTGCTCGACGGGTTGCCGAGCAAGAACATCGCCAAAGAGCTGGGCATCAGCGTGAAGACGGTCGATGTGCATCGCACGCGGATCAAGGAGAAGACCGGAGCCGAGAGCATCGCGGTTCTGGTGCGCGACATTCTGCAGGCCGGACTTTCCGTGACCTGAATAAGTTCAGGGAAGTTCGACGACGAGCCGCCCGGATCGAGCGCGCGACACGCACGCGGCGATTCTGTCTCCCGCCTTTCTCTCACTCTTGGTGAGGCAATTGTCGCGGTGGTCGGGCTCGCCCTCGAGGACGTCCAGGACGCACGTGCCGCAGATGCCCTCCCGGCAGGAGGTGTCGATCTCGATGTCGTTCTCCTCGAGCACGTCGGCGATCGACTTTCCGGCCGGCACGTCGAACACCTCGCCCGTGTCGAGTTCCAGTTCGAACGCCGTGTCTTCCACGCCGGACACCGGCGCGGTGGCCGCGAAATGCTCGAAGTGCACCGAGTCCTCGCCGACCACCGCTTCCGCCAACTGGCGCACCCGATCCATGAAACCCTCGGGGCCGCACGTGTAGACGTGGGTGGCGGCAGACGCGTCCGCCAGGATCTTCTCGAGCGCCGAGAACTGTTCGTCCCTCGTCAGTCCGAAGTGCTGGTGCACGTCCTGCCGGAAACCCGAACTCTCCAGCAGACCGACGAACGCGGCCTGCGCCCTCGTGCGCGCGAAGTAGTGCAGGTCGAACCGCTGCCCCTGCCGATGCAACGCAAACGCCAGACTCAGCATCGGCGTCAGCCCGATCCCGGCCGCGACGAGGATGTGCCGATCGGCGCCCTCGGCGAGCGCGAGCAGTGTGCGCGGCGCGCTGATCCGCAACTCGCTGCCGGTCGTCACGTGATCGTGCAGCGCGGCCGAGCCGCCGCGCGGCCCGGTCTCGCGTTTGACGGCGACGACATAGGATTCGGACTCGTGCGGCGGGCTGCACAGCGAGTACTGGGTGAGGACCTCGGTGGGTCCGAGGATGTCGATGTGGGCGCCCGCCGGGTACGGGCCGAACGGTGAACCGTCCGTCCGGACCAGCCGGAACGACTTGATGTCCGGCGTCTCCTCGACGATCTCCGCCACTGTGACCGTGAACAAACTCATGATGATCCTTCTCGTCGCGCGGACGGGTTACCGCATGTACAGGCCGCCGTTGACGTCCCAGCAGGCTCCGGTCACCGACGCGGCGGCGGGGGAGGCGAGGAGGGCGACCGTCTCGGCGATGAATTCGGGCGACCCCAGCGTGCCCACCGGAATGGTGGTGAGAATGGCCGCCAGCTTGTCCGCGGGCACCGTCTCGCGCACCACCGGCAGGTCCAGCGGTCCCGGGGACACCGCGTTGACGGTGACACCCGACGGTGCGAGTTCCCGGGCGAAAACCTTGGTCAGCGTGCCGACGCCACCCTTCGCCGCCGCGTAGTGGGCCCCGGTCGCCGTGCCGCCGTTCTGGCCGGCGAGCGAGGCGATGTTGACGATGCGGCCGTAGCCGCGGGCGGCGAAGTGACTGCCGAACACCTGGCAGCCGAGGAACGCGCCGTTGAGGTTGATCTCGACGATGTCCGAGAACTCCTCGGGCGCAATGTCCATCAACGACCCGGTCTGTGACCGGCCCGCGTTGTTGACGAGAACGTCCGCCCCACCCCAGAGGTCGACGGCCCGGTCGCGCAGGGACTCGAAGTCGGACTTCTTCCGGACGTCGAGGACCGCGGCGACGGCGCTGTTCCCGGAGGAATCCAGATTCACCGCAGTCTCTTTCGCGGCGGCCTCGTCGATGTCCGCGACCAGTACGCGATATCCGCGGGCGTGCAACAGGCGGGCGATGGCGGCGCCGAGGCCGCGCCCGGCGCCCGTGACTACTGCGACATGATCCATGTCGAACTCCTTGTCGGGGGAAGAGAGGGTCAGAGGAGGTAGCCGGAGGCGTTGACCGCACCCTGCGAGTTGACGAGCCGGATCACCTTCAGGTCGAGTCGCGGCCCGGACTCGGTGTAGCGGATGCGGTGGGTGACGTCGGCGGCGAGGGTCTGCTGGTCGTCGCGCTTGAATCCGACGAGGATCTGCGCGGATCGCAGCGTGATCGAGTCCTCGGTCCGCTCCTCGACCGTGAAGCGCGACAGCGTGCGGACGGTCCGGGCCGCGGCCAGCGCCGACATGGAGTACCCGGACGTCAGCCGTTCGATGCGCATGCGGCGCATCCGGGTGTCGTCGTTGACCATGTTCAGGGAACCGTCGAAGTCGTCGGTGTCCGGATCGATGGGAATGACGTACCGGCCTTCGTCGGTCCAGAGGGCGTCCCAGCTCTGGTAGTCCTTGGCGTCGAGCAGGGCCGCTTCCTGCCAGACGAGTTCGATCGCCTGCAGTACCCGCGTGTCGGACAACTGGGCGGTCATGAGATCAGTGCTCATCGGTCATCATCCTCTTCCACATTGCGTACGCCTCGCGCATTCCGGTTTCGTCGGTGACGTGCGACGTGCGGTGTCCGTTGCTGTCGAGCCCTTCGCGGTTCAGGCCGCGGTTCACCATGATCGGCATTCCGGGGGCACCGCGGGATCCGCGCTGGACCCGGTCCCAGGCCTCGGAGTCGTCGGGGCTGCCGAACCCGAACGGGCCCTGGAAGTGTTCGTGGATCCGGAGGCGTTCCCGGTTGACGATCTCCGGCCCGCCGTCCATGCCGAGGGCGATGTGCCGGATCTCGGTCTCGTCGACCGCGATGGGCCGCAGGACGCGGAAGAAGGACATCGACATCGCGACGTTGGGGAAGATGTTGAGGTTGAACCCGGCTCCGTGCATGGAGCGGACGATGCGGCGGACCTGGTCGGCGGGCATCGTCTTCGACAGTTCCTCGACGATGTGGTCGAACCGCGCCTGAATCTTCTCGCTGCCGTCGTCGTGGTCCAGATCGACGTGCTCGGGCACCATGATGGCAACGCTGTGACCGTTGCCGAGCGCGTGCGTCACGGCGTTGTCGTCGGTCATGAAGGACAGCATGTCGGCGGTTTCGGCGTCGACGGACGACATCCAGGAGCGGTGCACGATGGGGAAGTGGTAGCCGTCGGTGGTGTTCTCCAACTGGATCTTCCAGTTGCCGCGGAACCGGAAGCAGTGTTCGCCCTGAGTCTTGATCGGGTATCCGGCGCCCTGCTTCATGAACAGGTCGATCCACACCTTCGCGTCGCCGAGGAACTCGTCGAGGGGTTCGACGTCGGGGTTGAAGCTGGCGAAGATCATCCCGGCATACGACTCCACCCGCAGGCTCTGCAGCGGGAGGTCCTTCTTGTCGAGGTCCTCGTCGTAGCCGTCGGGGTAGGGGATTCCGCGCAGGCGTCCGTCGAGGGCGTACGACCAGCTGTGGTACGGGCAGGTGAACCCGTTCGCCTTGCCCTTGGGCACCTCGCACACACTGGCCCCGCGGTGGCGGCACCGGTTCAGCAGGACGTTGAAGTTGCCCTTGCGGTCGCGGTTGACGATCACCGGCTGCCTGCCGATCGTCGCCATCTTGTAGCTGCCGGCCTCGGGGATCTCGCTCTCGTGGGCAACCCACACCCAGGTGCGGTAGAAGATCTTCTCGAGCTCGGCCTCGAACATGTCGGGGTCGGTGTACAGCGATCCGTCCACGCGGTCGTCGGTGGCGAGGTCCGCGAAGTTGGTGTTCGTGAAACGGGTGTCTGTGGGATCCAGCGAAGTGGTCATCACGTTCTCTTTCCATTCGATTCGAGCAGTCGCGGTGCCTCGTCGAGGCGAGTGGCGAACAGCTTCTCGGTCGTGAAGTGGCTGATCCGGGCGGTGCCGTCCCGGATGTCGCACTCGGCGGTGATGCGGGCGACGAGCAGTTCCGCCGAGTCGTCCGCGTACCGCGACAGCTGCTGCATGACCCACCGCCCCTGCGCGGTGGGTCCGTCCACGTCGATCTGCTCATTGCCGAGCAGGTGCGCATTTGCCCGGAAATGGGAGTTCGGCGGAAGGTACGCGGTGAGCATTCCGACGATCTCCTCGCGTCCCTGCCGCTTACCGAACTTGCCGGAGTAGGCGGTGCCGACTCCCTCCCAGACCGCGTCGTGAGTGAAGAGGGACGCGAGCTCCTCGAGGGAAAAGTTCACGGACGGAACGTCACACAGCTCCATGTAGCGGCACATCACGCGGTGCACGGCCTCGCGCTTCTCGATGCGCTCGGGCGCGCTCGCACGGTGCAACTCGCTCACACGCCGAGGTCGACGTCTTCGCGGACGGTGAGCGCGCGGCCGATGCGGGCCTCGATCTTCGCGTATCGCCACAGCGTGTACTCGCCGACCGTGGTGGTGCGGAAGAGGTTGCAGACGGCCTTGACGGTCTCCTGGGTGTCGACGTCGGCGAGGATGTAACAGGTCCACGGCCAGCCGTCCGACGGTCCGACCATGTGGCTGTCGTCGTCGATGTCCCCGATCACCCGGACACCGGGCGTCTCGGCCAGCGCGTCCATCATCCCGGAGAACGCCTTCCACACCAGCCCGCCCTGGCCGGTCGGGAGGTCGAAGAAGTTCTGGTTGATGCCGATGCAGAACAGGACCCGCAACGGTGCGGTCTTGGTGTCGCTCACGATTGTCTCCTCGAGTCGAAAGGGGTGGTCAGATGAATCCGGGGAACGGCGGGATGTCCATGAGCACGGCACCGGCGCTGTCGTAGATGCCGTCGCCGAGGAAGGCGTGCTGCGGCGGGACCAGCGACTCGCGCAGGTACCGCTGCATCGCGTTGCCGTCGTAGATGGCGCCGGTGCCCGACAACTGGAATGCGGTGTGCACGGCGGACGCTCCCGCCTTCGCGACGTGTGTCGAGGACAGGCGGAGAAGTGCCGCAAGCTTTTCCGGGACGGGATCGCCGGCGACCACCGTCGCGTACGCCTCGTCCGTGACCTCGTAGAAGAAGGCGCGTGCGGATCGCAGCGTGGCCTCCGCCTTGGCCAGGTCGATGCGGTAGTAGGCGCGGTCGGCGAGTTTGGGCGCTCCGGTGATTCCGGTGCGTCCCGCACCGACCTCGAGCGCGTGGTCGAGCGCGGCGCGGCCCACTCCGAGATTGACGACCGCCAGCACCTGCGCGGCGTACGCGATGGACGGATAGCGGTAGAGGGGTTCGTCGACGGTCGGGGTGCCTCCGCGAATGAAGGTCCAGTCCTCGGGCACGATGACGCCGTCGACCTTCAGTTCGTGACTGCCAGTTCCCGACAGTCCGAGCACGTCCCAGTTCTCGACGATCTCGACGTCCTTCGGCCACAGCAGGGCGGTGCGCGGCTTCCCCGAGGTGGAGTCGCCGCCCCGAATGCCGACGCCGAGGATGTCGGCGCCCTTGCATCCGCTGGCGAATTTCCACTGCCCGCTGATCTTCAGGCCTCCGGGCACCTGTTCGACGGGTTGCACCGGGAACAGGCCGCCGGCGAAGACGAGGTCGGGGCTGTCCTTGTACAACTCCGCCTGCGTCGCGAGGGGCAGCGCCGCCAGATAGACGAGGGCGGAGCCGAAACTCGCGACCCAGCCCGCCGACGCGTCCACCGCGGAGATTCGTTCGATCATCCGCAGAAATTCGCTCGGGGGCAGTGCGTCGCCGCCGAACCGGCGGGGGGTCGCTGCGCGGTAGATGCCGACCTGCTTGAACTCGTCGATCATGTCGCGAGGAACGAACTTCTGCGTGGCGAACTCTTCCCGCCGCAATGCGACGTGCTCGAGAACGTCCTCGAACGACAGCGTCCCGTTCGCGGCGGCGTCCGTCGTGTCGAGGGTCGGTGCGGTGGTGGTCATCAAATACTCCGATCGACGCGAAGTAGAAGGGGTGTGGCGTGTTTCGTGTCGAATTCACGCTATTGCGGTGGCGGGCATCACTCAATCGGTGCTTCCTCCCGCGCACGTGCAGAGATGTCGCCTCGAAGTAAAGGAATTCCCTATCGTGTCCGCGCTCGGCACGCTCAGTAGACTCGACGTGAGCCCAAGGAGGCCGCATTGTCCGATCTCGCACCGTCCGACTACGAACAACTCGTTCAGTCGCTCCGCTACTGCGTCCTGGTCCACGATGCGGCGACCAAGGACATCCTCTGGGCGAACAGGGCCGCATCGGAACTGCTCGAGTTCACGGTCGAGGAGCTCAAACCGCTCAAGGCCCCCGACATGAGTTCCCCGGCGAAGCGCTACCGGCGGTCGGTGGGACGGCGGTGGCTGCAGGAGGCCGTCGACAACGGGGCTGCGGTCACCGAATGGGCGTATCGGGCGAAGAGCGGACGAGAGGTCCTCACGGAGGCGATCGCGATCCGGGTCGAGCTGAGCGCCCGGACCGTGGTGATGGTGCAGTTCCGCGACATCGAGCAGGAAACGTCGATGCGCCGCGACCTCACGCGAACCGAGGCCGACCTCAGCCGCACCGAGGCCCGCCTGGCCGCGTTCCTGCGGAACATGGCCGAGGGCATCCTGGTCCTCGACGACGACAGCCGCATCACGTATGCGAGCGAGGCGGCGTCGGAACTCCTGAAGGTCCCGGTGGCATCGCTTGTCGGCGAGCGTTTCACGGAATTCTGCCGGGTGGGGCAGTCACGGGAGAGCGTGCGCCGCGCCCTGGACCTGACCACCGCCGACGGGGGTTCCCAGAGCCTGCGCTACGAGGTGGAACTGACGTCCGAGGAGCGCCGGTGGCACGCGGGGAGCTGCCAGCACATCGCGATCGAGAACGATCTGAGCGGGCACCTGCTGCTCTTCCACGACGTCACCGAGCACGTCCACACCGAACAGGAGCACGAACGGGACTCGCAGTACCTCAACTACCTGGCCCGCTACAACGCGATGGGCGACATGGCCATGGCCATCGCGCACGAGTTGGCCCAGCCGCTCGCGGCCGCCACCAACTTCATCGCCGGAACGCAGAGCCGCCTCGGTGACGGGCAGAGCGGTCGCGACGAGGTGAGCTGGGGTCTCGGGGAGGCCCGCAAGCAGATCGACCGGGCCAATCAGATCGTCCGGAGCCTGCGCGAATACGTGACGCAACTCGAGGAGTCCCAGCAGATCGTCGACCTCAACGACATCGTGGACGAGTGCGCATATTTCATCGACATTCGTGCGCGGCAGAAAGGTGTTCGCGTCGAGTACCTCCGCGCGCCCGGCACGGTCGCCGTCGTGTGCGAGCGTGTGCTCACCGGGCAGGTCATCCTGAACCTGTGCTTCAACGCCATCGACGAGATGGCGGAGTGGCCGGCAGACGACCGCATCGTGACGGTCCGCACCGGGGCCGCCGAGACGGAGGGCGTCGTCAGCGTCGAGGACCACGGCAAGGGTCTCTCGCACATTCCGGACGGCCGCATCTTCGACGGCGCGTTCACCTCGAAGTCCACGGGGCACGGAATCGGGCTGGCGCTGAGCCACCGCATCATCACCCGTCAGGGCGGCACACTCGACGCGCGGGAGAACGATCCGCACGGGGCGGTGTTCACGTTCACGCTGCCGGTCGCCCCGAACCGCTGAACGACCGAATACGTAAAGGTTTCTTGGATTCCGCTGAGCACGATCAGGTTCTAGCGTTGTGGGAAAACCACCGCGGCCCCGGAGGTACCTCGTGGACTATTCGCATCACCACCGCACATTCCTGACCTGTTACGCCGACACCCACCGCTACGGCTGGCATCACGTCGACCTCTTCGTGCACGACGAGCACGGCAACGAAGTGAACTGGGTGCACTGGCAGGTGCGGGAGGACGGACCGGACGGCGCCGACGTGGCCACCGCGCGCGTCGAGCCGAACCTGCGACGGACCACCGACTGGCAACGCGGAATCAGCGCCGACGGAAGCGAGTACTGGATCGCGGAGGCCGCCTGGGCGCAGTGACGTGCCCGGACGCCGAACGGCCGGTTCACCCGCGGAAATGGTGAACCGGCCGTTCGAATTTCGTCTGTCCCGGACTACGCGACACTTTCCCTGACGCGCTCGAACACGACCTTCCCACCGAGCACGGTCGTGACGACCTGCATCGCGGGGATGTCGTGCGGGTCGATGGTCTCGAGGTCGCCGTCGAGGATGCACAGGTCGGCCACCTTGCCGGCCTCGAGGGATCCCTTCCAGTCCTCGGCGAAGTCCTGCCAGGCCGCGTTGATCGTATAGGTCCGGACGGCGTCGGCGAGCCCGATGGTCTGGTCGGGTCCGCTCACCGCGCCGCTGGCCTTGCTCTCCCGCAGGATCATCGTCGAGATGCCCTGGCGCCAGTCGGGCGGGGTGACCGGTGCATCGGAACTGCTCATCAGGTGCACCCCGGATTCGACTGCGCTGCGGTACGGCCACTCGTAGGCGGCTCGTTCGGTCCCGACCACCCCGACCTCGAGGTCGGCGATCGTCCACTTGATCGTCGGATTCATGTTGACGCCGATGTCGTTCTCGGCCAGCCGCTTCAGGGTTGCTTCGCTGATGAAGTCGCCGTGGATCAGGTAGTGCCGGGCATCCTCGCGCGGGTGCGCGTTCTGTGCGGCGATGATCGCCTCGGCGACGGTGTCGATGGCGCGGTCGCCGGTGACGTGCACACCGATCTGGTAGCCGGCCTCGTGGCCGATGCGCACCATTTCGGTCACCTCGTACACCTGGCGCTCGTCGGTGTCGCCGCCGACGCAGAGGGAGCCGCAGCCGCCGCCGACGTACTCCTCGTGCATCCACGCGGTCTTGCTCGGCGGGATGCCGTCGGCGAACACCTTCACCCCGAGTACCCGGAACATCCGGGGGTCGACAGTGTCCGGGACCTCGATGTCGGCGAGGTTGCGCCCGAAATCTTCGGCCGATCCGGACATTCCGGTGGGCAGGAGGAGCAGGTTCACGCGGGCGCCGAGTTCTCCGCGGCGGGCGAGGTCGGCATACACCTCGAGGCCTTCCGCTCCCATCGCGCCGCCGGCGAGGGCCTCGCCGCCCGGGCCGATGGCGGGGTCGGTGAAGCTGGTGATGCCCTCGCTCTGCAGGATCGAGATCGCCGAACGCAGTGCCTCTTCCCGGCGCTCCCGGGTGAGCGCGGGCAGCACCCGCTGCACGAGGGCCTGCGCCCCCTCCATGACGATGCCGGTCAGCAGACCGTCCTCGCCGGTGGGCATCAGGCTGCCGGGCGGCAACGGCGTCGTCTCGTCCACCCCGGCGAGGGTGAGCGCCGCGCTGTTCACCCACGACGTGTGCCGGGAGAAGTCCTGCAGGAACACGGGATTGTTCGGGGACACGTCGTCGAGGTCCCAGCGGGTCGGTGTCCGTCCGGTCTCGGCGAGGCATTCGTCGAGATAGCCGTCGTCCCATCCGGTTCCGATGATCCAGGTGCCGGCCTCGGCGGCCGCGGCGGCCTCCCGCACGAGTTCGCGGACATCGGCGATCGACCGGACCGCCGGGAACGAGACGTCGAGCGACAGCGGCGGCGTGTCGAGTCCGTACGCGATGGCGTGCAGGTGTGAATCGTTGATTCCCGGGAGGACCGTCTTCCCGCCGAGGTCCGTGACCACGGTGTCCGGTCCGATCAGGGTGTCGATCTCGGTGTCACTGCCCACCGCCTGGACGAGTCCGTCACGCACGGCCAGGGCCGTGGCGATGGTGAAGTCGTCGTCGACGGTGAAAACCTTGCCGTGGGTGTAGACGGCATCGGCGTAACTCATCGGTTCCTCCAGGTTGCTGTCGGGGAGAGCGATCACACGGCCATCGGTGCCATGCCCAGGATCATCAGTGCGGATCCCGCCGCCGCGGTTCTGACACCGGAGCGGCGTTCGCGGGGTGGGGTGGAGCGAAAGAGGTGCAGTGCCACCAGGGCCCAGCAGACGAGGATGACGACGGGAAGCCAGCCCGCCGAGATTCCGGCGCCGCCGTGATGGTGGCCCTGGGGCACCGATGCCGAGGCTGTCGGCATCGGTGCCGCCGTCGGAGCGAGCAGGAGCAGCACTCCCATGGCCGTGAGATCCACCGCGCACGGGATGGCGGTCCGGCGGTGCATCGTCTCGCCGGTGACGAACAGCGCGAGCGCGACGAGAACTCCGCCCTCCAGCAGATGAATCCAGTCGGGCACACCGGGAATCATCATGGCCACCATGGACGCCGCCATCGCGCCGTGCGCGATCCGGACCCGGCAGTCCGTGCCGTGGGACCGCCACATCGGCATGACGGCCCCGACGGCTCCGACGAGCATCGCCGCGTGCACGGCAGGGATCTCGAACATCGCCGGAGTCAGATCGTGGGGGTGAGTTCGCGGCGCTGCCCCACGTCCGCCCGGCTCTGCCGGGTGAACCGGGCGACGACCAGTCCGGCCACGAAGAACAGGGCGATGACGACCAGCAGGATGTCCGCGAGCAGTTCCGACCCGCCGATCAGCGTGGTGAAGTTGTCGAGTACCAGCCCGGTGACGGCCACCAGGCCCACGCAACCGAGTACCGGAGCGATGCGGGTGTGCCAGAGCCGGGTATCGAGCCGGGTGCGGGCGAAGAACGCGATGATCGCGACGCTGGTGAGCACCATCAGCACCAGGATGCTCACGGTGGCCAGACCCGCCATCCAGGTGAACAGTTCCAGCACCGGATCCGCGCCGACCACTGCGAACACCCCCACGACCACCGTCGCGGAGATGGTCTGGGCGATCGAGCCGACGTGCGGGGAACCGTGCTTGGCGTGGGTGCGGGACAGCGCCCGCGGCGCCGCACCCTTGCGGGCGAGGGCGAACACGTACCGGGAGATGGCGTTGTGGAAGGCCAGGAGCGCGGCGAACAGGCTCGTGACGAGCATGATCGCCATGACGTCGGCGGCGGGACCGCCGAGGAAGTGCGCGGCCGCGGCGAACGTCAGCCCGGCGGGGTCGTCGGCGGCGGCCGCGGCCACGTTGTCGCTGCCGAACGCGAGCACCACGGCCCAGCTCGCCAGGGCGTAGACCAGGCCGATGACGATGACGGCGGCGTACGTCGCGATCGGGATCGTGCGCCGGGGGTTGCGGGCCTCCTCACCGTAGATCGCGGTCGCCTCGAAGCCGATGAACGATGCGATCGCGAACATCAGTGCGACACCGGGGGATCCGCTGAAGAACGACGTCGGGGTGAACGACGCGAAGTCGATGCCCGCGGCACCGCCCTTGACGAGCACGCCGAACGACAGCGCGAGGATGATGCCGATCTCGAGCACGAGGAGCACCCCGAGGACCTTGGCGCCGAGGTCGATGCTGCGGTACCCGAGCACGGCCACCAGCGCGATGAGGACCAGTGCCCATAACCACCACGGCAGGTCGGGTCCGCCGTACTGGACCACCAGGCCCTGAATGGTGGCGGCGGCCAGCCCGTAGACGGCGGCCTGGATGGCGGTGTACGTGAGGAGTGCGAGTCCGGCGGCGCCGAGCCCGCAGGATTCGCCGAGGCCCTTGGCGACGTAGGCGTAGAACGCGCCGGTGTCGACCATGTGGCTGCTCATCGCCGCGTATCCGACGCTGAAGACGAGCAGGACCAGCGCCGCGATGAGGTACGCGGTGGGGGCGCCTGCGCCGTTGCCGATCGCGATCATGACGGGCAGCGCGCCGCCGATCGCCGTGAGCGGCGCCGCGGCGGCGATGACGAGGAAGACGATCCCGACGACGCCGATGGATCCGCGTAACTTGCCGGGGCCGGAACCCGTGGTGGTGTCAGACATCGGTGCCCCCGTCCGAGTGGCAGCTGCCGCCTCCGGTCGAGCAGTGCTTCGACGTCGTGCGGGGCACGTCGAGGGAGGGGTTGCGGTCGAAGAAGCCGTTGGGCTTCAACGTGAATCCGGTGTAGTCGACGGGCATGATGGGCCAGTCCTCCGGGCGCGGGAAGTGCGTGAGGCCGAACGTGTGCCACACCACGAGGTCTTCGTTCTCCAGGTCGCGGTCGCCCGCGACGAAACTCGGGAGACCGGCGCCGCCGGAATGCTGGTTGACGAAATCGCCTGCCGCGTACCGCTCCTTCTCGTCGAACTGCGTGACCCACAGGTGCTTGGTGGCGAACGTCGCCCGCGCCGCGATCGACGAGTCGTCGTCGGCCAGCAGGATCGGCTGCCCCTCCGGGTGCAGTGCGTACGCCACCGGCTTGCCCAGGCGGTTCAGCTTGTTCGGGTTGCTGATGTGCCACACCCGTCCGACGCTGTTGTCCGCGAGACGCTGTGCCTCGGATTCCTTCGTCAGCGGGGTGCGCTCGAGGGTGAACGCATTGCCGTGCAGGTTCCCGGGGCCCATCTTCACCCGCTTGGTCTGCACCTCCTCGACGGAGTTGCGGTCGCCGTCGATCATCATGTCGAGGCGGGCGCTGAACAGGTGCTGGTGGTACGGGGCGCCGAGGCCGGGGGCGATCTCCGAGGCGTACGGGTAGTCGCCGCCCGGGTGACCCGACGTGAAGACGATTCCGGTGGCCTTGACCTCGAACTCGATGGTGCCGTCGAGGTAGAGGTACCAGAAGAAGCCGTAGTCGTAGTTGCCGATCGTGGTGAAGAAGGAGACGACCAGACGGCGCTGGCGGCGCGTCTCGGCGGAGCCGGCCCACAGGTCGGTGTGCTTCCACAGCACGCCGAAGTCCTCCTCGTGCATGCACACCGCGTTCTTCAGCGTCTTGGGGCTGCCGAACTCGTCGGCGATGACGGCGTCGAAGTAGGTGATGTCGCCGACGCAGTCGCAGCCGAGTTCGAGGGCGTTCGCGTACCGGCCCACCATGTACTCGCCGGTGTCGAAGTAGTTCTGCCACGACCGCACCGGGGAGGGATCTCCGTAGGGCACCACCATCTCGGCGATCGAGGCGCGGTGGATGATGGGGCGGACCCGGTCGCCGTCGGCGAATCCGAGCTGATGGAGGACCAGTCCCTCGCGGGCGTCGAAGCCGACGCGGAACGACCACTTCTCCCAGTCGACGCGGTTGCCGTCGACGACGAAGCTGGGGCCCTCGGGCTGGGTGATCTCGATGGGCTTCTGGGTGGTGCGCAGCGGTCCGGTGACGGCGAGGTCGTCGAAGTTCCCCGACTCCTCGGGGATCGGGACGGCGCCGAGGTCGAGAACGTCGGTGACGGTCCGGTTCATGACGTCGACGAAGCCGACGAGCCCGTCGATCGGGTGGGCCCAGGCGTGGTCCTTGGGGTGGTCCTGGCGGAACGCGAGCCCGCGGAGGATCCGCTTGCCCGTCTCGCCGGGGTAGTCGAAGACGCCGGCCGAGAGGGGAGCGACCCGGACGTCGGCGACGTCGAGTCCGCGGGCGGCAAGTGCGGCGAGCCAGCGTTCGTCGGCGGACAGTACCTGCTCGACGAGCTCGAATTCCTCGTCCAGGACCGGCATCTGACCGTCGCGGGTGGCGTCGAGGGTCACCGAGCTGATCACCGACCGCTGCGTCACGGACACCACGACGTCCACGGCGTTCGGCGACGAGATGTCGTGCAGCAGAACGCGGAATCGGCGATCGGTCTCGTTCGTCTCGGCCGGGTACAGCGTCGACTTGTCCGGTTCCTCGAGGCCGACGTAGACGAATCTCGTCTGCTCGGTCAGCGCGTCGGCGGCCTCGAGGATCTCGCGGAGCGATGCGATCTCTTCGACGGTCGGCAGCGACAGCGGGTGGTCGATACGCGCAGGGGAAAGGGTGGGCATGTCGCGATCCTTTGGTTCTACGGGTGTTGAATAAAAAGCTTAGTGACGTACGTTACAGCCGAGGTGTCCTCGTGTAAACAGTGAATTTCAGAGCCAGAGCAAACTGACCGTTCGGTCAAAGATGGTCGAGTATCAGGCTCCGCAGCAACGGAATTGGACGAGCGTACGACAAATCAGAGTGCGGCGACGAACTGCTCGAGCATCTCCAGCTGACGCTCCGACGACGTTTCGCCCGGCGTGAGCACGCCCAGAATCTGCATGCCCATCATCATGTTGAGCAGCTG
>JBCEBZ010000231.1:0-4678 GCA_039206675.1 Rhodococcus sp. (in: high G+C Gram-positive bacteria) | reverse complement strand
CATGGAAGAGGACACCGGAAAGTCGCTGCACGTCGGCGGCGCGACCGGTCGCATCCACGGTGCCAGCCACTCGTTGCTCGACTACAACCGCGCCGGGGTCCCGCTGGTCGAGATCGTCACCAAGACGATCAGCGGCGCCGGTGCCCGCGCCCCCGAGGTGGCCCGCGCGTACGTCACCGCGCTGCGCGACCTGCTGAAGTCGCTGAACGTGTCGGACGTCCGCATGGACCAGGGTTCGATGCGGTGCGACGCCAACGCGTCGCTGATGCCGATCGGGGCGACCGAACTCGGCACCCGCACCGAGACGAAGAACGTCAACTCCCTCAAGAGCGTCGAGGTCGCGGTCCGGTACGAGATGCGCCGCCAGGCCGCGGTGCTCGAGGCCGGCGGTGAGGTGATCCAGGAGACCCGGCACTTCCAGGAAGCGGACGGCACCACGTCGCCGGGCCGCCGCAAGGAGACCGCCGAGGACTACCGCTACTTCCCGGAGCCCGACCTCGAGCCGGTCGCGCCCAGTGCCGAGTGGGTCGAGGAACTGCGGGGCACCCTGCCCGAGCTGCCGTGGGTGCGCCGCGCCCGGATCCAGGCCGACTGGGGCGTCTCCGACGAGGTCATGCGCGACCTCGTCAACGCGAACGCCCTCGACCTCGTCATCGCGACCGTCGAGGCCGGCGCCTCGCCGGAGGCCGCACGGTCCTGGTGGGTGTCGTACCTGGCGCAGCAGGCCAACACCCGCGGCGTGGAACTCGGCGAACTGCCGATCACGCCGGCTCAGGTCGCGCAGGTGGTCGCGCTGATCGACAGCGGGAAGCTGAACAACAAGGTGGCCCGCCAGGTGGTCGACCACGTCCTCGCCGGTGAGGGCGACCCCGAGCAGGTCGTCGCGGATCATCCCGAACTCGTCGTCGAACGCGACGACACGAAGCTGAAGGCCGCCGTCGACGAGGCCCTGGCCGCAAACCCCGACATCGCCGAGAAGATTCGCGGCGGCAAGGTCGCGGCCGCGGGCAAGATCGTCGGCGACGTGATGAAGGCCACCCGCGGTCAGGCCGATCCGGCCCGCGTCAAGGAACTGGTCATCGAGGCCTGCGGCGGCTGACCCTCACTGCGCCAACGGGACGCTCGTTCGGATCAACCGAACGAGCGTCCCGTTCGTTGCGTCTGGGGACGCCGCGTGGGACGCGGCGCCGGGGCGGGGCGCGTCAGTCGAATCCGCCGCCACCGGAGGGCAGGGGCATCTTGATGACGCGGTCGTCGTTGGGGCCGGGCTGACCGGCGGTCTTGTTGACGGTGCTCACCCAGATGAGCCCGTCGGGACCGAGTGCGGCGCCGCCGAGTTGGCCGTACCGGTCCTGGACGATGACACCCGGTGCGGTGGTGACGGCGCCCGTGCCGGGGTCGGCGGCGAGCGCCGACATGGCCTTCGCGGTGCTCAGTGACACCGCCACGACATCACCGGCGGCGACGCAGCCGCCGACGCCGGGGCGTTCCGGCCACGTCCACACCGGAGACGACACCGCTCCGTCCGCGCTGACCCGCAGCAGCCGATCCTCCAGTGGGGTGCGGTCGGTGACCCACACGGCCACCCCCGGGTCGACGCACACCCCGCCCGCGGTCCCGATGCCCGTCAGCACCACCTGCGGCCGGGGCTGCGCCGGTGTCGGTGCCGGCGACAGCGCGGTGACCTTCAGCAGCTTCCCGGCCAGCGACGCCGGGTCCGCGGCCGCCGCCGCGTTGTTCGCGTTGCCGGTGAGGACCATCAGTTCGTCGCCCGAGAATTCCAGCGACCCCGCATTGCCCGTGTCGCCGCGCGGGATCCCGCCGAGAACCTCCTTGGCGGAGTCACCCGGGGCGATCCGCACCACCCGGTTGTCGGTCGGGGTCGTGACGTAGGCGTAGATGAGATTGTCCTCGACGAAACTCGGTGACAGCGCGATGTCGAGGAGTCCGCCGTCGGTGCTGCCGTCGACGTCGACGTGCGCGACCTCCTTGGGGGTCTGTCCCTGGGCGACCTGCAGGATGCGTCCCGTCCGGCGCTCCGCGACCAGAGCGGTCGCCCCGTCGGGAAGGACGACGAGTCCGCCGGTGGTGTCGAGACAGGTGGCGATGACGCTGGGATCGGGATCCTGGCACGGTCCCAGCGGTCCGCTCGGCGGTGGTGTGGTCGTGGTCGACGGCGGCGGATTCTCGGGCTCGACCTCCGCGCCCGACGCACCCGTCGGCTCGGGTGTGAAGGGGGAGGACGCGGAGTCGTCGAATTTCGCGCACCCGGCGGCGAGGACCGCCGTCACGCAGAGTGCGGACATCGCCATCTTGCGGGACGCCGTGCGGCGCCGCCCACCCACCATCATGATGGAGACGTTACGGAAGAGTGCGAGGTCGCCGCCACGCCGGTTCCGCCTACCAGCGATGTCCGGCGGATCGACCTAGGCTTGACGGTGTGACTGACATGCGGAAAGACCCCAGCGAGTCGTCGGACGACGGTGCCGCGCAGCAAGGCGCCTCACCCGGCTACGGCAGGGTCTCGAGCCCTTACGACCTTCCCACCGAGCGGTTTCCGTCGGCCACGCCGGCATCCGGTTCCGCGGGACAGGGTCTCCCGCACACCGACGACGAACTCGATTACGGCGATGCGCGCGGCGCCGGTCTTCCCACCGAGCAGATCCCCGCGTACCGGCAGTCGTCGTCCGACGTGTCGGACCAGCCGACGCAGGTGATCGGCGCGACCTCCGGTGCGTCCCTCGGGGCCACGGCGGGTGATCCGTCGACCGACCGGCTCGGTGAGGGGGACGTGAAGATCGGCCGCGGCACCCTGGATCTCGGCCTGCTGGCACTGCGACTCGCGGTCGGCGGCACGGCGCTCGTGCACGGCCTGCAGAAGCTGACGGGAATGTGGAACGGCCCGGGCCTCGACGGTTTCGAGGAGGTGCTCGTGAACGCAGGCTTCCAGCAGGCCAAACTGCTCGCGATCCTCGGTGCCATCGGTGAGGTCGCGGGCGGTGCGCTGCTGATCCTCGGCCTCGTCACCCCGCTGGCCGCCGCCTCGGTGCTGGCCGTGATGATCAATGCGTGGGCGTTCCGGCAGATCGCGGAACCGGGACTGGAGTACTTCGCGCCCTCCGGCACCGAGTACGAGACGTTGCTCGGTGTCTGCGCGGGCGTGATCATTCTCACCGGGCCGGGACGGATCTCACTCGACGGCCGCCGCGGCTGGGCCACGCGGCCGTTCATCGGATCGTTCGCGGCACTGATCCTGGGCGTCGCCGCCGGTGTGTGCATCTGGATCTTCCTCAACGGCGCCAACCCGCTCATCTGATTCGTTTCCCTGAACCACGACTGCGCCGCACCCCGATCGGGGTGCGGCGCAGTCGTTTCTGCCGGATCGGTGCCGGCCGAGGATCAGCGCTGGGCGAGTTCCGGGATGTGTTCCTCCTCGGGCGGGCCGGCCTGTGCCTGTGCCTTCAGCTTCTGTCCGAGGACGGACTTGCGCCTGCCGTAGGCGAGGTAGACGACGACGCCGAGGGCCATCCACACGAGGAAACGGATCCAGGTCTCGACGGACAGGTTCAGCATCAGCCAGCCGCAGGCCAGGACGGCGAGGATGGGGACGAGCGGGACCAGCGGAACGCGGAATCCGCGCGGCAGGTCGGGGCGGGTGCGGCGCAGGACGACGACGCCGATGCAGACGAGCACGAACGCGAAGAGGGTGCCGATGTTCACCATCTCCTCGAGGGTGCCCATCGGGAAGAAGGCGGCGAGGACGGCCACGACGGCGCCGACGAACAGGGTGATGCGGACCGGGGTGCCCTTCTTGCCGGTCTTCGCGAGACCGCGGGGCACGAGTCCGTCGCGGGACATGGCGAACAGGACGCGGGTCTGGCCGAGCATCATCACCATGACGACGGTGGTGAGGCCTGCGAGTCCGCCGAAGTTGATGGCGGTCTGCGCCCAGGTGATGCCGTGCGCCTCGAAGGCGGTTGCCAGCGTGGCACTGCTGTCGCCGACGAGCGGGCTGCCGGTCTTGAGGTCGGTGTACTTCACCATGCCGGTGAGCACGAGGGTGACCGCGACGTAGAGCACGGTGACGATGGCGAGGGAGCCGAGAATGCCGCGGGGGAGCGCCTTCTGCGGGTCCTTGGTCTCCTCGGCGGTGGTGGCGACGACGTCGAATCCGATGAAGGCGAAGAACACGAGGCTCGCGGCGGCGAGGAGGCCGTACCAGCCGTAGCTGCTTCCGTCGGCGCCGGAGAGGAAGGAGAAGAGGGTCTGGTGCACGCCCTGTGCGGCGCTCTCGTTGCCCTCGGCCGGGGGAATGTACGGGGCGTAGTTCTCCTTCTTGATGTAGAAGACGCCGACGGCGATGACGAGGAGGACGACGGCGATCTTGATGGCCGTGATGACGGCGGACACGCGCGAGGACACCTTGGTCCCGATGGCGAGGACGAGGGTGATGCCGCCGACGATGATCAGCGAGCCCCAGTCGAAGTCGACGGGCCCGAGATGGGCGGTGGTGGATCCGCTGAATCCGAGGACGTTGCCCAGGTACAGCGACCAGCCCTTCGAGACGACGGCCGCCGCGAGGGCGAATTCCAGGATGAGGTCCCAGCCGATGATCCAGGCGATGAACTCGCCGAACGTGGCGTAGGAGAACGTGTACGCACTGCCCGCGACGGGGACG
>JBCEBZ010000230.1:0-4680 GCA_039206675.1 Rhodococcus sp. (in: high G+C Gram-positive bacteria) | reverse complement strand
ATTGCTGGATCTGACGCATGTGTACCTTCCTTATCGGGGGGGAGTCTGTTCGCCGACGTGGTCCTCGAGACTCCCGCCGCGACGGTGGTTCTTGCGAAATGCAGCGACGACTCGAGCGTCGTTGACGCTGACCTGGGCGATCGGCCTGTGGTCGGCGTCGGTGTACACGGCGCGGAACCGGCCCTCGGTGATCGACCCCTCGCGATGGGCGAGTGCTCCGAGCGAGGGCATCCCGACGATCTGGATCCGGGAGCCGTACTGATCGGACCATACGTACGGAAGCTGCGCGGCAGGGGGCTCGGCACCGGTGACGATCGCCGCGACGGCGTCGGCTTGCTCGCCGGCGCTGGTCCAGTGCTCGATCCGAGCAGTGACTCCCAACAGCGGATGCCGGCGCAGAGCGAGATCGCCGATGGCGAAGATCGACGGGAAGCCGTCGACCTCGAAGCGGTCGGTGCACCGCACCCCGCCGTCGATGGGAAGCCCACTTCCCTCGAGCCACCGCGTATTCGGCACTGCGCCGACGCCGACGACGACGAGATCGGCGGGTACTTCCGTTCCGTCGGCGAGCACGACTCCCTCGACCCGCTCGCTGCCGAGGAAACGCTCGACCCGCGCTCCGGTGACGAGCTTTGCCCCGCCCAGTGTGTGGATCGAGGAGATCTCGTGGCCGACCTCGTCGCCGAAGATGTGACTCATCGGGATATCGAGTGCCTCGATCAGGGTGACGTCGAGTCCCCGGCCCCGCGCCGCGGAGGCGAATTCGGCGCCGATGAATCCGGCCCCCACCACGGCCACCCGGGGCCCGGCGGCGAGAGCCTCTCGTAGGGCTGTTGCGTCGTCGAGCGTGCGCAGCGTGTGAATCCCCGCCGGAGCGTCGGGAGTCGGCAGGGTGCGTGCGTGGGCACCGGTAGCGATCACCAACTGCTCGTACGAGAACTGCTCGCCGGTGTGGGTGAGCACTACCCGCCGTGCCGGGTCGAGGCCGGTGGCGCGCACGCCCAACCGGACGTCGAGGTCGAACTCCTCTGCGAGGTCGGGGGTGAGGAGTCGCGGGACGTCCGGAACATCTCCCTCGGCCAAGAGATCCTTGGACAGCGGGGGCTTGTCGTACGGCCAGTGCTCCTCGCTTTCCAGGAGCACGATGCGCCCGGCGAAACCGCGCTGCCGCAGAGCGATTGCTGTTCTGGTGCCTGCAACCGAGGCGCCGACGATCAGGAAGGACATAGTCGAAACGTAGCGACGTCGCGAGCCCAGGTGGTGCGTAGTTCCGGCCGCTGGAACACCCCTGAGAGCAGATCAGCCCGGATGCATTCGTCGCACGAAGCGCAGAACGGCCGCACCTCCAGCGTTGGATACGACAGCCACCGCGGCCACACACAACAATGTTGCCGTCGTGCCGATTGCGAACGAACTGTGTAGCCAGGCGATTGCGGTCGGCAACCCGAACCCCAGGTAGCCGAGGCAGTAGACCCGCCCGGTCATGGTCCCCAATCGGCCGGGCGGAGCCAATCGCTCACAGTCGCGCAGGCATCCGACCAACGTCAACCCGTAGCCGATCCCCAGCACCGATGCGGCGACCACGGCCAGCCAGAGCACCTCGGTCGCTGCCGCGCAGGCGGCCGCGAGTATGCCGGTAATGACGAGCGCCACTCCTGTCACCCGCGCCGGACCCGTCCGCCTTGCCGTGGTCCCGACCAGCCGCTGCGCGAAAAAGCCCAGTCCTAAACTGAGCAGACACAGCAGCCCGGAGAAAGCAGTGGCGAAGCCGTCCAGTTGGGGCGCCACGATGGACGGGAGGACTGCGTAGGCGATACCCAGCGCACCGAAGATCCACGGAGCCGCGGGGATCACCTGGAGATGAAATGCGGCGGGGAGTGGTGTTCGCGCCGGCGCCTTCCCCGACCGCACCGCTGGTGTGCGTGCTGTCTTCGGCGCGAATCGCACGATCAGCACCGCACCGGCAGCGCAGAGGATCACGTGCAGGACGTAAGCGCAGTGGTCGGCGCGGGAGCCCACTGCGCAAGGACACCCGCTGTACCCGCACCCATTGCGAAACCGCTCGTGAGGCTCATTGCCGACGCTCGCGGAGCACGGCCGGGGGTGGTCGTGAGCGAGTCGAGCGCCAGCCCACCGACGACCATCCCGATGCCCAGTGCGACGCCGGTCGACATACGGCCGGCGAACATCAGCGCGGGGTTGTGCGACCCGGCCGCGACCAGGATCGAACCCAGTGCGCTCGCGGGCACGGCGAGGACCAGGGGCGCGCGGGGGCCCCACCGCTCGGCGAGTCGATGTGCGAGCAGAAGCGAAGGTATCAAGCCGACCACATACGCGAACAGCAGCGTGTTGACGGTGAGTTCGCTGAACCCGCGCTGCGCCCGATACATGGTCAGCAACGGCGTGAACTGATTACCGCCCCACGCGATCACGAACATCGTCGCGCAGATCGAGAACCAGGTCCGGTCACGACGACCGGTTCCCCGCAGCACCGTCGTGGGGGTGGGTGACTTTCCGGTCGAAACAGTGTGCGGCACAGCCATCGAACACGTCCTAGGGTTCGCGAGGGGGTGAAACGGCCGAAAGGCCGACGCCGAATCCTGAGATTCGGAGCCGGCCATCGGTGGAGAGGTCAGGCAGGGACCAGGGAGCGATCGATCAAGGGCAGCTCGGGGCGACGGTCGGAGACGCCGGCGGCATCGGCGAGATCTCCGGACACCTTGCCGTCCCGGAAGAACTCCAGGAAGACCGGGTTGAACAGATCGGGCCGGTCGGTCTGACCCTGGTGGCCGCACTCGTCGGGATAGAAGAACTGAACATTGGGCAGGTGGTCTTCCTGGACGTATCCCCACTCGACTGGAGTCAGGATGTCCTGGCGGCCGTACAGGTAGAGCCCGGGAGTGCTCAACCGGTCCAGACGCCCCTTGGTGACCAGACGGGCGGCGCGATTCTCGTCGGTCCAGTCGGTGATCCGGCGGTACTGCAAGAGACTGGGCCAGAACTTCGCGTGCGCGTCCATCCGGTCCCTCGCCGAGAGGTAACGCATGTCGATCAGATCCTCACTGATCGCCTCGCCGCGGTGGATGATCGCCTCCATCATCGTGCGCATTCCGTCGCGTGTGCCGTCGTAGGCGGTGAGACGGAACTCGCCCGCCGGCGGTGTCAGGTGTTCCGGGACCACGTCGCCGACGTCTCCCGCGATCAGGATGAAACTCTTGACCTTGTCCGGGTGCGCAACCGTGTAGTTGACCGTGTTCATGCAGCCCATGGAGTTTCCGGCGAGGTGGAACTCGTCGAGGCACAGCGCGGTGGCGAACTGGTCGATGTAGTCGACGAAGCTCTCCATGCCGTCCGGCCAGTACTCTTCCCGCGTGTCCGACAGGCCGAAGCCCGGCATGTCGGGGCAGTAGACGCGAAAGCCGTTCTCGCCGAGGTAGGGAGCCATGAAGCGCCATCCCGCTAGACCCGACGACCCGGGTAGGCCGCCGTGGAGCAGGATCACGGCGGGGCCGGACGTGCCGGCAGTCATGTAATGCGCGCGAGCGCCGTTCGCCAGCCGTACCCACCGGCTGGCGAGCCCGGGAACGTCGACGAGGTTTTCATCAGTGAGTGCCATAGTGATTTTCCTTTATCGGTGAGAAGTGATCGGTGACGAGCGTGCCCGGGGACAGTCCGAGGAATTCGAGTGCGTTGTCGCGCAGGATTCTCGGCACCGTTCCGGGCGGCAGATACTGTGCCGCAGAGTCCAAGTCCGCCAGTCCGCCCTCTGGTTGACCGGGGATGAACGGGTGATCGCTGCCGAGCAGCACCCTGTTCGGGCCGAAGCGATGCACCAATGCCGGCAGGTGCGCCGCATCGAACACCAAGGTGTCTGCATACAGCCGGGACACGAGGTGGTCCAGCTCTTCGGGGAGGTGGGTGGCGGCAATCTGTGCGCCGAGGCGCAGTCTCGGGTACGCCCAGGGGAAGGTGCCGCACCCGTGGACCATCGCGATGCGCAGTCCTCGATGGCGGTCCAGGACCCCGCCGAAGACGAGCGCCGTGGCCGCCAACGCGGTGTCGGAAGGCATCCCCAGTCCGAAGTCGTAGGTGAATCCGGAACGGCGCACCGCGCCGCCGCCGCCGTCGACGGGATGAACAAGTACCGCGAGTCCGAGGCTGTCGACGGCGTCGAAGAAGTACGCCAGCGCCGGGTCGTCCAACTCCATTCCATTGATCCGCGTGCCGATTTCGACGCCGCGAAGACCCAAAACTTCGGAAAGATAGCGTAGTTCGGCCAGGCAGTCGGAAGGTGACCCGAGGGGGACGGTTCCGATGCCGATGAGTCTGCCACTACTTTCCGCCACCGCACCGGCGACGGACTCGTTGATCCACCGGCAGTACGCGGCGAACGGTCGTGGTTCGGCGCCGTACTCCAGTGTGACCGGAACGGGAGAGATCGCCTGCACGTCGATACCGGCGCGATCCATGTCGTCCACGCGCGCCCGCACGTCCCAGAGTGGGCGCCGGACGACGCGGAAGTTGTCGGACCCGCGAACCAGCCGTCCCTCTGTCGGAGAGTCGACCACCAATCGAGGTGCTCGCGGGAAAGCTGCGATGACCTCGGAGGGAGGGGCGTCCCGGGGAAAGTAGTGCGCATGCACATCGATGGTGCCGGGTGGAACCACGAGGTCTCCTTTC
>JBCEBZ010000229.1:0-4680 GCA_039206675.1 Rhodococcus sp. (in: high G+C Gram-positive bacteria) | reverse complement strand
GTGTGTAGTTCTACAATGTAGGCGCGTTGGCACCTCGATACGTCAACTCACGTCCGCGCGCTCGGATGCCGACGCCAAGTCACCGGCGATGATTCGGTCGCGCAGCCGGAACTTCTGAATCTTGCCGCTCGGCGTCATCGGGAACTGGTCGGTGAAATACCAGAGTGAAGGCGCCTTGTGTGCCGAAATACGTTCGCGACACCAGGCTTTGAGCGCGGAAGGGTCGGGCTGATCGTGGCCGTCGTGAAGTCGGATAACGGCCCCCACCTGCTCGCCCCACCGTTCGTCTGGCACGCCCACGACGATGACGTCGGCGATCGACGGGTGCTGGAACAGTAGCTCCTCGATCTCGCGTGGATACAGGTTCACGCCGCCGCGGATTATCACCTCGGTCAGGCGTCCGGTGACCTTGATGAAGCCTCGGGTATCCATGGTGCCGAGATCTCCCATGTGCAGCCATCCCTCGGCGTCGATGGTTGTGGAGGTGGCATCGGGCATCTCGTAATAACCGAGCATGTTCTGGTAGCCGCGGCAACAGATTTCACCCTGTTCACCGATCGGCAGTGCGTCACCTGTCAGTGGGTCCGCGATCTTGACCTCGAGTTCGGGCAACGGTTGACCGACGGTGGTTGCCTGATCGACCGGATCGTCCGTGACGCGGGTCTGGCTGATCACTCCGTGCATCTCGGTCTGTCCGAACAGGATCGTGAACTGGCAGTCCAGGCGGTCGATGACTCGGTGGATCAGGCTCTCGGGCACGGTCGCGGCTCCGGACAGCACCGTGCGCAGGCTGGAAATGTCCCTCGTTTCCAGATCTGGGTGTTCGAGCAGCGCGATGAGCATCGTGGGGACCATCAGTGAGTGCGTGCCGTTGTAGGTTTCGACCATTTCCAGAGTCTGCGCGGCATCGAATGCAGGGAGTACGACGTAAGTGCCTCGCTTCGAGAAGGTGCCCAACTCGGTGACAGCGCCGCCGCCGATGTGGTACATCGGCATCGCATTGATGCACACGCCGCCCTCTTCCATGTCGGCGCGGTCGAATACGAAGTTGGCCTCGTTGATGATGCCCTTGTGGTGCAGTAGAGCACCCTTCGGGAAGCCCGTCGTTCCCGACGTGTATTGGATCTGCACGGGATCCGTGGGGTCTACCTCGGGCAGTTCCTTCGTGCTGTCGGCGGCATCGACGAACGACCGCCACGTGCTCGTGCTGACGATCGTATGCAGCCCGGGAAGATTGGGCCGGATCTCGTCGATGATCGACCGCAGATCGACTCCTCGGTAGGAATCGCGATAGAACAGCGCCACGGCGCCGGCCTGCTTCAGCACGTACTCGAGTTCGTGGGCGCGGTAGGCAGGATTCGCCGCGACGACGACCATCCCCGCCATCGCGACGGCCTGCTGCAGGATGACCCAATCGGCACTGTTCGGAGCCCAGATGCCGATCCGATCTCCGGGCTCACACCTGGTCAACAGTGCCTTGGCGACCGACTCGACCTCGGCCAGCAGTTCGCTGTAGGTCCATGAGGTTCGCTCGCTGGGGTCCGGAACGGCATCGACCAGTGCGATACGGTCCGGCACTGTGCTTGCCGCTTCGCGAAGCAACCCACCGAGGGTGATGTCGCGAACTCCTGTGCTGGGAGTCGACGGCCACAGTGACAGTTCTGAGTGCATGGTGCGTAATCCTGTCGTCAGCGTTTGAGGGTGGACGTGTCGTTTCGATGCGCGGTACACGCGACTTCTCGACACTTTGTTGCCTCTATCACACACTGAAGTAATACATTGAAAACCGATTTTCGTCCAGCATTGTCATACAAGTGAGTCGACGAACCGCGCAACGCTGTGGATGCCTCCGGTGCCGGTGAGGAAGGAGCGATTGCCTCATCATCGATCGAAAACGACCAGGTCATCCGAGTCCCTGGCACCCCTTCAGGAATGCGTTGCACTGTGTCTATACTCTACATAAATTTCCATGACGCATCAGTATCTGTCAACTATGGTGCGGTAGCACCGACTCTGGAGGTAAGTGCATGTCCTCATCCACGCTGGTCCGGCCGTACGAAGACTCGGGAGTATTGATCGCCGGTGGCACGTCGGGTGTCGGCCTCGCGACGGCTCTCGGCTTTGTTGACGCGGGCGTACGCCGCATCGTGTTGCTCGGTCGAAACGAAGAGCGAGGGAAAGCCGCAGAGCGAACGGTCCAGGATCGGTGTTCGGATGCCGACGTAACCTTCATCGCGACTGATGCATCCGACATCGGCCAGGTGGAATCTTCCGTCGCCGCGGCTCACCGGGCGTTGGGATCGGTCGACGTTCTCGTCAACTCCACAACCACGTCCTACCGGCCTGAGCTGCTGCACCGTACTCCGGTCGCCGACATCGGGGGCATCCTGATGGGGCAGGCCCTGCCCCCGATGCTGATGACCCGGACAGTGCTGCCGTTGATGCAGCAGCAGGGCGGGGGAAGCATCGTCAACATCGCGTCGGATGCAGCCAAGGTGCCGACGCCCGGTGAGAGCGCCCTCGGGGCCGCGATGGCCGCGATCGTCATGTTCACGCGGGTTACCGCGATCGAAGCCAAGCGCAACGGTGTGCGAGTGAACGCGGTGACTCCCTCGTTGATCGATGGCACACCAACAGCGGCCAATGTGCTCAGCGATGGTTTCAGCAAGTCGCTTTTCGAGAAGGCGTCAGCTCAAGCACATCTCGGGGTGGCTGTGCCCGAGGATCTCGCGTCCCTCATCGTGTTTCTCGGCGGGCCCGACGCAGCTCGTCTGACCGGTCAGACGATCAGCGTCAACGGCGGCATCTCTGCCTTCTGACGCACCATGAACCCCGGTTAGGCCCGGCTGAATGTACCTTTCGACGCCTCGGTAGCGCCGAAGGGTACATTCGCCGCGCTGCAGATTCCGGCCTGCGTTCTCGCACGAGATCCAGCAACGGGTGTAGTTCAGTGATCTCCTGGTGCAGCTACGGCTGTTCAGCAGGTTGGGCGACCGCGTTATGACGCCGGTACGGTCGGCATGTGCAGCTCGATCGAGCCGGTGCAGTCTCCGCACGCGTGGGCCGGCGGTGTAGTGGGTGAGAGCTCGACGTCCGGGGGCGAAGCCGCGTTGCCGCACGTCTCGAGCGCGAGGAGAGCTGCACCGTAGGCGCCGGTGATCTGCGGGTCCGGTGGGACGTCGATGCGCACCCCCAGTGCCGAGCTCAGGAAGTGGACGGCCGCGGCATTCTTCGCCACCCCACCGGTCATCACCACCGGTGTCTTCTTGCCTACCTGAGCAATCAAACCGAGTGTCCGAGCGGAAACCGCTCGGTGAACGGAGGCGGCAATGTCTGTCCGCTCGCACCCGCTTGCGAGCAGCGACACGATCTCGGTTTCGGCGAAGGTTGCGCACATGCTGCTGACCTCCAGGTTCTTGTCACCCGACATGGCGAGGTCGGCCAGCTCGTCGACCTCGCACTCGATGGCCCTCGCGAGTACCTCGAAGAATCGTCCCGTGCCGCTGGCACATCGGTCGTTCATTGCGAAGTCCTCGACGAGCCCATCTTCGTCCACAGCGATGACCTTGCTGTCCTGCCCACCGATGTCGACGATCAATCGGACACCGGGACAGAGTGCTGCGACGCCGCGCGCATGACAGGTGATCTCGGTGAACGTCCGCCCGATGCCAGGGACGAGTCGGCGACCGTAGCCGGTGCTGATGGTGGCCGTGATCTGCGACGGCGCCACCGAGGCCCGGCCGAGGGCGTCGTCGATCGCCTGCCGCATTCCAGCGCGGCTCACGGCGCCCATCTGAACGGCGCTCGCGCCCAGAAATGCTGCGGACTCGTCGAGGATGACGGCCTTGGCGGACGTCGATCCCAGGTCGACTCCCATGAAGTATTCCGTCACCGCGATCAGACCCGGCTTCGGCGAACGTCGATGCCCTCGAGCATGGCCGTCAGGCGGCTTTCGAGGATCTCGTCCTTGTAGAAGGATGCGTCGGCGACGTCACCTTCGAAGAACATCGAGGGGATTCCGAGTTCTTTCTGCGCCGACTTCGCGAGTAGGTGCTGGGGGTTGGTGAATGCTCGGCAGGTACGGGAGGCGTGGAAGACGATTCCGTCGATTCCGTAGTCGACGCAATCGCGGTTGGTGAGGTGCTTGAGCGTCTTGACACCGTGATTCGTCGGGCACAGTAGATAGTGCTGCGCCATGCCGAGAATGGGATCTTCCGTGTCGATCAGGTGCGGTTCCTGCCAGAACGCATTGTGCGTGTACCTCCCGCAGACCACGGCGACGTCGGCGTCGGCGAATTTGCGCGACAGCCAGCCGAGCTTGTTCCAGTTCATGATGCCGTCGAAGTAGAGACGGTAGCGTTCGTTGCGGACGCCGGGGACGGCGTGGTCGAGGCGGTACTGGACTTCGGCTTTGACATCGGCGAAGTACTGCACCAATTCCGGTCCGGCGGGCATGAAGTTGATGTGCGCGATGCTGGCGATCCAGTCCCAGTAGGTGGCCGGAGTCGGGGCGGCACGGCACAGCGCCATCGCCTCGCGGCGTAGCTCCGAGGCGCGCTTGATGTAGGACATGTTCTGCTGTAAAGCATCCCAGTCGAATGGCCGGCCCGTCATCGTCTCGAGGAAAGCGATCAGTTTGTGCAGTTGATCGGCCACATAACGTGACGCCTGCTCCCATTC
>JBCEBZ010000228.1:0-18588 GCA_039206675.1 Rhodococcus sp. (in: high G+C Gram-positive bacteria) | reverse complement strand
GCCGTCGCCCGGCCGATGCTGCCCAGCCCGACGATGACGATGCGCTGCCCCGACACGGTTCCCATGGCCCACCGGCCGCTCCACGCCTTGTCGCGCTGCTGGGCGAGTAGCCGCGGGAGGGTCTTGGCCCCGGCCAGCAGGCCGAAGACGGCGAACTCGGCGAGCGGTTCGGCGTGCACACCGGCGGACGTACTGAAGGCGATGCGGCCGAGTTGCTCGTCGGTGAGTCCGGCCGCCTTCACCTGGGCCCCACCGCCGGCCGGCATGGTGTGCACCCAGCGGAGACCGGGGTTGACGCGCGCCGTTCGCGTCAGCGCCGCGGGAGTCTCGTCGGGCACGCCGTACAGGGCCTGTGCCGAATCGACCAGGTCGTCGAAGGCCTTCTGCTGCTCCGCGGTCCGGGTGAACGACGGGTCGCCGGAGTGATCGCCCGGGAATCGGGACGGCGGCAGCAGATCCTGCTCGCGGATGAAGTCGATGCGCGGTTCCGCCCGCGTGACGAGATCGATGAGTTCCTCGCTCACGGGGGTCGCGGCGACTACGCGGAGTCGCCGATCGTGCGGCTTCGGGTCATGTGCACTCACTGCGGATTCCTTCGGTACAGGACGAGCTCTGGCCATATGTTCAGGATAAAAACTCTGCACTAGTCATGTGATTCAGTCAACACTTGCAATTACGTATGACAAATCACGCTCCGCGCGGTATCGTCCTCGCCATGCCAGTGACCTGGGTCACTGCACCGACCTGTTTGTGACCGCGATGAACGTGGTCCCGTCCGCAACGGAGCAGAAGATGTCCCCAGAATCGAAGATTCCAGTCCGCGCAGAATCGAAGATTCCAGTAGGCGCAGAGTCGAAGGTGCCGAACGGCAGCGGCGCACCCGTGCGTGCCTCCGACGACCCGGACTACGCGGCGAACCTCAAACGCGCGACGCTCGCCAGTTCCATCGGCAGCGCGCTCGAGTACTACGACTTCGCCCTGTACGGCCTGGCGTCGGCGCTGATCTTCGGTGAGCTGTTCTTCCCCGCGATGGGGGCGTCGGCCGCACTGATGGCCAGTTTCGGCACGTACGCCGTCGGATTCCTGGCCCGTCCCATCGGCGGCCTGTTCTTCGGCGCCCTCGGTGACCGCCTCGGACGCAAGGCCGTCCTGATGATCACGATCGCGATCATGGGCGGTGCGAGCACCCTGATCGGCGTGCTGCCCACCGGCGCCCAGGTCGGCATCTGGGCGCCGATCCTGCTGATCGCGCTGCGACTGCTGCAGGGCTTCGGCGCCGGCGCCGAGCAGGCCGGTGCCACCACACTGATGGCCGAGTACTCCCCCACGTCGCGTCGTGGATTCTTCTCGGCGCTGCCCTTCGTCGGGATCATGGTGGGCACCCTGATGGCGTCCGGGGTGTTCGCGATCCTCGGTCAGATCGACCGTGAACTGCTCCTGGCCTGGGTGTGGCGGGTGCCGTTCCTGGCGTCGGTCTTCCTCATCGCGGTCGCCGTGTTCATCCGGCTCCGCATGCAGGAGAGCCCCACGTTCATCAAGCTGGAGAAGCAGGACCAGATCAGCGAGAGCCCGTTCCGGGAACTGATCGGCAACTCGATGCCCAGCGTGCTCCGCGGCATCGGCCTGCGGATGGCGGAGAACGGCGGCTCGTACATCTTCCAGACCCTCGGCATCAGCTACGTGACGACGGTGGTGGGCGTCAGCAAGTCGATCGGACCGCTCGCCATCGCCTGCGGCGCCGCCATCGGCATGCTCGTCATCCCGTTCTCGGGCGCGCTGTCGGACCGCTTCGGGCGGATGCGCGTGTACCGGTTCGGTGCGGCACTGCAACTGGTCCTCGCCGTCCCGTCGTGGTGGCTGCTCTCGCTCGGCAACCCCTACCTCGTGGTGGCGACCCTCGCGGTCAGCTACGGGATCGGCGTCAACGTGATGCTCGGCGCGCAGTGCGCCGCCCTGCCGGAGCTGTTCGGAAACCGGCACCGCTACATCGGCGTCGCGGTCGCGCGGGAGACGAGCGCGATCCTCGCCGGCGGCATCGCCCCCTTCGTCGGCGCGCTGCTGCTGTCGCTGATGAACAACTCGTGGGTGCCGCTCGCGATCTACGTGCTGGTCCTCAGCGTCATCACGTTCGCCACGACGTTCGTGACACCCGAAACCCGTGGCCGCGACCTCGGGCTCGCGTGGGACGCGATGGCCGACCCGGTGCACGGCCCGGATGCCGTCGCCCCGTCCAAGGATCGGGTCGACGCATGAGGCTGGCCCGCATCGCCACCGATTCGGGACCGCGGCCGGTGTGCCTGCGCGACGGTCGCTGGCACGAGGTGGCCGATCCGTTCGCGGACACGATGACGTTCACCGGACCGGCACACGACGTGGACGGGGCCCGCCTGCTCGCGCCCGCCGAACCGCGGGTCCTGCTCGGGATGGCACACAACGGCGCGCCCGGAGACCGGGACCTCCCGTTGCAGGCGTTCATGAAGTCGGCGCGCACGGTGATCGGCCCCGACGATCCGATCGTCGTCGACGAAGGGCTGGGGAAGGTCGTCGTGGAGGGCGAACTGGCCGTCGTCATCCGGCGCACGTGCCGCAGGCTGCGCCCCGAGGACGTCCCGTCCGCGATTCTCGGCTACACGATCGGTAACGACGTCACCGCCGTCGAGCAGATCGCGCTGGACGACAAACTCACCCAGGCGAAACACGGCGACGGTTTCACCCCGCTGGGCCCGTGGATCGAGACGGACCTCGACCCCGGCGACGTGCCGATCGTCGTACGCGTCAACGGGGTGCCCGTGGCGGAGGCGTCCACCCGGCAGCTGGCGTGGAACGTGTCCGAGCAACTGGTCCATCTCACCCGGTATCTGACGCTGGGGCCGGGAGACGTCGTGCTCACGGGGTGCCCGTTCACGTCGGGCCCGGTCGAACCGGGCGACCGCGCCGAGATCACGCTCGACGGAATCGGCACGCTCGGCAACCCGGTGGGTGCGCCGTGACCCTGTTCGATCTGTCCGGGCGCATCGCCCTGGTCACCGGTTCGAGCCGGGGAATCGGCTACGCGCTCGCGCGGGGCCTGGCCGGGGCGGGAGCCACGATCGTGCTCAACGGGGTGTCACAAGGACGCCTGGCGCAGGCCCGCGAACAGCTCGGCGCGGAGTTCGGCGACACCCGGGTCCATTCGTACGCGTTCGACGTCACCGATCCCGAACGGGTGACGGAGTCCGTCGAGCGGATCGAGTCGGAGGTCGGGCCGATCGAGATCCTCGTGAACAATGCTGCGCTGCAACACCGCCAGCCCCTGCTCGACGTCACCCTCGAGGACTGGAACAGGGTGCTCACGACCGACCTCACCAGCGCCTTCCTCGTGGGGCGTGCAGTCGCCCGGTTCCAGATCGGCCGTGGCAGCGGGAAGATCGTCAACGTCTGCTCGGTGCAGAGCGACCTGGCCCGGCCCACCATCGCGCCGTACACCGCCGCGAAGGGCGGGCTGCGGAATCTGACCCGCGCGATGACGGCGGAATGGGCACGCTCCGGGCTGCAGATCAACGGCCTCGCGCCCGGCTACATCCACACCGAGATGACGCAGGCCCTCGTCGACGACGCCGAGTTCGACGCCTGGCTCCGCGGCCGCGCGCCGGCGGGCCGGTGGGGCACCCCGGACGACCTCGTGGGTCCGGCGGTGTGGCTGGCGTCGGACGCCTCCCGGTACGTCAACGGTCAGGTGATCTTCGTGGACGGCGGGATGACGTCGGTCGTGTGAGGAACTACCGGGCGGGTTCGGTCTGCAACTCCCCGAAGGATCGGCGGGTGTGCCGGACGAGTTCGCGGAGCGCGGGACCCCCGACGCTCTTCCAGACCAGCGCGAGGACGGCCGGGATGTCGACGCCGTCCAGTGCGACCGCCGTCAGCCGGCCCCGGTAGTCCGTGGCCATCGACTCGCTGAGGATCGCGACCCCCAGGCCGCGGATCGCGAGGTCGGCGACGGCGTCGGGCGCGCTCGCCTGCAGGGCGATGTCGGGACGCAGGCCGGCGGCCGCACACGCCTCGTCGAACACCGTCCGGATGCCCGTTCCCGTCGGCATACAGACGATCGAATGGTCGCCGAGTTCGGCCAGCGCGACTCGCGACCGCCCCGCCAGCGGGTGATCCGGCGACACGGCGGCGACCAGCCCCTCGCTGATGATCGGGTAGGCGTCCAGCCCTTCGGGCGGGGCGGTCGAGGTGGCGACGAGCGCGAGATCGATCGCACCGGCGCGGACGCGGTCGACGAGGCGGTCGGAGCTGTCCTCCGTCAGCGTGATCTCGATTCCCGGGTGCGCGACGTGGAACGCGGACAGCGCGTCGAACAGTGGCTTGATCGTGCACGCGGTGACCATCCCGACGACGAGCCTGCCGCGGATCAGCTGGTTGACGTCGTCGACGGCCTGCCGCATCGCGCCGGCCGAGGCGAGTGCCGCGCGGGCGTGCAGCAGCGCCGCCTCCCCCGCCGCCGTGAGCGTCGCCGTCCGGCTCGACCGGTCGATCAGGGTGGCGCCGAGGTCGTGCTCGAGCTGCCGGATCTGCGCGCTGATTCCCGACTGGCTGATGTGGACCCGTTCCGCGGCGCGGGTGAAGTTCGCTTCCTCGGCGACCGCGACGAAGTACTCCAGCTGCCTCAACTCCATAACCAATGATTCTAGTATTCAGCAGAACTATCTGTTGGACTTCCGGTTGCGGCGACACCACCCTGAAAAGGGACAGCAGTTCACCCACGAAAGGATTCCCGGTGACCGACTACGAGAAGGCCCAGAACCCCGAAGACCTCACCCGGCTGTTCGTCGAGCGCAGCAACGCAGGCGACGCGGCCGGAGTCGCCGCCCTGTACGAGGAGAACGCCGTCATGGCGTACCCGCCCGGCAGCCGCACGATCGGCCGGGCCGCCATCCGGACACTGTGGGAGTCGGTGCTCGCGAACGCGCCACATTTCGAACCGGAGACACCGCTCCCCACCCTGATCAGTGACGACATCGCACTCACGTCCACCCCGCCGAAGGACGGATCCGGCGCGCGGGCGCAGGTCGTCCGCAGGCAGCCGGACGGAACGTGGCTCCGGCTCCTCGACCAGCCGGAGTTCACCCCGCCCACCAGCTGAGACCCGGTCTGCGCCGACCTCTACACGGCATGAACTTCGTTGTCCACCATTGCATCTGCATTCGGATCGGTGGGATCATAGGGGTCATGCGCAGACCGCGTTGGCCGGCAGTAGCACCACCCACCACCGGAGGACACCGGGTGCACGGCCCCCTGCTCCTCACAGCCGAAGACCACCTCACGCTCGAGCTGTTCGAGATCGTGGCATTCCCGGACGGCCTCCAACTCCGGATGGCCCTGACCGCGACGGGCAGGCCCGCGGAGCTGGCGCAGTACGAGACCCGCCCGCTGTCCGACCCCGACGATCCGTCGACGCGGTGGTCCTATCTGTCGGTGCGGGCACGCGTCGACGACATCGAGGGCGAGGCCGACCCCTACCATCCTGCGGCGGCGGCGAAGCCGTGCGGAAGCGGGCCGCCCGAGTACCGAACCGAGCCGCACTACTGGCTCGATGCGATCCCCGTGTCGGGGTTCATCTCGGTCACCGCCGGCTGGCCGCGGATCGGCCTCGGTTCGACCACCACCACCATCGGGCTCGAATCGAGCACGCGAACGTCGTGATCGCCCTCGCCGGCTTCAGGTGCAGCAGTGGGGGTCGAGGACGACCCGCAGGGCCTCGAGAGCATCGGGCCGCGCGCTGTAGAAGACATTCATCCCGCGGCGGACGGACTGAACCATTCCCGCCTTCCTGAGCTGACCGAGATGGTGACTGACCGTCGATTCGGACAGGCCGACGCCGGTCGCGAGATCGCACGTGCACACCTCGCCCCCGCTCGCGGTCAGCAGGATCGACATCAGCTTGAGCCGGACGGGGTCGGCCAGCGCCTTGAGGCGAAGAGCGAGGTGCAGGGCCGCGTCGTCGGTCATCGGGGCGGCCGAGACGGGCGCGCAGCAGATCGGCGCGGACACATCTACGACCGGCAACGTCTTGGGCATGACTCCATCCTCCCACCTTCTTGACATATGTCAAAAAGGTGGGATTCTGAGAGTGCAAGTAATTCGACATATGTCACACAGGTGGAGGTTCTCATGTCACGCGCACAACTCGCCCTCAACGTCGACGATCTGGAGGAAGCCGTCACGTTCTACTCGAAACTGTTCGATACCCAACCCGCGAAACTGAAGCCGGGATACGCGAACTTCGCCATCGCACAGCCACCCCTCAAGTTGGTGCTGCTGGAGAACCCCGGCAACGGCGGCACCATCAATCACCTCGGCGTCGAGGTGGAATCGAGCACCGAGGTGCAGTCCGAGATCGCCCGGCTGACCGGGGAAGGCCTCTTCACCGACGAGGAGATCGGCACCACCTGTTGCTTCGCCACCCAGGACAAGGTGTGGGTCACCGGCCCCGCCGGCGAGAAATGGGAGGTCTACACCGTCCTCGCCGACTCCGAGACATTCGGATCGAGCCCCCGGCACCCCGACGCCGATGCCGACGCCGAGAACGGCACCTGCTGCGGCACCGCCGCGGACGGCACGAAGGCCACCGCGGGAACGTCGTGCTGCTAGCTCGCACGACAAAGAGAAACCCCGTCGCCTGCATCACTGCAGCCGACGGGGTTTCTTTGTGCGCCCGAAGGGATTCGAACCCCTAACCTCTTGATCCGTAGTCAAGTGCTCTATCCGTTGAGCTACGGGCGCATGCTCTTCAGTTGTCTAACTTTCACCGGCCGACTAGGCCCGGTGTGGCGGAGGCGAGAGGATTTGAACCTCCGGTCCCTCGTAAAAGGGACAACTCATTAGCAGTGAGTCCCATTCGGCCGCTCTGGCACGCCTCCCTGGGGTGGTTCCGATCCCTTCGGACCGCCGGTGCGAAAGATTACACACCTTTCCACCACAAAGGCAAAACGGCTGGTCAGCGCGCAGGAATGGCCGCTCTAACGCAGGTTGCTGTCGAACCAGTCGAAGATCCGCCGCTGCGCGTCGACGATGGCCTCGGCGCCCGGGTCGTCATCCCGGTCGGGCACCTGGGGCGGTTCGTCGGCCCGGTGTTCGAGCCCGGCATAACTCACGACGAGTCCCGCGACGTCGGACTTGGCGGTGGCGTCGCGCAGCATCTCGACCTGATCCGGCGGCGTGGACGGATCGTCCTCCCCGTACAGACCGAGCCACGGCGCCTTCAGCCCGGGCGCCGCATGCACGAGCGCGGGCGCGTCCTCCGACAGCGGTTCGACGATCCCGCGGGCGGCGACACTCACGGCGGCGCCGACGGGACGCGTCGTGGCGACGAGCAGGGCGGCAGACCCGGCGTCGTCGAAACCCAGCACCCCCACGCAGTCGGCGTAGATCCCGCGCGCGATCAGCCAGTCGAAGGTCGCGTCGAAGTCGGCGAAGAGAGCGTCGCCGAACACCTCGACGTCGCTTTCCGCCGGTTCCCGGTGGAAGAGGTGCGGCGCCACCGTCACCCACCCCTCCATCGCGAGCGATCTCATCAGATCGAGGAGGGCATCACTGAACGTCCGCGACTCGTGCAGGATCACGATCCCGCCCCGCGCCGGACCGTCCGGTTCCACCGCGGTGAGCGGAACACGCCTCTGCGGGTCTACGGGCGCGTCTCCGGACGTCCGCAGGGCTGCACTGTCCCTGAAGAATCCCGACATGTCCCTACCTTGGCACGAAGGGGGCGTCGGCGCAGTGGATCGGGAGGCGCATAATCGCCTGGTGACTCCGCGAACCAGGACAGACCTCGACACGATTACGGCCTACGTTCCCGGCAAGAGCTATCCCGGTGCGATCAAGCTGGCCAGCAACGAAACGACGCTGGGACCGCTGCCGAGTGTCCGGGACGCCATCGCGGACGCCGCCTCCAACGCCAACCGCTACCCCGACAACGGTCACGTCGCCCTGATCGCGGCCCTCGCCGACCACTTCGGGGTCGCCACCGCGAACGTCGCCATCGGAGCCGGGTCGGTCAGCCTGTGCCAGGAACTCGTCCACGCCACCTGCAACGACGGCGACGAGGTCATGTTCGCCTGGCGCTCCTTCGAGGCCTATCCGGTGGTCACCAGGGTCGCGGGCGCGGTCCCGGTCACGGTGCCCCTCACCGCCGACTACCGGCACGACCTCGATGCGATGGCGGCCGCCGTCACCGACCGCACGCGGCTGATCTTCGTCTGCACCCCCAACAATCCGACAGGGCCCGCCCTGAGCACGAGCGAACTCGAGCGGTTCCTCGACGCCGTGCCCGACCGGGTGGTCGTGGCCCTCGACGAGGCCTACTTCGAGTACAACCGGTCCGGCGCCGACGGCCTCGACCTGTTCCGCCGGCACCCGAACGTGGTGGTGCTGCGCACCTTCTCCAAGGCCTACGGCCTGGCGGGTCTCCGCGTGGGGTATGCGATCGCCGATCCGGCGATCGTCACCGCGCTGAGCAAGGTCCACATCGCGTTCACGGTCAATGCCGTCGCGCAGGCCGCCGCCATCGCGTCGCTGGCGGCGTCTGGAGAATTGCTGGCACGCACGGACGGCGTCGTCGCCGAGCGCAACCGGGTCCGCGACGCCCTGGTCGCGGCCGGATACGACGTGCCCGAATCGGACGCCAACTTCGTCTACCTCCCGCTGGGCACCCGCTCCGGGGCGTTCGGGGCGGCCAGCGCCGAGGCCGGAGTCCTGCTGCGCCCGTACGGCGACGACGGGGTGCGGATCACGATCGGCGATCCCGAGGAGAACGACGCGTTCCTCACGTTCGCGACGAGCACCGAGGCGCGCACGATCGCGAACGTCGCGGTCCGCGCGTAGCGCCCGTCAGACGCCGAGCGCGCTCTTCAGGACCGGCCACGACGTGCGCAGTTCGTCCTGCCAGTACGGCCACGAATGCGTGCCGAAGTTGCGGTAGGTGAACGTCGCCGGGATCGCGAGCTCGGTCAGGCGCTGCTGGAACGTCTGCGTGCAGAGGTTCGCCGCCGCCTCGAGCGGTCCGCCCACCGCGATCGTGGACGCGATGTCTCCCGTGATCTCGTACGGTCCGGGAAGCCCGTTGCCGGTGGAGATGTAGATCTGCTTGCCGCGCAGCGCTTCGGCGTTCACCGACGGATCGTGGGCGGTCCAGGCGGGGTCGGTGTCGGGACCCCACATGTTGGCCGGGTTTCCGCCCTTGAACGCCACCGTGCCGCGGACCGAGTCACGCGAGCTGGGGTTCGAGTTGTCGAGGCATCCGCTGTACGCCGCGAGTCCGCGGTAGAGCTGCGGGTGCCGGGTGACGAGATTGGCGGCGCCCATCGCGCCCATCGACACACCCGCGACGGCGTTGACGCCGTTTCCGCTGAAGTTCCGGTCGATGATCGGCGGGAGTTCCTTGGCCAGGAACGTCTCCCACTTGTTGACCCCCAGCGTGGGGTCGGGTTGCAGCCAGTCGGTGTAGTAGCTGGCGGTGCCACCCACCGGCAGCACGACGTTGACCTTCTTGTCGGCGAAGAACTGGACGACGTCCGTCTTCTGCGTCCAGGTGCTCTCCTGGAAGTTCGACTCGGCGCCGGCGCTGACGCCGTCCAGCAGGTACAGCGACGGCCGCGACCCACCCCCTGCGGGATGGAGGACCTGGACCTGCACGACCCGGCCCATGGCGGGCGAATTGATGAAGACGGCGCTACGGGTGTCGGTGAGCGGAACGATCTTGTCGACGCTCGCGACACCGTTGCCCTGGGGCGCGACCGGAGCAGGCGCCGGATCGGCCACTGCAGTGAACGCCGGCCCCAGAAGGGTCAGTGACACTGCCAGACCGACAGCAGCCATTGCTTCGCGACGCATAAAGAAAACCCTCTTCCCCGGACTGTGTGGACCCCGATTGCACAGTACAAAATGCGTCCGGTCAACAAGAGCTTAGAGGTTTTGTGACAGCTGTGTGCTCCGCCGTGATCACGTTGTAGTCACCACGGTTCGCTGTGTGATTGCTCTACTTCGGCAGCGCGGACTTCAACTGGTCCAGACCATCTCCGCCGAGTTCGTCGAGCGCGGCGCGGCGGCCCGTCATCGCCAGCACGAGCGCCAGCATCGGGCCGGAGACCTCCGGTCCGGATCCGGTGGTCCAGTCGGTGTCGGTGGCCCGCAGCGTCAGCCCCGCGACCCGGGACTTCGACCCGATCAGCAGGTTCGAATTCTTGTAGAAGTCGGCGACGCGGACGACGGCGTCCATCGGGTACTCGTGTGCGATGCCGAGCGGCCTGCGGATGTCCTCGCCGTGGACGATCATCTCGCCCAGCATGGCGTCGATCGGGCCCGGCGGGTGGGTGGAATCGGCCATGTGCGCCCGGAATTCGTCGAGCGACTCCGCCGGTGTTCCCTCCTCTTCGTGTGCGATGTCCTTCTCGAACATGGTGTTGATCCGAAATCCCGACCCGACGAACTTTCCGACGAACTTCGGCGGCGTCATCTTCTCCGTCGCCGTCATGTGCGCGAACACGTCCCGCACTGTCCACCGCTCGCAGAGCGACGGCGTCGACCACTGGGTGTCGGTCAGCGGTTCGAGGTCGTCCACCAGGGCGCGGCGTTCTTGGTGAATCGTGGGCCAGGGGCTTGACGTTGTCATTTTTCACTCCCTCGTCGCTACGAATTCTCCCACCTCACGGCGTCGGCGGCGAGACCCATTGCACAACGCGTTAGTCACGACTAACGTATTGGTCGTGCTCGATCAGTTGGAAGTCGCAGCTGAGCCCACCCGGAGACGCCTCATGCAACTGCTGACCGCAGGTGAACAGACCGTCAACAACCTCGCCGCACACTTCCCCGCGAGCCGGTCGGCGATCTCGCAACATCTCCGGGTGCTCACCGAGGCCGGGCTGGTCACTGCGCGCAAGGACGGACGCTTCAGGTACTACCGGCTCGATCCTCAGGGACTCGCACAGCTCCGCACGTTGTTCGACGCCTTCTGGATCGACGAACTCGACCGCCTCGTCGCGGACGCCACCGACGAAGCAGGATCCAAAGGAGACAGCTGATGCCATTCGACAAGACCGTCGTCGTCCCGCTGGACCCGGACGCCACGTTCGATCTCGTCACCAGACCGGACCGATTGCGGCGCTGGCAGACCGTCGCCGCCCGCGTCGACCTGCAGGCCGGGGGCGAATACCGGTGGACCGTCGTTCCCGGGCACTCGGCGGCGGGTACCTTCCGGGAGGTCGTTCCCGGCAAGCGAGTGGTGTTCACCTGGGGCTGGGAAGGCGACGAGGAACTCCCACCGGGATCGTCCACCGTGACGGTCACCCTCACCCCGGCCGCAGGCGGCACCGAGGTGCGCCTCGTGCACGACGGGCTGAATACCGAACAGGCCGCCCGCCACGCGGAGGGCTGGAACCATTACCTCGGACGGCTCGTCGACGCCGCGCAGACGAGCGACGCCGGGCCCGACGACTGGGCGGCCGCACCGGACCCGCTCGACGAACTGTCCAGCGCCGAGGCGACATTGGCTGTCGTGCAACGCATCCTGCGCGACGTCACGGCGGAGGACATGTCCAAGCAGACGCCGTGCACCGAGTTCACCGTCTCGCAGCTCGCCGATCATCTGGCCGGTTCGATCACCGCTCTCGGCGGCGCGGCGGGCGCGACGTTCGACGACGACCCCGGCAAACCCGTCGAGGCCAGAATCGCCGACCTCGCCCAGCCCGCGCTGGAGGCGTGGCGCAGTCGCGGACTGGACGGCACCGTGACGCTCGGGCCGAACAACGCCCCCGCCACCGTCGCGGCGGGCATCCTGTCGATCGAATTCCTGATCCACGCCTGGGATTTCGCGGCCGCGACCGAGGGCGACGTGGCCGTGTCCGAACCGCTCGCCGAATACGTGCTGGCGCTGGCACACAAGATCATCTCGCCCGAAGGCAGGAAGGCCGTCGGGTTCGACGACCCCGTGCCCGTCCCGCACACCAGCGACGCGGTGACCCGGCTCATCGCCTACACCGGCCGCCACCCCGCCCCGGCGGCCTGACACCTCACACGGAAAGGTCCAGTCATGCCCACCAAGACGGAATACGCCCAGGGAACACCGAGCTGGGTAGACCTCCAAACCAGCGATCAGGACGCGGCCAAGAAGTTCTATGCGGAACTGCTCGGCTGGGAGTACGACGACCGGCCGATGCCCGAGGGCCCCGTCTACTCGATGGCCACGGTGCGCGGCGAGAACGTCGCCGCCATCGCGCCACTGCAACCCGACGCGGCCGAGGCCGGGGCGCCCGCGAATTGGAACACCTACCTCGCGGTCGACGACGTCGACGCGACCGTCGGAAAGGTCCCCGCCGCCGGCGGCCAGGTGCTGATGCCGGCGTTCGACGTGGGGGAAGCGGGACGCATGTCGTTCGTCACCGACCCCACCGGGGCGGCCGTCGGACTGTGGCAGGCGAACAAGCACATCGGCGCCTCACTCGTCGGCGACACCGGCGCGTGCCTCTGGAACGAACTGAACACCGGCGACGTCGAGAAGGCACTTGCGTTCTACGACAGCGTCTTCGGGATCACGTCGTCGACGATGCCCATGGGACCGGACTACACGTACCACCTGCTGGAGGTGGGCGAAGATCAGGTCGGCGGATGCGGTCAGCCGATGACGCCCGGCACGCCGAACCACTGGCGCGTCTACTTCGCCGTCGACAACGTCGACGCCAGCGCCGCGAAGGTCGTGGCACTCGGCGGCACGATCGTCGAAGAAGCGATGGACATCCCCACCGTCGGCCGCATCGCCGGTGTCGCCGACCCGCAGGGCGCGACCTTCAGCATCATGACGCCCGAGGAACGTCAGGACCCGTAGCCGTGAAGATGCCGAAGCCCTCCGAGGAGGACAAGCAGTTCTTCCGGTCGCTGATCCCCGACACCCCCGGCGTCGAGGTGAAACCGATGTTCGGCAACCTCGGCGCCTTCGTCAACGGGAACATGTTCGCCGGACTCCTCGGGCCGAGCGTCGGGGTCCGGCTCCTCACCGAGCAGGCGAAGGACGAACTGGCGTCCACCGACGGCGTCGGCGGTTTCGGTCCGGGAGAGAAGCCGCTGCGCGAATACCTGGCCCTGCCCGACCGGTGGCGGGACAGCCCGGACCTCGCCACCCCGTGGATCGAACGCGCGATCGCCGAGGTCGCCGAACTCCCGCCGAAGCAGCCGAAGGCGCGGAGGAAATAGGAAAACAGCCCCGACCCGGTGCGATACCGGGCCAGGGCTGTTTGCCAATGGCGGAAGCGGAGGGATTTGAACCCCCGGTGGGTTTAACGCCACGCTCGCTTTCAAGGCGAGTGCATTCGGCCGCTCTGCCACGCTTCCGTGGGCGATCTTATCGGTACGGCGGCGGCACCGGGCAACCGGTCAGCGGTCGCCGATGGCCTTGTCGACGCGTTCGAACACCTCGGCGAGAACCTTGAGCTGAGACTTGGTGAGCAGATCGACGAGGTTGCTGCGCACCCCGGCCACATGGGTGGGTGCCGCGTCGGCGAGCCGGGCGCGACCTTCGTCGGTGATGACGGCGAGCACCCCGCGGCCGTCCTCGACGCAGGTGTCGCGGGCGACCATGCCCTGCGCCTCCATCCGCCGGATCTGATGGGTGAGACGGCTGCGGGAGGAGAGGACGCCGTCCGCGAGATCGCTCATGCGCAGCGAACCGTCCGGCGACTCGGACAGCAGCACCAGAATCCGGTAGTCCGCCAGGGAGAGGTCGTGCTTCTCCTGCAGATCCCGGTTGAGGACGTCCATCAGCCGCTGGTTGCCGTCCATGTAGCCGCGCCATGCGCGCATCTCGGCCGGCGTCAACCAGTTGGTCGCGGCCTCGGCGTCGGAGGTTTCTGCTGTCACAGGTCCACATTCTAGTAGTGCGACATTACTTTCCAGTAGCCTGCGGTACCCGAAGAGGCCGAGCGGTCGCTCGGATCGGTCGCGGGCACCGGACTGCGCCCGTTTCGCTAGCGTCGTCCCCATGTATGCGATCACGATCGACCAGCCGGGCGGGCCCGAAGTCATGACGTGGGCCGAGCAGCCGGACCCGGAACTTCCCCCCGGTCACGTCCTCCTCGACGTCGCCGCGACCGCCGTCAATCGCGCCGACCTGCTGCAGCGCCAGGGGTTCTATCCCCCGCCGCCCGGAGCCAGCGACATCCTCGGGCTCGAGTGCTCCGGCACCATCGCCGAACTCGGCGAGGGAGTGTCCGGGTGGTCCGTCGGCGACCAGGTGTGTGCGCTGCTCGCCGGCGGCGGCTACGCGGAGAAGGTCGCCGTCCCCGCGTCGCAGCTTCTCCCGCTGCCCGAAGGGGTGGACCTGCTCGTCGCCGCGTCGCTGCCGGAGGTCGCGTGCACGGTGTGGTCGAACGTCGTGATGGGCGCCGGGCTGTCCCGCGGCGACGTGCTGCTGGTGCACGGCGGTGGCGGCGGCATCGGCACACACGCCATCCAGGTGGGTGTCGCACTGGGCGCCCGGGTGGCCGTCACCGCCGGATCCGAGGAGAAGCTGGCGCGCTGCCGCGAACTCGGTGCCGACATCCTCGTCAACTACCGGGAAGCCGATTTCGTCGACGAGATCCGCAAGGCGACCGACGGTCACGGCGCCGATGTGATCCTCGACAACATGGGCGGCGCCTACCTCGGCCGCAACGTCGACGTGCTCGCCGCCGACGGCCGGCTCGTCGTCATCGGCATGCAGGGCGGCCGCAAGGGCGAACTGGACCTGGGCAAGGTGCTGGCCAAACGCGCCCACGTGACGGCGGCCGGTCTGCGCGGACGCCCCGAGTCGGGTCGCGAGGGCAAGGCCGACATCGTCGCCGACGTCCGCAAGCGGCTGTGGCCGCTGATCGCGGAGGGCGCGGTCCACCCCGTCGTCTCGGCCGAACTGCCCATCACCGAGGCTCCGCGCGGACACGAACTGCTCGACTCCGCCGACACCGTCGGCAAGGTGATCCTGACGATCCCGCGGAACTGACGGTCGTCCCTGCTGCCGCCGTCGCCCGGTGTGACATTCGTCGAGTCCAACGGAACCAATGTCACATTGGGCGCGGCGACGGGTGGGCGGGCGCGCTGGCCCGGTGTGACATTCGTCCAGTCCAACGGAACGAATGTCACATTGGGCGCGGCGGCGAGTGGTCGGGCGGTCGGGGCAACTCAGCCGAGGGTGGCGAGCTCGTTCACGAGCTGGTCGATCTCGTAGCGGGTGGTGTACGGCGCGAGTCCGATGGTGACGGCGCCGCCCTCGTCGTTGACGCCGAGGGCGTCGAGCAGCCGGGAGCCGCCGTGGACGCCGCTGACGGTGGCGATGCGCTTGTCGGCGAGATGCGACGCGACCTTGTCGGCCGAGACTCCGGCGACGGTGAAGCTGAGCGTCGGAACCCGGCTCGGCGACCGCCCGATGACCATGACCTGCGGCAGCCGCTTCAGCGAAGACATGAGGTGGTCGAACAGGGTGTCCTGGTAGTTCTGCAGCGAGCTGATGGATGCCTCGAGCTTCTCGCGCCGGGAACCGGTGGCCGACTCGTCGAGGTTCGCGAGGAAGTCGATCGACGTGGTGAGGCCGGCGAGGAGCGCGAACTGGTGCACCCCGACCTCGAGACGTTCGACACCCCGCGCATACGGGTTGAGCGACACCGCCGGGATGCGGTCGAGGAGGCTGGGGTCGCGGAACACGAGTGCCCCGACCTGCGGTCCGCCCCAGGAGGTGGCACCGACGGCGACGACGTCCGCACCGAGTTCGTTGATGTCGACGTGCGCGTAGGGGGCGGCGCCGATCGCGTCGACGACCATCAGTCCGCCGACTTCGTGGACGCGGTCCGAGGCGACGCGGACGTCGGGCGCCGAGCCGACGATCGGGGAGGCGGCGGTGAGTGCGACGAGACGCGTCGTGGTGGTGATGAGGTCCTGGAACTGCCAGCTGGGGAGTTCGCAGGTCTCGATCTCGACCTCCGCCCACCGCACCTGGGCGCCGTAGCGGCTGGCGACGCGCAGCCACGGCGCCACGTTCGCTTCCTCGTCGAGGCGGGAGAGCACGAGCCCGGTTCCGAGACCGAGTCGCGTGCTCAGCGACTCCGCCAGCCAGGCCAGGAGGACGGATCGGTCGGGTCCGAGCACGACCCCGGCGGGATCGCCTCCGACCAGGTCGGCGACGGCTGCTCGGGCCGCATCGAGAACCGCCGCACTGCGCCGGCTGGACACATGTCGTCCGGTCGACGAAGAGGCAGAAGCCCGGAAGGCCGTGGAGACAGTGCGCGACACCGCGTCCGGAATCTGCATGCCGGCCTGCGGATCGAGATGGATCCAACCGTCGCCGAGTGAGGGGATGAGTCCCCGAACGCGGGCAACGTCGTAAGCCATGCCCGACACTCTAAGACCCCAAGTCAAGACGGTCGAAGCCAGCCATCGATTGTTGTTGAATGCAACAAAGATGGAAAGGGCCAAATCGGACGCACTTTCGCACTGCCGCGCAGGAACAGCCAAGATGGAGGCATGACGAACTCGGAGAATGAACACGTAGTCGTGATCGGTCCCGACGGTCAGCCCATGGCGATTCCCGTCGCGGAGGCCGCGAGCAAGCCCGAGGGCTCCGACGCCGCCGCGGCCGCGGCCGAGAACGGGAACGGCACCGAGTCGATCGCCGACATGGTGGAGCAGCCGGCCAAGGTCATGCGCATCGGAACGATGATCAAGCAGCTCCTCGAGGAGGTGCGCGCGGCACCGCTCGACGACGCCAGCCGCAACCGGCTGAAGGAGATCCACAAGTCGTCGATCCACGAGCTCGAGCAGGGCCTGGCCCCGGAACTGCGCGACGAACTCGAACGCCTCACGCTGCCCTTCACCGACGACACCGTCCCCACCGACGCCGAACTCCGCATCGCGCAGGCGCAGCTGGTGGGCTGGCTCGAAGGGCTGTTCCACGGCATCCAGACGGCGCTGTTCGCCCAGCAGATGGCGGCCCGCTCCCAGCTCGAGCAGATGCGTCAGGGCGCCCTGCCTCCGGGCCTCAGCATGGGCAACCCGCACGGGCCGCACAACAACGACTCGGGGTCGCAGTCGAGCGGTACCGGCCAGTACCTGTAGCAACGGGCAAAAAAGCATGGAACTCGACTCCCGGTAGGCTCGGTGCCCGTGTCAGCATCCGCTATCGAAACCGAGGCCGCAGGCGGCCCGCTCCCGGCGTCCGATTCGCAGACCTTCCGTCGCGCGTTCAAGGACCTCAGGGACGGCTTCGCTCAGCGCGAGCTGTGGCTGAGCCTCGGCTGGCAGGACATCAAGCAGCGTTACCGCCGGTCGGTGATCGGTCCGTTCTGGATCACCATCGCCACCGGCGTGCAGGCTGCGGCGATGGGCATCCTGTACTCCGCCCTGCTGGACATCCCGCTGGACGAGTTCCTGCCGTACGTCACCGTGGGTCTGATCGTCTGGAACCTGATCAGCGCGAGCATCCTCGAGGGGTCCGAGGTGTTCATCGCCAACGAGGGGCTGATCAAACAGCTGCCGTCGGCGCTGAGCGTCCACGTGTACCGGCTGGTGTGGCGGCAACTGCTGCTGTTCGCCCACAACCTCGTCATCTACGTGATCATGCTGTTCGCGTTCGGGGTGTGGCGGCACCTGACGTGGATGTCGCTGTCCGCGATCCCGGCGATCGGGCTGATCGTCGTCAACGCTGCCTGGGTGTCGATCATGTTCGGCATCTTCTCCACCCGCTACCGGGACATCGCGCCGATCCTCGGCAGCATGACGCTGCTGCTGTTCGTGCTGACCCCGATCATGTGGACCACGCAGAGCCTGGAGGCGCAGGGCGGTCAGGCCGCCGAGCGCGTCAAGCTCGCCGAGCTGAACCCGCTGTTCCACTACCTCGACATCGTGCGCGCGCCGATGATCGGCCAGGACCAGCAGGCGTACCACTGGTACATCGTGCTGGCCATCACCGTCGTCGGGTGGACCGCCGCCATCCTCGCGCTTCGCAAGTACCGGGCCCGTGTGCCCTACTGGGTATAGGGGTCCCCTCAATGACAGAACATGTGAGCATCGAGACGCGGGACGCCTGCGTCGACTTTCCGATCTTCGACGCCAAGTCCCGGTCGCTGAAGAAGGCGTTCCTCGGCAAGGCCGGCGGATCGATCGGGCGCAACAACTCGGACGTCGTGGTGGTCGAGGCCCTGCGCGACATCAACCTGTCGCTGAAGGAAGGCGACCGGATCGGTCTGGTCGGCCACAACGGCGCGGGCAAGTCGACGCTGCTGCGGCTGCTGTCCGGCATCTACGAGCCCACCCGCGGCAGCGCGAGCATCCGCGGCCGCGTGGCCCCGGTCTTCGACCTCGGTGTGGGCATGGACCCCGAGATCTCCGGCTACGAGAACATCATCATCCGCGGGCTGTTCCTCGGGCAGACCCGCAAGCAGATGCTGGCGAAGATGGACGAGATCGCCGACTTCACCGAGCTGGGCGAGTACCTGTCGATGCCGCTGCGCACGTATTCCACCGGCATGCGGGTGCGCGTCGCGATGGGTGTGGTCACCAGCATCGACCCGGAGATCCTGCTGCTCGACGAGGGCATCG
>JBCEBZ010000227.1:17876-18601 GCA_039206675.1 Rhodococcus sp. (in: high G+C Gram-positive bacteria) | reverse complement strand
GCCCAGCCGACCAGCGCCCCGGACGCGGAGACGGTCTTCACCCTGCGCCTGCCCCGCTCCGGGACCTACCGGTTCAGCTCCCGGTAGCGGCTCGGGCTCACCCCGTACAGCGCCTTGAAGGCCCTGCTGAAGACCGCCAGGTCGGTGAAGCCGAAGCGCGAGGCGATCTCGGTGAGGGGGCGGTGGGTGTGCCGCGGTGAGAGCATCGCCTCGCGGCAGGCCTTCAGGCGGCGCAGCCGGATCGTGGCCGCGACGGTCTCGCCGGAACGGGCGAACAGCCGGTGCAGGGTCCGGGGCGAGACGAAGAACGCCTGGGCGATCCGCTGAGGGGTGAGTTCGGCGTCGTCGATATGCGCGTCGATGTAGCGCAGGATGTTTTCACGGAATTCCAGCGCCCGGGAGTCCTGATCACCGGGATCGCTTTCCTCCAGTGCGGCCGTGATCGCCAATTCCGCTATTTCGTCGGCCAGTCTGATCGCGCCGCCGGACGACACGTCCCGGTCATGGAGGAGAAGTCCCGACAACAAAGGGGAAAGCAGCTGACCGACCGCGGTGTCGGCCCGGACCGTGCGCGCCGTCAGCTGCTGCGACCGCGTGTCGCTGAGCGGAATCGATTCCCGCGGCCAGGTGAAGACCCGCAGATGCCAGTCCGGGCGCAGATGCCAGGTGAACGGCCGGGCGCTCTCGTAGAGCGCGAAGTCCCCCGGCCGCAGGGCGCAGGTCCG
>JBCEBZ010000227.1:16132-17866 GCA_039206675.1 Rhodococcus sp. (in: high G+C Gram-positive bacteria) | reverse complement strand
CAGTTCGCCCTCGCCCGCGACGACCATGCCGATCTGCATCAGGTCCAGCGGCTGGCGCGAGGCCAGCCGGCCGGTCCGGTCGAAGGTCTGGGACGTGGCGAGGACGTCGGCCGCCATGAGGTGCGCCAGCCGCCGGGTGCGCACGGTCCCGGTGAACCGGCCGGACGCGTCCGGCCTGATGTCGAGCGCCACGAAGGTGTCCCGGATGGCGTCGGTCCAGGCGCCCAGGGAATCCGTCCGCACGATCTCCGTGAGGCGCCGGCCCCCGCCGGCGGTCTCCGCGTGCGCAGGGCCCGGTGCGTTCCCGCTCACGAGGTTCCTCCTCCCACGTGGAGTGCACGGTAGGAGGACACCGGGCGCTGGTCAATACACGCGGATTTCCTCCAGCGGAGATCCCGACAGTGGCGCAGAACGTCAAACCGGCTGTCTCCCAGTGACAAACACCGGACTCCGGGCCGCCGTACGGTCAATCACCGCGACCCGATCTGGAGGACCGATGCCACGTCATATTCGAGTGACCGATTCGGAACCGCGCTTCGAGATGTGGTCGACCACTTATCCGGAAGGGGTCACCGAGATTCTCTTCGCGCAGTTCGGTGTGCAGGCCCCGAGCCTGGACGAGGCGGACAAGGCGATCGAGGAGATGCTTCCGCTGTTCGGCATGGAGGCTCAGCCGACGGTGCTCGACCGGGGGCGGTACACCGACGCGTACGGCTGGGCGAACGCCACGCTCATGGCGTACTGGTTCGCGCCGGACGAGTACACGCGGTGGGCCGGGCAGGAGGCCGTCGCGGCCTACTGGGCGTCACGGCCGGTCGGCGGCCCCCTCGGCTTCTACCGCGAGGCCGTGACCATCCCCCGCGACCACATCGAGACGCTGTACACACCGCACGATCCCAAGGAGTACGACACCCCCGGCATCGCCCAGCACGTGCAGGTCGGGCCGACCAAGGTGCACGACTACTGGGGATCGGCGAGGGACCGGATCACCGCCTCGCGGACCGACGAGCTCGAAGGCGCGCTGTACGCGTACACCCCGACCACCGAGGAGACGCTCGGCAAGCGGGTCTCCGTCACCGTGCCGGGCAACGTCTGTCTGATCCGCACCGCCCAGGACTGGCGCAGGAGCACGGTCTTCAAGGACGACTACTTCGCCAACGTCGATCCGGTGAAGGACATCGGCGTCGACTACCTGGCCGTCCATCCCGACACGGGCTGTCTGCAGACCCGCAAGATCCGCGAGCAGGCGCTCGGCGGGGAGATCATCGACCGCGCGTGCACCGTCGGCTGGTTCCTCTCCCTGGAACACCTCATGACGTGGTCGCGCGGCCACCGCAGCCATCTGGAGATCTACGGCGCCTTCTTCCAGATGATGCAGGGCAAGGACGGGCAGCCGATGGACATGTCGCTCTGGCACGAGGTCTCGGTGATCCCCGAGGGCGGAGGGTTCTCGGAGTACGTCAACTGCCACAACCGGACCGGTTTCCTGACCCTCCTCGACCACGTCCCCGCGCACCTCGCCGGATAGCGGAGGAACCGCCCCATGACGTCTCTTCCCCCACCGGACGCCGAGCGCCTGGCCGCCCTCGGCCGGCACTTCCGGTTCGGACTGACCCCCGCCGAACTCGCCGAGTACGCCCCCGCGGTGGAGGCCACCCTGGCCTCCCCGGCCGCGGTCGAGGCACTCTACGCACGCGCCGCCCGGGGCGCCCCGGCGCCCCGACGGGACTGGGC
>JBCEBZ010000227.1:0-16122 GCA_039206675.1 Rhodococcus sp. (in: high G+C Gram-positive bacteria) | reverse complement strand
CGGCGCCCCGGCCCGGGCACAACCGCCTCGGTGCCTGGTACGTGACCACCTCGCTCACCGAGTCGGCGGACGGCCCGCTCGCCGGGCGCACCGTGGCCGTCAAGGACAACATCGCCGTGGCGGGCGTACCGATGATGAACGGATCCCGCACGGTCGAGGGCTTCGTGCCCCGCCAGGACGCCACCGTGGTCCGCCGGCTGCTCGACGCCGGGGCCACGATCACCGGCAAGGCCGTCTGCGAGGACCTGTGCTTCTCCGGGGCCAGCTTCACCTCGCACCCGGGCCCGGTGCGCAACCCGTGGGACGAGACCCGCACCGCCGGCGGCTCCTCCAGCGGCTGCGGTGCCCTCGTGGCCGCGGGCGAGGCCGATCTGGCCGTCGGCGGCGACCAGGGCGGCTCGATCCGCATCCCGGCCGCCTTCTGCGGGATCGTCGGACACAAACCGACGCATGGACTGGTGCCCTACACCGGCGCGTTCCCCATCGAGCGGACCATCGACCATCTCGGCCCGATGGCGCGCACGGTGGCCGACGCCGCGGCGCTGCTCGCCGTCCTGGCCGGCCCGGACGGCGCCGATCCCCGCCAGCCGGGCGCGGTCGCCCCGGTCGACTACCCGGCGGCGCTCACCGAACCCGCGGCGGGCCTGCGGGTCGGTGTGGTCGCCGAGGGATTCGGTACGGCCGTGTCGGACCCGGCGGTCGACGCCGCCGTCCGCGCCGCGCTCGACGTCCTGCGCGGCGCCGGGCTCGACGCGGCGGAGGTGTCGGTCCCCTGGCACACCGACGCCCTGCACGTGTGGAACGTGATCGCGACCGAGGGCGCCGCGTACCAGATGCTCGACGGCAACGCGTACGGCATGAACACCGACGGTTTCTACGATCCGGAACTCGTCGCCCACTTCGCGCGCCAGCGCCTGGAGCGGGGTCACGAGTTGTCCAAGACGGTCAAGCTGGTGGGGCTGTCGGGCCGGTACACCTTCGAGGTCGGGGGCGGCAAGTACTACGCCATGGCGCGCCAACTCGTCCCCGAACTCCGCGCGGCCTACGACGCCGCGCTCGCCGACTTCGACGTACTGGTCATGCCCACGGTCCCGTACACCGCGAAGAAGATCCCGCCGGCGGATGCGGCATTGGGCGACTACCTCGACGTCGCGTTGTCGATGGTCGGCAACACCGCCCCGTTCGATGTCACCGGTCACCCTGCCTGCTCGGTGCCCGCCGGGCTGGTCGGCGGCCTGCCGACCGGGCTGATGATCATCGGAAGGCGTTTCGACGACGCGACGGTCCTCCGCGTGGCGCACACCTATGAACAGGCGGTCGGCGGCTTCCCCACCCCGCCGGTCACCGCGACCGCCGGGAGTACCGCATGAATGGGGTGTTCGGAGTGAGCGCTCGATGACACCGACACGCGCGTCCCTGAATGACGAGATCCTCGATCTCGCTGTCATGTGGCTTCCCATCGGCGACCCACCAGCCCATAAACTCCTGCGAGACTTCGGAATCGAGCCGACCGAATACCGCATGCGCCTGACCCACGCCATCGACCGCTACCTGAAGAATTCATTCCCCGGAATTCCCGCGCACACCGACCGATTCTTCGAGACGTCGCTACTCACCACTCTGCGACCGAAGACGCGGTGACAACGGTGATTCTTCCGCCATTCCGCTCGCGGCTCGACGCTCGTAGCGTCAGAGGTGATCGACGCCGGATTTCGACGAGGAGGAGACATCATGACGATCGACCGAGGGATTCTGGCCCTGCTCGAGGCGAAGCCGGGCAAGGGCGAGGAACTGGCGGCCTTCCTGGAGCAGGGGCGCGCCCTGGCCGCGGCGGAGGAAGGCACCGTCACCTGGTACGCGTTCAAGGTCAGCGACACCACGTACGGCATCTTCGACACATTCGAGAACGAGGAAGGCAGGCAGGCGCACCTGACCGGAGCCATCCCCGCCGCTCTGGGCAACGTCGGACCCGACCTGCTCGCGAGGGACCCCGACATCCGTCCGGTCGACGTGGTCGCGGTCAAATAGGTCCGCTGCCGAGAACGCGGAGCCGCCGGTTTTCCTACCGTACGGTCAGTCGAATCCTGCCCGGAAACCTACCCGAACGGGTAGGGCCCCGGCCGTCCCCTCCGCGGCATACTTTCCCGGCTCGGGGGTTTACCAACGATACGGAGAAACTGATGCTCGACCGGCTGTACGCCGCTGTCCTCGCCGTCGCCGGCCTCGGCTACGGGGGATACATCCTCCTCGACGAGCTGACCGGGCACTCCGACACACCCGGCGAGGACGAACAGCGCCTCCGCCGAGACTCCTCCGAGTACGTGTCCACGCGATAACCGAAGGAATGTCCACGCGTCATTCGTGAACTGTCTGCGCGACAAGCTGTTCGAATGCGCGCACCGCCGAGTCGTCGTCGCCCGCACGTGCACAGAGGAGTACGCGCGTCGGCGGGAGATCGTCGACGACGACGAAGCGGACACCGGGGTGGCCGTAGAACTGGGGAACCGACTCCGCGGTGAGGGCGATGCCGCTGCCGGCCGCGCACTGTTCGAGCATTTCCTCGACCGTCGAGATCGCCGGTCCGGTTCGCGCTGCCGAGCCGTCGGGGCGTGGGTTGCCCAGCCAGTAGTCGATCCATTCCTTCGACCCGGTGGCACTCGGTAAGAAGACCTCGTCCGCGATCTCGCGGAACTGGACGCTCGACCGGTCTGCGAGTGGATGGCCTTTGGGCAGCACCACCACCCGGCGCTCGCTCATGACCGGGGTGCAGCGCAGATTGTCCGTATCGGCGGGTTCCCGGGTGAAGACCACGTCCACCCGGTCCTCGAGGAGGGCGCGCGTTTGGTCGCCCCAGTCGAGATGCTTGAGCTGCACGTCGAGGAACGGGAGCCGTGCATGCGTCGCATTGAGGATCCGCTGCGTGAACTCACCCGCTCCGGTCGCCATGAAGCCGATGCGGATTCGCTGCGCCGACCGTCCCGCGCCCGCCGCCCACGCCGACAACTCGTCGCTCGCGTCGACCACCGCACGCGCGAGGGGTAAGAACTCGGTCCCCTTGTCGGTGAGCTCGACCGAACGGGAGGTTCTCCGGAGGAGGTCGAACCCCAGATCCCGTTCGAGGTGGCGGATCTGCTGGCTCAGGGCCGGGCTGGTGATGAACAGGCGTTCCGCGGCGCGCCGGAAGTGCAGTTCCTCGGCGACTGCCAGAAAGTACCGCAGGACGCGGGGATGGACGTCCATCGTTCTCCCTTCGACACGTCAGACGGGTCTCCTCGCCTTGGACGAAGACGGCGCGTAGCACGGATAACAACATACGACTTCAGATCGGTAAGCGTTGCTTAACGATGCGCGTCGAATACGACCTGGTGTTCGGCCGCAACCGGCGGCACAGTGGTTCACGTCACAGGCCGTCGAGCAGCCCCTCGACGATGCCGGCCACGACCCCGTACCCACGTCAGGAGAATCCCGATGACCGCTGTCGACGACACCACCGCTCCCCCTGCCGCCCGCAACCCGCTGTTCTGGATGACGAGCCCGGGCAACACCCCCAAGGGCGACCGCCGCGACTTCCACACCATGGACGAGACGGAGTGGACCGACTGGCTGATGCCCGGTACCCGCTACAAGCTGCTCTACTGCAATCTGGTCTCCGGCGCGTTCACGCTGTTGCTGCAGGTCGATCCGGGTATCAAGGCCACCTCGCACTGGCACGTCGGGAATCTGCAGGTGTACATCCTCGAGGGTGGCTTCTACTACTACGACGGGACGGTCGTCGTCGACGGACAGACGATCCCCGACGCCGGCACACCACACTCGTTCACCGTCGAAACCGCAGGCACCATCCACGAACCCTTCGCGACCGAGACCGGGTGCGTGATGCTCGCGATGTTCGACGGGCCGATCGGCGGCTACACCGAAGAAGGGCAACTCGCCGTGATCGGCGATGCCCGGCTGCACTACTACATGGCGAAGGACAACGACGCCGTGCACAACACCCAACTCGTCGACTACTCCTACGGATCCACCGATCTGCAGTAGGAACCGTGAACTCCTCACCTCACCCCGCTCATCGATCGGAGAAACGATGACCTCACTCCTGCCCGCGGCACCGGCGTTCAATCACGTGGGACTCACGGTTCCCAACCTCGACGAGGCCCTCGACTGGTATCACCGTGTCCTGAACTTCACCGTCCTCGGCGGCCCCCTGCAGATCGACAAGGACGACGAGCCGTTCGGGGAAGTCCTCGCCGACATCTTCGGCGACGACTGGGGAAGTCTGCGCGTCGCCTTCCTCACCACCGCAGACGGAACCGGGCTGGAGTTGTTCCAGTTCCTCGCCCCCGCCACCACCCGGCCGCAGGAGGTCGAATACTGGCGCACCGGCCCCTTCCACGTGTGCCTGACCTGGCCGGACGTCACCGAGTTGGCCGAACACATCGTGCGGCACGGCGGAAAACAGCGCAGCAAGGCGTGGACCCTGTTTCCCGGTCGTACCGTCGTCTACTGCGAAGACCCGTTCGGCAACATTCTCGAAATCAGTTCCGGCACTTTCGATCAGACGTGGGCCAATCGTGAGCAGTGAAGGATCAACCATGAACAGTGCACACCTGGCGGGCAAGACCGCCCTCGTGACCGGGGGCGGCGGCGGATTCGGCCGGGCCATCAGCCTCCGGCTGGCCTCGGGCGGAGCCGCGGTTGCGGTCGTCGACCGCGACCCGGTGAGCGGAGAATCCACCGCCGCCGCCGTGCGGGACGCCGGTGGCGCAGCGACTTTCCATCACGTCGATCTCACGGACCCGCGGGCCGTTGCCGACCTGGTGGACACCGTGGTCGGCGAGTACGGCCGCCTCGACATCGCGGTGAACAACGCCGGCATCGGAGGTGAGATGGTCCCGCTGGGGCACTATCCCCTCGACGCGTGGAAGCAGGTGATCGACGTCAACCTGAGCAGCGTCTTCTACTGTCTCCAAGCCGAACTGAACGCCATGACCGCCGGTGGGTCCATCGTCAACATCGCCTCCATCATGAGCACGGTGGCGATGCCGAACATCAGCGCGTACATCGCGTCGAAACACGCCGTGCTCGGTCTGACGAAGGCCGCCGCGGTCGAATACGGCTCGCAGGGAATACGTATCAACGCGGTCGGTCCCAGTTTCGCGCGCGTCGGGTTCACCGCGGACAAGATCGACGACGATTCCCAATGGGAATCGATGGCAGCGCAGCACCCACTGGGCCGCACCGCAACGCCGGACGACATCGCCACCGCTGTAGCACATCTCGCGTGCGAGAGTTCCTCGTACGTCACCGGACAGCTGCTACTCGTCGACGGCGGATACACGGCCCAATAGCTCTCACCCACACACCCATCCAGGAAGGACACCATGACCGAGAACCACGAGGATCCCGATCGCGTCGCGATCGTCACCGGCGCCGGCGGCGGGATCGGCGCCGCCACCGTACGCCGACTGGTCGCGAACGGGGTCCGCGTCGCGGCCGTCGACCTCGACGAGACGGCGGTGAAGACCCTGGCCAGTGACATCGGCGAAAACTGCCTGGCGGTCGGCGCCGACGTCTCCACCCACGACGGCACCCGATCCTACGTGGACGCGACACTCGCACACTTCGGCCGGATCGACTACCTGCACAACAACGCCGGCATCGAAGGATCCACGGCCGCACTCGACGTCAGCGATCCCGACCAGTTCCAGAAAGTCCTCGCGGTCAACGTGGGCAGCGTGTACTTCGGGATGCGAGAGGTACTCCCGCACCTCTACGCACGCGGACACGGCGCCATCGTCAATACCGCCAGCCAGGCCGGAATCCGCGGCGTTCCGCTCCTCTCGGCGTACGTTGCCGGCAAGCACGCCGTCATCGGCCTGACCCGCAGCGCCGCACTCGAGGCGGGTGGGCGCGGCGTCCGCGTCAACGCCGTCGCACCCGGACAGATCGCCACCAGGATGATGGACAGCCTCGAGCAGCAGTGGGCACCCGGCAACGCCTCGGCCGTGCACGATCGATTGGTGTCGCAGATCCCACTCGGCCGCTACGGGACCCCCGACGAGATCGCACGACTCGTGGCGTGGCTGCTGTCCGACGACGCCTCCTTCGTCAACGGCGCCGTCTACACCGCCGAAGGCGGTAGCACCGCATAGCGGCGCCGAAGACAATGACGTCGAGGGCCTCCCGTGTGGGATCGATACCTCCCGGGACCCGACTCACTGATCGACGGTGAACCCCTTCGCCTCGAGTACCTGAGCGAGATTGCTGACCTGGATGGGGGTTTCGCCCTTCTTGTACCGCTCGATGTAGGCGGCCTCGGCGGCGTCGCGCTCGCCGGACGCGTCGATGGCGAACTGGACCTCGTCGCGCCGGACGACGACCACACCGTCACAGTCGCCCTTGATCACGTCGCCGGGGTAGATGATCTGGCCGCCGAACACCAGCGGCTGGTTGACGGGGCCGAGGGATTCCTTCACCGTTCCCTCGATGCACACGTGCTTGGAGAAGACGGGGAAGCCGAGTTCGCGGATCTCGCGGCTGTCCCGCACTCCGCCGTCCGTGACGAGTGCGCTGATTCCCCGCGCGACGCAGGCGTTGGCCAGCACGTCGCCGAACTGCCCCGCCGGCTGGTCGCCGGACGACACGATGAGTACGTCACCGGGCTGTGCGTAGCTGATGGCGACCTGGAGCATGATGTTGTCGCGCGGATGGCAGACGACGGTGAAGGCGGATCCGCAGAACGACATGTCGCGGTCGATGGGTTTGATCCCCGAATCCAGTGCGCCCTTGCGGCCCTGCGCCTCGTGGATGGTGGCCGCCGAAAAGGTACCCAGCCGGGCGATCGCGGCCTTGTCGGCGCGGTCGATCTTGGTGGTGACGTGAACCATGGTGTGTCTCCGTACTTCGTGGAAGGGGTGTCGGTCAGGACAGGGAGGCGACGGCCTTCTCGATTGCGGCCGCAGCATTACGCAGCACGTCCTCGGACGTGGCGAACGAGACCCGGAAATAGGATTCGGCACCGTACGCGGACCCCTGAATCGTGGCCACCGACGCATGGTCGAGGAGGAACAGCACCACGTCCTGATCGTTCTCGAGAAGCGTTCCGTCGGGAGTGCGCCGGCCGACCAGGCCGGCGCATCCGACGAACAGGTAGAACGCGCCCTGCGGCAGCACGGGTTCGAGACCGTCGATGCCGGAGAACAATTCGAATGTGACATCCCGCCGGGTGCGATAGCTCGCGACGGACGTGGTGACGAAACTCTGATCGCCGGTGAGGGCTTCGGCGGCGGCGGCCTGACTGATCGACGACGGGCAGGACGAACTCTGCGACTGCAGCTTGTTGATCGCGGCGATCAGCCCCTTGTTCCCGACGCCGTACCCCAGCCGCCAGCCGGTCATCGCGTAGGCCTTCGACACACCGTTGGTGACCAGGATCCGATCGCGCAGGTGCGGCGCCGACGACAGTAGGTTCGGGACGGGCGTGTCGGTGAAGACGATCTCGTCGTAAATCTCGTCGCAGAGCACGTGCACGTGCGGGTTGCGGTCGAGGACCGCGACCAGAGCCGCGAGTTCGTGCTCGCTGTAGACGGCGCCCGTCGGGTTCGACGGCGCGTTGAGGATGACCCACCTCGTCGCGGGGGTGATGGCGGCCTCGAGTTTCTCCGCGGTGAGCAGGAACCGGTCGGATTCCGGGCAGTCGACGACGACGGGTGTTCCGCCATGCACGGTCACCATGTCGGGGTACGACACCCAGTACGGCGCGGGCACGATCACCTCGGCGCCCTCCTCCACCGTCGCCATCAGCGCGAGGAAGATGACCTGCTTGGCGCCTCCGCCGACGGTGATCTCGTTGTCCGCGAACTCCACCCCGGTGCGGTCCCGCATCCTCGTCGAGATCGCTTTCCGCAGTGCGGGAATACCGTTGACGGGGGTGTACTTGGTGAACCCGGAGTCCATTGCCGCGACGGCCGCCGCCTTGATGTGGTCCGGGGTGTCGAAATCAGGCTCTCCGACCGTCAGGTCGAGGATCTCCCGCCCCGACGCCCGGAGCTCGCGAACACGTTGCGCGGCCGCCACGCTCGGTGACTCACGCATCTGGTCGACTCGCGCTGCTGGAACGAAGGTGGACATGGTTCCTCCTGATAGAGGGCGTGGGAACGAAAGAGGCCGGGAACTCGGGCGGTACCTTCAGGTTATCGGGGGCACATCGTGGCTGTACAAGACCGATTAGTTGTCGGGTGATAGCGGTTCGGCATGGCTGGAATCAGAACGCCAGCAACACCTTCGCGGACGCGGACGCGTCCTTCGCGACGGCGAATGCCTCGAGGCCGTCCTCGATGCCGAACTCGTGACTGATGACGGGTTCGACGTTCAGGCTGCCGTCCGCCAGTGCGGCGAGCACCGCATCGATCTCGTCGTTGAATCGGAAGGAACCGACCAGTTCGAGTTCCCGCGTGATGACGAGCGACAGCGGCGCGGGCTGAAGTCCGGTGGGGAGCAGACCGAGCATGACGATCCTGCCGCCGCGCGTCGCGCCGCGGATGGCCGATTCGAGTCCGAAACGGTTGCCGGAGCATTCGACGACGATGTCGGCGTCGACGGCCGCGATGCTCACGGCGTCGGTGGCGTCCAGGGTCTTGTCCGCACCGAGCGCCTTCGCGACCGTGCGCGGATAATCGTGCACGTCGACTGCGGTGATCTCGCTCGCACCGGCCCGGCGTAGGACGGCCACCACGAGGGCGCCGATGGGTCCGCACCCCACGACGAGCGCGCTCTTCCCTGCCACATCGCCCGCGCGGGCCACGGCGTGCCACGCGACGGCGGCCGGCTCCGCGACGGCAGCGGTGCGCAGCGGCAGATTCGGCGGCAGCCGCCGCAGCATGCGTGACGGCAGCACCGCGTATTTCGCGAATGCCCCTTCGGTGTGCGGGAATTGCGCCGCGCTACCGAGGTAGGTGCACCCCGGCGAGAGGTTCGGGCGGTCCTGGGGGAACCTGGCGCCGCGACCTCCGGGGGTCGCGGGGTGCACGGCCACCGTGTCGCCCGCTGCGGGGCCGGTTCCGTCGGCGGCGGCCTGCACCACCGTTCCCACCACCTCGTGGCCGAGCAGCATGGGCGCCTTCAGGATCGACTCCCCGGCCGCGCCGTGTGTCCAGTAGTGCAGGTCGGATCCGCAGATCCCGCCGAAGGCGATCTCGACGACCGCCTCGGACGATTCGGGCCGCCGGAGGGGCACCGACTCGATGCGCAGGTCGCCGGCGGCGTGCGCCACCACCCCGAGGGTCTCGGTGGGCAGCGGAACGGAGGATTCGTGCGGTGCAGTGGTCACGGCCGGCCTCAGTCGTTGCGCCGGACGAAGTCGAGACCGCCCGGTACCTGGAAGGTGGGCATGATCTCGATCAGGCCGAGATTGACGTGGCGCGGGGCGTCGATCGCGAACTCGATCGTGTCGGCGATGTCTTTCGTCGTGATGGATTCGAAGCCCTCGTAGTACGTCTCCCACGCCTCCTTCATGGCCTCCGGGGAGCCGCCCAGGTTGCGTCCGAAGATCTCGGTTTCGACCCGGCCGGGGCAGATCTCGGTCACGCGGATGCGCTTGCCGATGGTGTCGTTGCGCAATTGCCGCGAGATCTGGTGCACCGCCGCCTTCGTGGCGTGGTACGCGGTGTGGCCGTAGAAGTTGTACAGGCCGGCGATGGAACTGATGTTGACGATGTGGCCGAGGTCCCGCTCGACCATCCCCGGCATCAGCAGCCGGCACAGGTGCAGCACCGCACGGAGGTTGACGTCGACCATGGCGTCGACCGAGTCGGCGGACGCGTCCAGGATATTGCCGGTGGCCGAGACTCCCGCGTTGTTGATCAGCACGTCGATCTCGAGCCCCTCGACGGCGGCGCTCAGGGCGTCGATGTCGGTGATGTCGACGGCGAGCGGGATCATGCCCGTCTTCTCCGCGACCTCGTCGAGCCGGTCCTTGTTGCGGGCGACGCCGTAGACGGTGAGACCCCGCTTGGTGAGGATCTCGGTGACCGCGGCGCCCATTCCGGTGTTGGCGCCGGTGACGAGTGCGGTCCGGTAGTCGTTGAATGGCATGACGCTCCCTTGCCTTGCTGGTGGTGAAAGTTGGTGCAGCCCGGTGGTCTTCGAGTGGTCAGGAGACCACCGGGCCGAGTCTGGATCCGTCAGAGCGTGTCACGGAGCGGCACGTGCGCCCGATCGGTGACGGTGCTGACGGCGATGAGGGTTCCCAGTGCGGTGACGACGGCGTAGACCGCGGGGACGTAGATCCCGAACTGTGGAATCAGCCAGGTCATCAGCAGCGGCGCGGTGCCGCCGAACACTGCCGAGGAGATGTTGTAACCCAGCCCGTACGCGGAGTACCGCACCCGGGTGGGGAAGAGTTCGACGATGAGGATGTGGATGACGGCGGTGTGGCCGGCGAAGATCACGGCCATGACGCACGCTCCGAGCACCGCGAGCGCGAAGTTGCCGGTCGCGATCAGGGCGTAACAGGGGATGGCACCGACGGCCATCGCGATCGCCGCACCGGCGATGACCTTCTTGCGGCCGACGCGGTCCGAGAGTGCGCCCATGAAGGGAATGGCGATGCAGATCGCCACCAGACTCGCCGCGGTCACGAGCAGGGCGGTGCCGGTGGAGAAGCCGATGTTCTCACCCTTGAGGAACGTCGGCATGTAGGAGAAGAGCACGTAGTAGCCGGAACCGTTCATCAACGGGATGAACAGGGCGAGCAGCATCGCCTTGCGGTGCTCGGGAGTCGCGAACGCTTCCTTCAGCGGGTTGCGGGACAGGCCGCCTTCGGACTTGAGCTTCTCGAAGTTCGGGGTGTCGCTGATGGCCCGGCGGATGTACCACCCGATGACGCCCATCGGGATCGCGACGAGGAACGGGACGCGCCAGGCCCAGCTGGCCGGCCCGCCGCCCTCGATCGCGGCCTCGTTGAGCCACGGCGACATCGCGAACGCGACCAGCGTGCCCGTGAGCAGGGCCAGGAAGGACGCGATCTGCGCGTAGCTGGTGATGAGTCCGCGCTTGCCCTCCGGTGCGTGCTCGGCGAGGAAGGTCATGGCGCCCGCCGCCTCACCGCCCACCGAGAATCCCTGCAGGATGCGCAGGAGGATCAGCAGCGCGGGTGCGGCCACGCCGATCGCCGCATAGGTCGGGAGTACACCGATGCCCGCGGTGGCGACGCTGATCAGCATGATCACGAAGACGAGCATCTTCTGCCTGCCGATCCGGTCGCCCAGGATGCCGCAGACGACCGCGCCGAGCGGTCTCACGAAGAACGAGATCGCGTACCCGGCGAAGACGAGCATCAGCGCGTCGCTCGACTTGGAGACGTCGAAGAAGACGATGGCCAGGGCGGTCGCCATGAAGGCGAAGATGCCGTTGTCGTAGAGCTCGACGAAGATGCCGACGCAGCCTGCGAGAACGACCTTGCGTAGCTGGCGGGGGTGCACCTCGTGCTCGGGCGTGTGCCCGGCCGTGTCGGGTGAGATCGCGTTGGTCATGCTGACTCCATCTGGGGTACAGAGTGGTGCTGGGTGGATGTCGTGTCTGTGTGAGTGGGGATCCGAAGACTGGCGAAGGCGTTCGCCACGCGGGACCGCAGCAGCGCGATCGAGCGTCGTTGGCTCCGGTAACCGTCCACGGCTTCGGGGACGCTCACCTTTCGGAACCGCACCTCCTGGCCGGGGCGCGCCTGGCCGAGCCGCGACAGTGCGGTGGCGGTCACGACCGCGAGCACCGGATATCCGGCCGTCACTCCCCGGCCCCGATGCAGCACGAGGATCTCGTTGCCTGCGGGAACCTCGACGGCGCCGATCGGTACGCCGCGGGAGAGCACTTCCGTCGATCGGTCCCGCCGGGGAACGTCGCTCCCCGGATCGGTCGGCGTCAGGCGGAGACCGATGTGGTTCGTGTTGTCACCGATGACGAAGGGGGTGTCGAACAACCGGGCGGCGGTCGCGCCGAACTCGTGCACGTCGGGACCGTCCGTCACGTCGACGGTCCAGCGTCCGGTGAAGGATGCGGGCTCGGCGCCGAGCCGGAACAGCGGGACCCGGAAGTACGGGTGGTCGATCGGCGGTCCGTCGACGTCGATGGCGACGGACTCGCCGACCGTCAGTTGCCGGCCGAAACCGAGAACCGAGTCGGGGGCGCAACTGCCGAGCAGGGACGGCGCGGCGATCGATCCGTGCACGGCGAGGTAGACGCGGAGCCCGTCGTGGATTCCGCGGACGGTGAGTTCTTCGCCTGCGGTCCACACGAACGGCTCCCACTGGGGGCGGGTGACACCGCCGACCCGTACCTCCGCCGGTGCGCCGGTCACCGCGACGAGCAGGTCGACGCTCGCGACGGCGCCGAAATCCATGGCCACCATTTCGAGCAACGGCGCGGTGCGGTGACTTCCGACCAGCGCGTTCGCCACGTCGGCGCTGTACTGGTCCGAGGCGCCGCCGGTCATCTGCCCGAACCGGGAGCCACGGAGCCGTCCGAGATCCTGGATCGAGGTGAGCCCGGGCGTCGTGACGGTGATCGTCTCAGCCATGCCGGACCCCCTCGTACGCCGGCCACTCGGCCGCGGTGATCGGCACGAAGAGGAACGTGTCGCCGGGACGGAAGTCGGACAGCGGTTCCGTCGCCGGATCGACGATGGTGAGGGGCGTGCGGCCGATCACCGGCCAGCCGCCGGGCGCCGGTCGCGCCGAGATGACGGCCTGCCTGCCCGCGACCGCCACCGCGCCCGCCGGAACGTGCGGCCGCGGAATGGTGCGACGGGGAACGGGCTGTGGGAACGCGGGGCCGTCGAGCATGGGCGCACCGCCGGGGGACCCGAAGCAGCGCATGGTCAGCGGGCGGGCGGCGTGCAGTCGGATCACCTCGGCCGGGGAGAGCTCGAGGTGCGCCGCCACGTCGTCGAGGTCGGGTCCGAATTCTCCCCCGTAGACGACGGGAATCTCGAACTGCCGCGAACCGCGCGTCGCGGGTTGCGCCGGAAGCTCGATCAGCCGTTCGACCAGCGCGCGGATGGCGTCATGTGTCGTTGTAGCGCAATCGAATTCGACCAGCAGCGAGTCGTAGGTGGGGATGATGCCGGTGACCGCGACGTCGTCGCCGCCGGCGTCGAGCGCGGCAGCGACCGCGTGGACCGCCTGCCAGCGCTCCTCGGCGTCCGGGGACAGCGACGTCAGGCGTACCGCGGAGTCCCCGCAGTCCGCGAGGACGAATTCGCGGTGCGGCCGGATGCACGTCACACGGGACACGACGCGGACTCCTTCTCGGCCCTGGCCTCGAGGACCTCGGCGACGGGGGCGATGACGACGCCCGCGCGAAGCAGGGCCTCCCGGATCGCCCGCGCGTTGCGGACCGCGTCGGCGCCGTCGCCGTGCAGCAGCACCGTGTCTGCCTCGATCGGGATGCGCGTGCCGTCGACGGCGTCGACGACCCCCTCGGTCACCATCTGCACCGTGCGCGACACCAGCGCGTCCCGGTCGGAGATCACGGCGCCGGTCTCGGACCGCGGCACCAGGGTGCCGTCCGCCCGGTACGCCCGGTCGACGATGGCGACGATGGCCACCCGGAGCCCCCGCGCACGGGCGTGATCAGCGAGTTCCCCGTCCTGGGCGAACACGATGAGCCGCGGGTCGAACGCCTCCGCCGCATCGACGACGGCGCCCGCGTAGTCGGAGCGGGTCGCGACGAGGTTTCCCAGCCGGCCGTGCGGTGCGAGGTGCGAGAGCGACGTGCCGTGTGCCGTCGCGAAGGCGTGCAGCGCGCCCAGCTGGTACAGGACGTCCGTGCGCACCTCGTCGGCGGTGAGGTCCATCGCGCGCCGACCGAACCCGGCGAGATCGGGGAAACTGGGGTGCGCGCCGATGCCGATTCCGCGGGCGACGCACCCTCGGACCGTGGCATCCATGGTCCTGGGGTCGCCGGCGTGAAAGCCGCACGCGACGTTGGCGGACGTCAGCACGTCGAGCAGTGCGTCGTCGTCGCCCATCGTCCACGCGCCGAAGCTCTCGCCGAGGTCGGCGACGAGATCGATCTTGACAGTCACGGTGCCTCCAAGGGGGGCCTGCAGTGGAACCGCGGGTGCCGTTCCAGTGAACTTTCGATGTAAACGGACGCTACGCAGGTTCCGCTTCAGGCGGTTAATACCTGTTTTACGTGAGGCGATAACGAACGTCTATGGTGTTTGAACAGCGACGATGCAAAGACGGCAGAATCGGGTCTCGCATTTGGCTACCGCGGTGTTTCCGCGCGGCAACCTTGTCGAAACCGCGGCGTGCTCGCGTCGCCGCATCGTCAGAAAGGCGGATCGCTCGTGGATACCCGACGCTTGTTCTCATTCGTCCGCATCGTCGACGCCGGAAGCATCACGCGGGCGGCGGACATCCTGCACATCGCGCAGCCGGCACTCAGCCAGCAGATGACGGCGTTGGAGACGCACTTCGGTCAGCAACTGCTGATCCGCAGCAAGCAGGGAGTGGAACCCACCGATGCGGGGCGCGCGCTGTACCGGCACGCCCAGGTGATCCTGCGGCAGGTGGAGAGCGCCCAGGCCGAGGTGAGCGTCGTCGGCCGGGAACTGGCGGGCGGTGTCTCCGTCGGACTCGCGCCGTACAGCACGGTCAGTTCGATCGCGCTGCCGCTGCTCACCGCTGTGCGGGCGCGCTACCCCAGCATCCTGCTGCACATCAACGAGAATTTCGGCGGGGTGCTGAGCGAGGCCATGATGACGGGCCGGATGGACATGGCGCTGTTGTACGACGCCGGGCCGATCAAGGGCGTCAACTTCGAGCGTCTTCTCACCGAGGAATTGATGGTCGTCGCACCGGCGGGCACCGGACTGCCCGGCGACACCGGGACGGCCGTCGCCATCAAGGACCTCGTCGATCTGCCCCTGCTGCTGCCGGGCCCGATGCACACGATCCGCAAGGTGGTGGAGCAGGCCTACGAGCACGCCTTCGAGCACGCGCGGGTGGTCGGCGAAGTGGAATCGGTGACGCTGATGGCGCAGGCCGTCCGAAACGGTCTGGGCGCGACGGTATTACCGTTCTCGGTGGCACGCCGGATCATGAATGTGGAGAACCTGGAACTTCGCCGGATCGAACCGTCGATCGAAGTCCAGGTCTCCCTCGGAACCCCCGCCAATCAGCCGCTGTCGGGACCGGCGGAGGCCGTGCGCGAGGTGCTGCGCAGTGTCGTGGCCGACTACATCAGGACCAGTTCTGAAGCCGAACGCCGCCCTCAGTAGCCCCGGACCGGATCGATCGGCGCCAGCAGAGGCGCACCCGCGGCGAAGCGTTCGACGTTGGTCGCGACGTGATCGGCGAGCAACCCGGTCAGCCCGGTCGCGGGATTCGCGACGTGCGGCGTGACGATCGCATTCGGCAGGGTCCACAGCGGATGCCCGTCGGGCAGCGGTTCGGGGTCGGTGACGTCGAGTGCCGCGCCGCCGATCGACCCGGCGCGTAGCGCGCGGACCAGACCCTCGGTGTCGATGAGGGAACCGCGCGCCACGTTGACGATCCACGCCGTCGATGTCATCTGGGCCAGCGCGGTCTCGTCGACGAGGTGAGCGGTGGCCGACGTCGCCGGTGCGGCGATGACGAAATGGTCTGCCCTGGACCATATTTCCGAGGTCCGATCGGCCGGCAGCGTCTCGGACGCACCCGGGACCGGGGTACCCGAGCGGGTAACCGCCAGCACGTCGGCCCCGAACGCGGCGAGCAGCGGGATCATCGCGCGGCCGATGCCGCCGCAGCCGACGATGGCGACGGTCGCACCGCGCAGCGTGCCCACCTGGGGGTCGAACTCGGCCTTGCGCCACGACGTCGCGCGAACCTGCTCGGTGAGGGCCCGGACTCCGGCCAGGAGCAGCAGGACTGCGTGTTCCGCGACGTTGCCGGCGTAGGCACCGGCCGCGGACGTCCAGGCCCGGTCGGTGTCGACGATTCCCGCGGAGATCCAGGGCTCCACACCCGCCGACGGCAGCTGAACCCAGCGCACGGAGTCCGGCAGTTCCGCCGGAAACGTGTCGGGGCCCTGCGCCCAGACGACGGCTTCGGCGTCGTCGAGCGGGGCGAGTACGCCGCC
>JBCEBZ010000226.1:0-4689 GCA_039206675.1 Rhodococcus sp. (in: high G+C Gram-positive bacteria) | reverse complement strand
CTGAGCGTGCGCGCGGCGGGCCGCCTCGATCAGCGCTTCGGCGGCACGTTCGGCGCGCTTCGATTCGGTACGGCTCGTCGGCGTATCGGTGTAACCGGACCTCGTCTTGACGCCGAGCAGCACGCTGAGGTGTTTCGCGATGGCCGGGTCGACGGACCCGAGCAGCGTGACGGCGTCCTTGTGGTCCTCGCCCTGCGCATGCTTACCCAGTCGCGCGCAACAGATGACATCCGAGGCTGCGATGCCCGCGTGCACCCACAACGTCACGACCGCATCATCGACACCGTCCGGCTCGTCGGCGAAGTCGCGACCGATCTCGGCCAGATGAAAGAACTGTTCGGCTTTTCTCAGCCGCCCCCGGCGGACCGCCTGGTCACACGGCCGCGTCCGCCCCACTACCGATTCCCCCGACGCAGCAACCGGGTGAAACCGGCCCTTGAACCGGCCACCGTCAGCCCCTCCTTCGCCACGTCCGACAAGACCGGCTCGTCCGCACCGCGGCCGGCGATCTCACTCTCCGTGAACTGCAGATCCCGCGCATCGTTGCCGGTCCATCTGGTCACCTCGGCCATCAGCTCCGCCACCTGCTCATCCCACTCCTCGCCTGCGGCGTCGTCCGGCCGGACCAGAAAGATGTCGATGTCACTGTCGATCGTCATCGTTCCGCGTGCAGCCGACCCGAACACGGCGGCATACGTCGGGGGAATCTCCCAGCCGGCCAACCGCGCCTCCAGCCTGCGCAGGAACTCCCCGGACAAACCGGCGAGGCCCATCACATGAGGGAATGCCAGGTGCTCACGATTGAGCTGGTACACGAACGCGTTCCCCACTCTCGAAGAGAGCACCGTGCCCTGCTTGCTCAATCGTTGCAACACCTTTCGGATCCCCTCCTCCGAATGGCGGTGCAACACCCGGTGCAACTGGCCCGTCGTGAATGTCGCCTCGGATGCGGCTGCAAGCGCAGCGAGCACCTCACCGTCGAGCGTGGGCGTCACAGTCTGCAGCGGCCGGATCAGATCCATGGTTTCGTTCCCTGGGAAGGTGCTTTTCGCGTACTATTGTACGCCTACCCGTACTATTGTACGGCACAATGCCGAGAAATCGCGCACTTCGAGGAGCGAGATCGATCGCGGTCGGTCCTGAAATCGGACGGCGACCCTATAGACATCCATTCCGTTATCGAACTCTGTAATTCGGTGTCTCACAGCATTTCTAGTATCGGTAGCCGTCAGCTCGTGGTGTGCCCCGGGCATCGGCGCGCGCGGTAGCGGTTCGGTTGCGGCGGGATTTTCCGCCGGCAAACCGTGCCGGAATCCCCACATGTGAAAGAATCTGGCCATGACGGAGCTGCATCGCGTGGTCGTGCTCGCGCTGGACGGGGTGATTCCGTTCGAGCTCGGGATCCCGTCGCGGGTGTTCGGCCGCGCCCATGACGCCGAGGGGCAGCCGCTGTACGAGGTGCTGACGTGTACGGCGGACGGTCGGCCGGTGCGTTCGGATGCCGACTTCTCGGTGGCGGTCGATCACGGGCCCGAACTCCTGGCCACTGCCGACACGGTGGTGATCCCGGCGTCGTACGAACTGGGCCCGGCGTACGACGAGGGTCGCCTGCCCTCGAATCTGGAGGCGGCGCTGGCGTTCGTCCGGCCCGGCACCCGGTACGTCTCGATCTGCACCGGCTCGTACGTTCTCGCGGCGGCGGGTCTGCTCGACGGCCTGCGCGCCACCACCCACTGGCGCAACACCGAGCATTTCCAGCGCACGTATCCGCAGGTCCGGGTCGACCCCGACGTGCTGTTCGTCGACGAGGGCCACATCCTCACCTCGGCGGGTGTCGCCGCCGGTCTGGACCTCTGCCTGCACATCGTGCGCCGCGACCACGGGTCGGACGTCGCCAACCGGGTGGCACGCCGGTGCGTCGTCCCGCCGTGGCGCGACGGCGGGCAGGCCCAGTACATCGAGCGGCCGATTCCGGAGGCCACGTCGGAGTCGACGGCGGCGACCCGCGAGTGGGCGCTGCAGCGCCTCGGCGAACCGCTGGCGCTGAACCGGTTGGCGGCGCACGCGAACATGAGCGTCCGCACGTTCACCCGGCGCTTCGGCGAGGAGGTCGGGACCACCCCGAACCGCTGGCTGATCACCCGTCGCGTGGACCGTGCGCGGCAACTCCTCGAGACGACGGACCTCTCCGTCGACGTCATCGCCCGTGAGGTCGGGTTCGGGACCGGCACCTCCCTGCGGCAGCACATGGGCGCGGTGCTGGGGGTTCCGCCGTCGGCGTATCGCAGGACCTTTCGGGGCCAGGCGGTCTGAGCGGGTCAGTCTTCGGCCGGGTTCCCGGCGTCCCCGGCCCGGGCGCGGAATGCCTCCACCGCGGACTCGATGGTCGGGTAGAAGTGCGTGGAGTCGAACCGGTCGCCCACCCCGAACCGGATGAGCCGATCCTTGATCGGGCCCTTCATCTCCGCGAATGCGAGGTGGATTCCCTTGCCTTCGAGGTAGGTGTCGAGGTCGACGAGTTCGTCGACGGCGGTGGTGTCGAGTCCGGTGATCGGCTCGGCGGCGACCACGACCCACTCGACCCGGGTCGGTGCCTCCGCCACCACCGAACGCACGTACTCGTCGAAGATCTCACCGTTCGCGAAGAACAGCGGGGCATCGAAGCGCACCAGTACCAGTCCGGGGGTGCGGAGCCCGTCGGGGTGGCGTTCGACGTCATGGAAGCCCGGCCGGTCCGTGGTGCGGACGAGTTCGGTGCGGTACGGCTGCCAGGCCTGCGCGACCACGGCGACGAAGGACAGGCCGATCGCGACGAGGATGCCCTGCAGCACCCCGACCAGGGCGACCCCGAGGAACGCGGCGATGGCGAGCCCGAATTCGACGCTGCTCATCCGCCACATGCGGACCATGCCGTCCACGTCCACCAGCGCCGTGGCCGCGACGATCACCACGGCGCCGAGCGTGGCGTCGGGGAGGTAGGCGGTGACGCCGGGGGCGACGAGGACGAAAACCAGCACCGCGACGGCGCCCACGACGCACGCCAATTGCGTTCGAGCGCCGCTCTGTTCGGCGACCGGAGTGCGGGATCCGCTGGCCGAGATCGGGAAGCCGCCGAACAGCCCGCCCGCGATGTTGGCGACGCCGACGGCCTTCATCTCGGTACTGCCGTTGACGTCCTCGCCGCGCCGGGCGGCGAACGTGCGCGAGAGCACGCCCGTGTCGGCGAACGCGATCAACGCGATCCCGGCGGCCGGTCCGACGAGTTGTCCCACGTCGCCCCAGTCGACGCCGCCGAACGACGGCAGCGGCAGGCCCGCGGGGAGGGCGCCGACCATCCCGATGTCGTCGGTGAGACCGAGCGCCGCCGACAGGATGATCGCCCCGACCACCGCCACCAGAACGCCGGGGATACGGGGAACCCACAGCCGGAACGCCACGATGACGGCGAGGGACCCGAGGCCCACCGCGGCGGCGACGGGGTCGATGTCGCCCCCGAACACCGCCTGCCCGATCCCGCCGATCTCCCCGAGGAGTCCGGACGCGTCGACGTCGAACCCGAGCAGTTTGGGTAGCTGGCCGACGACGACGATGAGCGCGATCGCGTTCAGGTATCCGAGCCGGATGGGTTTCGACAGCAGTTCGGTCACGAAGCCGAGATGCAGGAACCCGCCGACGAGGAGGATGAGGCCCATCAGGACGCCCAGGATGCCGGCGAGGGCGAGGGCGCTCTCCGGATCGTCGACGACGGCCAGCGGCAGGACCGCCGCGGCGATGAGCGGCGCGAGCGACGAATCCGGCCCGAGGACGAGGATTTTCGACGGCCCCACCACGGCGTACGCGAGGAGCGGGACGATGGTGGCGTACAGCCCGGCGTACGCGGGCAGCCCCGCGGCCTCCGCGTATCCCATCCCGGCGGGGATGAGCAGTGCGGTGAGGACGAGTCCGGCGGTGATGTCGGGGCGCAGCCATTCGCGGCGGTACTGGCGTGCCGTCGCGATTCCGGGCAACTGTGCGAGGCTTCCGGTCCAGGACATGGTGCCGGCCTCAGCGCGCGCGTTGCGGGTCGACGGCGGCCGCGGTGGCGATCGGGGTGGTCGGACGCGCGTGACGCCGGCGGCGCAGAGCCTTCTCCGCCTCCACGACCACCGGGACGATCAGCGACCAGCCGAGGCAGGCGAGCCACTGCCCACCGGTCAGCGACGTGGTCATGAGAAGGTCCTGGAGGAACCCGATCTCGACCGCGAACACGGTGACGACCACCGGAATCGAGAGGATCTTCAGTGCGCCGAGGATCGGTGGGGCGAGACCGGATTCCGGATCGCGGCGCATGACGAGTCCGGCGAGAATCGACCCGAGCGACAGCACCACGAACGCCGTCGTCATCGGGACGCTCGCCTCGGTGGTGCTCATGTCGCCGGGGGCGAGGAGCATCGCGGCGAGGGTGACGGCGAACTGCAGGACGCCGTACGCCAGCCACTGCGTGAACGCCTTCCGGTTGGCGATCGGCACCCCGGGGTCGCGCGGAGGTTTGTTCATGAGGCCCGGCGGCGCCGGGTCGAGCATGATGACGGCGACGGGGAACAGCGTGATGAAGAAGTGCTGGAACAACACCATCAGCGGGGTGAGCGCGACGCCGTCGTTGATGTCGAAGATGCTGGCGACGAGGAACAGCAGCACCAGCGAGAACAG
>JBCEBZ010000225.1:9403-57533 GCA_039206675.1 Rhodococcus sp. (in: high G+C Gram-positive bacteria) | reverse complement strand
CACCGACGCCGAGCGGGACACCCGGGCCCGCAACTCCATCCCGGGGTCGTTCGCGAGCGACGCCCGCAAGGCGCAACTGCTCCGCGGTTGACGGCCCCGTTCGTCAGTCGGTCAGCCCCGTGTCGCCGAGGCTCTTAGCGACGGCCAGGACGTCGCGGTCGCGGCCGTACGGCCCGACCAGGCACAGGCCCACGGGACGACCGTCGTCGGTGCGCAACGGCACGGTCGCGTTGGGGAGCCCCGAGATGCTCGCGAGGCACGTGAGCATTCCGGTGGCGCGCATCGTGTTCCGGAACCGTCCGCCGCCGGGGTCACTCGTCCGCTCGGGGGCGACGGACGACGTCGCGGGCAGCAAAAGCAGGCTGTCACCCACATACGCGGTGATCGTCTGCGACGCCTCGGCGAGCATGGTCAGTTTCCGCCCGTACGTCGTGTCCCAGATGCGGCTCGCGTCGGCGAAATTGCGGCCGGGTTCCTCGCCGAGCGACGACATCGCCTGGCTCACCCAGTCTCCGTGCAGTCGCCACGCCTCGTAGCCCTGCACGTCGACGACGGCGTCGTACCAGTCGGGTAGCCGGCCGATGTCCGTGTCGGTCCACGTCAGCCGCGGAAGGGAACTCTTCTCCCACGCGGTGAGGGCGCGCCGCACCGCGCCGAGCGCCCCGGCCTCGGCGACCGCGTTGATGCCGTCCGAGGTGAGAGCGCCGCGGAACGGGGTCTCCGCGGTGAGGGGGAGGACGGCGCCGGACACCGCGACGAGGGTGTCGAGGTCGCTGCACACCCACGCCGGGGTGTCGAACGTGGGGGACAGCGGGAACAGTCCGTCGGTGGCGACGGCGCCCCGGGACGGCGCGAAGCCGTACAGGCCCTGATACGACGCCGGGATGCGGACGGAACCGGTGGTGTCGACGCCCAGCCCGATGTCCGCGCCGCCCTGGGCGACCGCACTCGCGGCGCCCGACGTCGCGCCGCCGGGCAGGCGGTCCTCGGCGCGGGGGTTGGGCGGCGTCCCGAATTGCTGGTTGACACCGGAATGCCCGTAACCGAGGTCGTCGGTCTGCGCCAGGCCGACGATGCGGGCGCCCTGCCCGAGCAGGCGCGCCACCACCGCGGCGGTGCCGGTTTCGACGGGCGCCTCGGCGAGTCTCCGCCTGCTGCCCGCGCCGATCTGCTGTCCCGCAACGGCATACAGGTCGGTCACCGCCAGGCGCATGCCGGCGAGCGGCCCGTCGCCGGTCGGGGCGACCAGCGGATCGCCCTGCACCCGCCACGTCGCCTTGTCGACGGGCGTGAACTCGGACACCGCCGCGCCGCCCGGAACGGACAGGCCGTCGGGAAGCGGCGGGACCCCCGGATCGTGCAGGCGCTCCCCGCAGGCGCCGAGCATCGCGGCACCGAACGCGGCCGCCCCGGAGGCACCCGCGACGCGAAGAAAGTTGCGACGGTCGAAAGATCGACTGGAGGCCACCTATCCCACGTTAGCGACCGAGGACGGTCCGGAGGTACGCGTTGCCGAACATTCGCTCGGGATCGTACTTGTCCCGGACGGCGAGGAACTCGTCGAAGTTCGGGTACGCCGGCCGCAGGTCCTCGGCGGTGCGGCCGTGCATCTTGCCCCAGTGCGGCCGCCCGTCCACCTCACGGGCGATGGCCTCGACCGCGGAGAAGTACGGTTCGTGGTCGCGGCGGTGATACTGGTGCACCGCGATGTAGGCCGTGTCCCGCCCGTTCGCCGTCGACAGCCAGACGTCGTCACCCGCCGCGAAGCGGACCTCGACGGGGAACGCGACCGTGAAATCGGATTTCTCCACCCACGAGTCGATCGCCGCGAGCGTGTCCGGAAGTGCCTCGGTGGGCACCGCGTACTCCATCTCGCGGAACTTGACCCGGCGTTCCGACGCGAAGACGCGGTAGCTGCGGTCGGTGAACTCGCGCGCGCTCAGCATGCGCGACGAGAGCCGGTTGATCTTCGGAATCGTCGACGGCGCAAGGCCCGCCACCCTGTTGATGCCCTCGAACAGGACGTTGGAGAGCAGTTCGTCGTCGACGTAGGCGCGGACCGGGTGGAGGGGAGACGTCGGGGTGTCGCCGGGTAACCGGGTGTTGCGCTTCGTCAGGACGCGGCGGGTGTGCGGGAACCAGTAGAACTCGAAATGGTCGACCGTGGCGCGGTCGTGGTCGAGACGGTCGAGGGTGGCATCGAGTGACTCCGGCTTCTCGACGGCGTGCATCACGTAGTGCGGCACACACTGGATCGTGACCTTCGAGATGATGCCGACCGCGCCGAGGCCCAGGCGTGCCGCCTCGAACAGTCCGGGGTTCTCGGTGGGGGAGCAGTCGGCCACCGAGCCGTCGGCCAGCACCACCTGCAGGGCGCGAACCTGGGTGGCGAGACCTCCGAAACGTGCTCCGGTGCCGTGTGTTCCGGTAGACAGTGCGCCCGCGACGGACTGCACGTCGATGTCGCCCAGGTTGATCATGGCCAGGCCGCGGTGCCAGAGTTGCTCGCTCAGATCGTGCAGTCGCGTGCCCGCGAGGACGGTGACGAGGGCGCCCGCCGGTTCGTCGAGTGTGACCGATTCGATGCCGGTGAGGGCGTCGAGGCTGACCAGGATGCCGTCGGTGACGGCGACCCCGGTGAAGGAGTGGCCCGACCCCACGGCCTTGACCCGCTGGCCCTGCCGCGCGGCACCGCTGACGAGCGCGCAGAGGTCCTCCACCGAGCGTGGGGTCGCGAACCGCAGCGGGTTCGCCGTCTCGGTGCCCGCCCAGTTGCGCCATGTGTCCTGTGCCATTCGCCCATCATGAACCTGGACGCTCGTCCAGGCAAATATCGGGTCGGTCGGGCGTCCGTGTTGGTCGCGGGGGAGTCTCCCGCAGGTTCTACGATCAGAGGATGCTGAACAGGCTTCCTGCGGATGAACGTCGTGCCCAACTCGTCGAGTCGGCGCTGTCCATCGCGGAGCAGCGCGGCGTCGCGTCGGTCACGGTGCGTGCCGTGGCGGAGGAGGCGGGTGTCTCTCTGGGTGTGGTGCACTACTGCTTCGAGAGCAAGGAAGAACTCCTCGCCGCGATGGGCGAGAGCCTGGTTCTGCAGCTCAGCGCGTCGATGCGGCTGGCGTTCGGTCAGGTGCGGCACGCTCCGGACCTGCGCGGGATCGACGGTCTGCGAGAACTGCTCCACATCGGGATCAGCGGGATGTGGCCGATCATCGAGGCCACCCCGGACCGGCAGTTGCTGACGTACGAGATCACCGCGCAGGCGTTGCGGCACCGGGCGTCCGGGAGCGAGCGGGCCGGCGACATCGCCGGTCAGCAGTACCGGACGATGGACGAGGAGGCGATCGAGTTCCTCGCCGAGTGCGCGCGGATCGCCGGCGTCGGCTGGGGCACTCCGGTCGAGGCGATCGCGCGGTTCGGGCTGGCCATGCTGGACGGCCTCGTGCTGCGGTGGCTCGTCGACCGGGACAGTGAGGCGATGATCGCGGCGCTGGACGAGATGGTGCAGGTGATCACGGCGAAGGCGGTCGAGCAGGCCTGATCCGGCCCGATCGATCTGGACAATCGTCCAACTCGATGGTTGACTGGCGTCGCAGATCGATGCACGACGATTGGACGAACTGTGACGCCCACGCTCGACCGTCTCATCGCCTCGACCACCGAGGTCGACCCGCCGTTGGCCGCGCTCGACCTGACCACGCTGCGCGCCAACGCCGCCGACCTGGTCCGGCGCGCCGGCGGCACTCCGGTCCGGGTCGCCAGCAAATCCGTCCGCTGCCGTGCGGTACTCCAGGTCGCCCTGGGCGAGGATCTCACCGCGGCCGGGGGCTTCCGCGGGATCATGGCGTACTCGCTCCGCGAGGCGATCTGGCTCGCCCGGCACGGCGCGCAGGACATCCTCATGGGCTACCCGACGGCCGACCGCGGGGCCCTCGCCGAACTGGCCGCCGACCCGGAACTGCTGAACCGGATCACCCTCATGGTCGACAGCGACGACCACCTCGACTTCGTGGCGGCCGCCGCCGGCACGACGTCCCTCCGGGCCCGGCTGTGCATCGACGTGGATGCGTCGCTGCGGCTCGGGCCCGTCCACATCGGAGTCCGCCGGTCCCCGCTCCGCGACCCGTCCGCCGTCGCCGCGCTCGCGCAACGCGCCGCCGCGCGGGGGTTCGCCGTCGTCGGAGTCATGTTCTACGAAGCGCAGATCGCGGGACTGCCCGACTCCGGTCCGCCGATCGGCTGGATGAAGCGGGCGTCCGCCAAGGAACTCGCGACCCGTCGCGGCGCCGTGGTGGACGCCGTGCAATCGGAGGTCGGGGCGCTCGAGATCGTCAACAGCGGGGGCACCGGCTCGCTCGAGGTGAGCTCCGCCGACCCGGCCGTGACGGAGGTGACGGCCGGTTCCGGACTGTACGTCCCGACGCTCTTCGACCGGTACCGCTCGTTCCGCCCGCACCCGTCGCTGTACTTCGCCCTCCCGACGGTCCGGCGCCCGGCGCCCGGCATCGCGACGCTGTTCGGCGGCGGCTACATCGCCTCCGGACCCGCCGGGCGCAGCCGCGTCCCCGCACCGATGTGGCCGACGGGCCTGAAGCTACTGCGCAACGAGGGCGCCGGCGAGGTGCAGACCCCCGTGGCCGGAAGAGCGGTAGCCGATCTCGGTATCGGCGACCGGGTGTGGTTCCGGCACGCGAAGGCCGGCGAGATGTGCGAGAGGTTCGGCGAGGTGCACCTCGTCGAGTCGGACGGATCCCGCACCGCCGTGCCCACCTACCGCGGCGAAGGTCAGTGCTTCGGCTGAGCGGTGAGCCGCATGAAGGCGCCCAGCTCGGTCAGCCCTTCCGGGGTGCTCGGCATGTACTGGGTCAGCGATTCCGACCGGACGATGATCGCCGCCCACTTGCCGCGGGAGACCGCCACGTTCATCCGGTTCCGCGACAGCAGGAACGACATGCCGCGCGGCACGTCCTCGATCGCGGACGCGGTCATCGACACGATGGCGACGGCCGCCTCCCGCCCCTGGAACTTGTCGACCGTGCCCACCTCGACCTTGTCGAGGCCGACGGCGGCCAGGTCGCGTTCGATCAACCCGACCTGCGCGTTGTACGGCGCCACCACCAGGATGTCGGACTCGTCCAGCGGGCGGGTGCCCTCGAACTCGCTGGGGTCGGTCCAGCCGGATCCGAGCAGCTTCGTGATCCGGTTGACCACTTCCCGCGATTCCTCGGGGGATTGGGTGGCATTGCCCTGGTGGTCGACGACGACGGTGTGCACCCCGGCGTCGATGCCGTCGAGCCGCCGTGCGGCACTGGCCGATTCCTGCGAGCGCAGCTTGCCGTCGTACGACAGCGTCGAGACGGGAGCGCACAGCTGCGGGTGCATCCGCCACGTGCGTTCGAGGAAATAGCCCCGGCTCGCGGGCAGCGCCCCGTGGCCCTCGGCGAGCCACCCGAGAGCCGACGCGTCCACCGGTTCCGGGTGGGTGCCCTGGCTGACCTGGGGGAGCTGCTGCGGGTCGCCGAGCAGCAGGAGATTACGGGCGGCACCGCCCACCGCGATGGTGTTGGCGAGAGCGAACTGCCCGGCCTCGTCGATGACCAGCAGGTCGAGGCTGCCGGGCGGAACGCGGTCGGTATTGGCGAAGTCCCAGGCGGTCCCGCCGATCACGCAGCCCGTTCCCTCGGCCTGGTCGATGAAGCCGGGATAGTCGTTGGAACTGATGTCGGTCCACGTGGCGGCGCGATGCCGCCCGTCCTTCTTCGCGACGAGTTCGGCGGGAAGCCCGGCCTTCACGACGCCGCCGAGCATGTTCTCGATCACCGAATGTGATTGCGCGACCACGCCGATCCGCCAGTGGTGCTGCTCGACGAGTGCCTTGATCACCCGGGCCCCGGTATACGTCTTTCCGGTGCCGGGCGGACCCTGCACCGCGACGTACGAGTCCTCGAGATCGAGCAGGGCCGCGGTGATCGCGCCCGCGTAGTCCGTGCCGTCGACGGCAGGGAGGGGATTGCCGCTCCGGGTCCGCGGATCGGACCGCCGCAGAATGTCCACCGACGCGCACAGCGGGAGCTCCGGCAGCGGTGAGCACATGCCGTCCGCGGCCACCGCGATCGCCGATTCGATGCGGTCGGTCGTGATCGGTGGCCCGGGGGTGATCGCCGTCGGAAGCTGCCCGTACTCCTCGCCACCCAGGAGTTCCTCGACGATCACCACGTCGCGGCGGCGGTCATCCTTCCCGACCTCGAGCACGTTGACCGTGCACGTTCCCCGCTGCTGCGGGTTGTCGCCCGCGACCGCCTCCGGCGCGGGAGTGTCGTACAGCGCGTACATCGTGGTCTTGGGCCCCACCGTGCTCCCGGTTCCGAACCGGCCGGTGAGCTCGAGGCGCCGGCGCAGCTTCCGCTGCCGAGGGGTGCTCTTGTGCCAGTTCTCCTCGACGACCGCGGACGACACCACCAGGACGTCCCGGATGTCCGACAGCTCGTCGTGCGGCACGACCAGCCGATCGAAGTGCGCCCACCAGAACGGTTTCCGCTCCCGCCGGTGATAGCCGACCGCCGCCGCCATGAGTGCGGCGGCCTGCTGGTCGTGACCCCGGTGCTCGCTCGGCCCGTGCCCGGCGAACTCGCGCAACGCCGCCTCGGTGGGCGTGCATTCGTCGGTCACCGGGGTCGGCCCGTCGCCCGGCGGCCGGAGGGCCACGCCGTGCGATCGCGCCTGCCCGATCAGCCAGTCGCGCAGCCGCAACGTGGAATCGCAGTCGTACTCGTTGTAGTCGGCGATGCCCTGCAACAGTGCGCGGGCCTCCTCGTCGCGGCCGTTGTCGCGGTGATCGCAGTAGTCCGCGTACGCGACCACCGACGCGGCGGCGTTGGTGACGTCGCCGTCGCGCGGCTGCTCCGGCATGTACAACGGTTCGAGTTTCTTGATGCTGTAGGACCGTTCGCCGATTCGCAGGCACCCGCGCACCACCGGATACAGGTCGACGAGGACGTTGTCGCGAAGCAGGGTGTCGACGGTCTCCTCGCCGACGCCGTGCCGCCCCGCCAGCCGCAGCAGCGCCGACTTCTCGTACGCGGCGTAGTGGTAGATGTGCATGTTCGGGTACTGCCGGCGCCGTGCCGTCACGTAGTCGAGGAAGTCGACGAGCGCCTGCCGCTCCTCCGCGCGGTCGTGCGCCCAGAACGGCCGGAACACGGCGGCGTCGGCGGGGCCCTCGACCACGCCGAAGAGGTATTCGAGACCCCAGTCGGTGGAACCGTTCTCGGCCCACAGCGGGTCTCCCTCGAAGTCGAAGAAGATGTCGCCGTCGTCCGGTTCCGGCAGCCCACCCAGGGCCTGCGGGGCGTACAGCTGGAACTCGGGGGTGCCCGAGGACTCCTGCCGCAACTGCAGGGCAGCCTGGGCGCGCAACGATTCCAGGGTGCGCTCGGGCAGCCCCTCGACACTGCCCGCGTGCGCGGCGAGCGCGTCGAGAGTGCCGATCCCGGCCGCGATCAGCCGGCTCCGCTGCGTCGAGCGCATTCCGGCCACCAGCAGAAGGTCGCGGTGCTGCTCGACCTCCGGGGTGCACGTGTCGCAGCGGCCGCACGCCGTGTACCGGGGGTCGCCCCACTCCGCGACCGACTGCTCGTCGCGGTGCTCGTCGAGAATTCGTTCGAGCGAGGAGCGGCGCGCGGAGTACACCGGCACGATGTCGCCGAGCGGGTGCGCCGAGTCGCTGTCGTCGCCGAGCAGCAGGTGGACGTCCGGGGACGTCGGAATTCCGTTGCCGGCGAGCGCTTCCGCGTATGCGGCGAGCTGGAGGAGCGCCGGCACCTTCGCGTGCCGCGACAGTTTGGTGTCGTAGACGGCGAAGGTGTCGCCGTCGCGGACGAGGAAATCGCAGAAACCCAGGAAGCGGCCGTCGAAGAACGTGCCCTGGTACACGACGTCGGCGCCGCCGCGGATCGCCTCCACGGTGGCCAGGTTCGCGTCGAACAGACCCACGGTGGTGTACTCGGGCCGGTCCATGGTGACCACCCCGTCGCCGTACTCGGCGCGGAACCGCTCGAGCCGGCGATGTTCGTGAGCGTCGCCCAGACTCGACGTCCGTCGCAGCATCGGATCGTCGTCGACGGACGGGGCGGAGGTGCCGGCGCCGCCGAGCCCGAGCGTGGCATCCAACCGGCGCAGCAACGCGAACTCGCAGGTGGCGGCCGCGGCGAGGTCGCTCGCGCTGTAGACGATGGTGTCGTCGAGGAGGAACACAGCTACGTCCCCAGTTCTGCCGGTGAGTTCACCCGGCCGATTGTGCCATCGGGGTGCGACACGTCCAGAATGGCAGCCATGCCCTTCTTCGACGGCCACTCCGGACGAGTCCACTACCGGCACTGGAGCGCGGTCGGGGGACCCGTCGTCCAGTTGGTGTTTCTGCACGGGATGGGGCAGCACACGGGGCACTACCACCGGTTCGCGCGTGGTCTGACGCCGGCGGGAATCGGGGTGTGGGGAATCGACCAGGCGGGTCACGGTCTGTCCGAGGGCGACCGCCCCGGGTCCGTCGCGGAGCTGGCGGAGGACGCCGCGCTCCTCACCCACCTCGCGGAGCAGCACGCACCGGACGTCCCGCTGGTGCTGATGGGGCATTCCCTCGGCGCCGCCGTCTCGATGGAACTTCTCCTGCGCGCCGACCTCGGATTCCGGGGCGCGATTCTGTGCGGGACCCCGAAGACGGCCGCCGTGCAGCAGACGGCGGACGCGCTGGGGGCGCTGGCGATGCCGCTGCTCGCCGTGCACGGCGTCGACGACCGCATCGCACCGATCGACCCCGTCCGGGACTGGGCGGCGGGCATCGCGGGGCTCGAACTACGGGAGTTCGACGACGCCGGACACGACCTGCTGCACGAGAAGGTCCACGCCGCCGTCACCGCGGTGGTCCGCGATTTCGTGCTGGGCGCTGCGCGCCCGTGAGTGGCGCAGGAGTGCAGGGACTCCCTGACCACTCACGGGCGGCGGAGCCGCTCTACGCGTAGATGGCCTCGATGGCCGCGCCGTGCTCCTTGTGGATGACGTTCCGCTTGAGCTTCAGTGTGGGCGTGAGCTCACCGGTCTCCTGCGTGAAGTCGACCTCGAGGATGCGGTACTTCTTGATCCGCTCCGGGTTGGACACCTTCTTGTTGCCCTCGGCCACCGCCTCGTCGATCTCGGCGACCAGGTCGGGGTTCTTGACCAGTTCGGACACGGGGGTGTCGGCGGCCAGCCCGTGGCGTTCCTTCCAGCCCGGGAGGGTCTCGGAGTCGAGGGTGATGAGCGCGCCGATGAACGGCTTGCCGTCTCCGACCACGAGGCACTGGCTGATCAGCGGGTGCGCGCGGAGGGCGTCCTCGAGGACCGCGGGCGCGACGTTCTTGCCGCCCGCGGTGACGATGATTTCCTTCTTGCGGCCGGTGATCGAGATGTAGCCCTCTTCGTCGATCGAGCCGAGGTCGCCGGTGTGGAACCAGCCGTCCCGGATCGAATCCGCGGTGGCCTGATCGTTGTGCCAGTACCCGCCGAACACGACGGGACCCTTCAGGAGCAGCTCGCCGTCCTCGCCGATCTTCGCGGCGTGGCCGTCGATCGGCTTGCCGACGGTGCCGACCTTCTGCGCGCGGGTGGTGTTCACCGAGACGGCGGCGCTGGTCTCGGTGAGACCGTAGCCCTCGTACACCGGGACGCCGATGCCGCGGAAGAAGTGACCGAGGCGTGCGCCGAGTGCGGCGCCACCGGAGACGGCGCGGTCGCACTCGCCGCCGAGTGCGGTGCGCAGCTTCGAGTAGACGAGCTTGTCGAACAGGGCGTGCTTGAGCTTGAGGCCGAGCCCGGCGCCGCCGGTGTCCTGCGCCTCGCTGTACGCGATCGCGGTGGCGGACGCCTTCTCGAAGATGCTGCCCTTGCCGCCGTCGTACGCCTTCTGCTTGGCGGAGTTGTACACCTTCTCGAACACACGCGGCACCGACAGGATGAAGTGCGGCTTGAACGCGGCGAACTGGTCGAGCAGCGTGGTGAGGTCGGCGGTGTGCGCGACCGTGACCTTGGCGTCGAACGCCCCGAACGAGATGGCGCGGGCGAAGACGTGCGCGAGGGGCAGGAACATCAGGGTGCGCCTGCCCGCGTACATCGCGTCGCTGAGCGCCAGCTTCACGGCCGCGGACTCCGCGTAGAAGTTGGAGTGCGTCAGCTGCACGCCCTTGGGGCGGCCCGTGGTGCCCGACGTGTAGATGAGGGTCGCGGGGGACGACGCGCGCACCTGGTGGCGACGCTCGTGCAGTTGCTCGTCGGTGACGCTCTCGCCGCGCTTCGACAGTTCCGCGATCGCGTTCGAGGTATTCCCCGTCGCTTCGCCCTCGATCTGCAGCACCTCACGCAGGTCCGGCGCGGCGTCGGTGACGACCTTCAGCGCGTCGGCGTGCTTCGCGTTCTCGACGACCAGCAGCGACGTGCCGGAGTCCTCGAGGATCCACTTGGCCTGATCGGGTGCGGACGTTTCGTAGATGGCGACGGTGCACCCGCCTGCCGTCCAGATCGCGTAGTCGACGACGACCCACTCGTACCGGGTCGCGGAGAGGATCGCGACGCGGTCACCGAGTTCGATGCCGGACGCGATGAGACCCTTCGCGACGGCGGAGACCTGCTCCGCGAACTCGGCGGCGGTGACGTCTACCCACCCACCGCTGCCCGGGCGCTTGAACGGAACGAACTTCGGGTCTTCCTCGGCATGACGGAAGACCGTGTCCGCCATGGAGGCGTCCTCCGGAATTGAGAACGACTGCGGTACCGAGAATTCACGCACTATGACCCCTCCACTGAAACGACATGACGGATGTGCATTCGATCACATTTGTCCTAGTTTCGCACCAGGGTTGATGTCCGTTATGTGTATTTCTGTTCTGACCAGCGGAGATTAGTGTAACTCGTCGTAAACTGATAACTCAGGCGGCCTCTTCGAGGCGGCGCGAGTTCGCGGACAGCCAGCGCCGGATCGCGTAGTTCAACTGGTCCGGATCGACACCGAGTTCCGTCGCGGTCGCCTCGAGAATCTCCTCGGCCAGACCGTCGTCGGTGGCTTCCGAGATGCCGAGCGCACCGCTGATGAAGACGTCCGCCACCCGATTCGGCCGGACCCCGGGGATGCCGGCGAGCATCAGGAAGTGCGCCCACGTGACGTCGCTGCTCTCCCCGCACACCTCGATCCACGCGTCGTGGATCTGCTCCAGGGCGGCTTCGTCCCGGGCGGCCTCCAGCAGGTCGTCGATGCTGTTGATGCGGAGCTGGTGGAGCCGCTCCGCCGCCAGCTGGATGTGACGCGCCTCGATCGGCACGCCGGTGGCGGTGTACCGGCGCTTGTACGATCCGACCTTGCCCGCCCACTGATCCGAGCTGCCCGCCTCCTCGAACGTGCGCAGGAGATCGCGGGCACCGTCGGTGAGGGGCTGATCGGGGTGTGCCCGCCGGTACGCCAGGTAGCGGTCGACGACGGCGACCTCGCTGTGCCCGGCGCTCGACTGCACCGATTCGATGATGCAGAGCGCGAGGCTGTGCCGATAGGCATCGGAGGTGACCCAGCCGGACGGGTCGCCCAATCGGTCGCGGCATGCGGTGACGACGGTTTCGACGGTATCGGCAGAGACGGTCACGAGATCCTCCAAAGGCAGTCTGTTCTGTGCTCTGTCCGGTGTATCGACAGGGCCTCCGGGAACGTTGCACCGGAGCTGAAGATTCCTCGAGAACGACCGTCAGTGGGGCGTCAGCAGGTCTGTGACCTCGCTGTCCGAGAGTTGATGGAAATCGGCGTACGCGGCGCCGACACCGCCGAGATCGGCTGGGGTGTATGGGCAGACCACCTCGTCGGCGGTCACGCGCAGACGGCCGACGGCCTCGGGCGCGGCCACCGGCACCGCGACGATCACCCGGGCCGCGCCCAGCTTCTTCACCGACTGGCAGGCCACCGCCGCGGTCGCGCCCGTGGCCATGCCGTCGTCGACGAGGACGGCGATGCGGCCTCTCAGCGACGCCCGGGGTCGGCCGCCGCGCAGCACCCGTGCCCGCCGCTCGAGCTCGTGGCGCTCCTTCGCCTCCACCATCGCGAGCGACGTCTTGCTGACCCGGGCGATACGGAGAACGTCGTCGTTGATCACCCGGGATTCACCCTCGCCGATGGCGCCCATCGCGAGTTCCGGCTGCCACGGGACGCCCAGCTTGCGGACGAGCACGACGTCGAGTGGGGCCGACAGGGCCGCGGCGATCTCGAAGGCGACGGGGACGCCGCCGCGCGGCAGGCCGAGCACCACCAGGTCGGTTCCGCGCAGGTGGTCCAGTGCGGCGGCCAGTCGGCGACCGGCGTCGGCGCGACTGGTGTAGAACATCGAACGCTCCGTGATCGTGGAGAACGGTTCGTCTCCGACGCTACTCCCGATCGGGCCGCTCAGATCTCGCTGACGGTGAATCGGCGCAGGGCGAGGGCGGGGTTCTTCTCCCGCACCTCGGTGATCCGCTCCGCATCGACGGACGCGACCGCGGTGCCCACCCGCTCACCGAGCGACACGAGGGTCACACCCATCGGATCGATGATCATGCTGTTCCCGGCCCCGGTGCGCGCGCTCTGATCGGCGGCCGCCACATACACGGTGTTCTCGATGGCGCGCGCCCGGATCAGGATCGACCAGTGGTCCTCCTTGAGCGGTCCGGGCACCCACTGGGCCGGCAGCAGCAGCACGTCGGCGCCCGCGTCGACGATGCGGCGGGTGACTTCGGGGAACCGGAGGTCGTAGCAGGTCTGCATGCCGAACGTGAGGCCGTCGACGGCGAAGGTCTCCGGGGTGCCGATCTCCCCGGCGCGGATGACGTCGGATTCCTTGTAGCCGAACGCGTCGTACAGGTGCAGTTTGCGGTAGGTGGCGACGATGTCGCCGCCGGGCCCGAGCGCGACGAGGGTGTTGGAGATGCGATCGTCCCCGGGCAGCGCCTCGTTGACTCCCGCCACCAGATGGACGTCGAGTTCCTTCGCGGTCGCGGCCAGCCCGCCGACGAACTCGCCGTCCAGGGCCTCGGCCGATGCGACGATCCGCTCGTCCGTTCTGGGCGCCGTGAACATCGCGTACTCCGGCGCCAACACCACCTTCGCACCGCGGCCCGCGGCCTCGGCGGCGAGCGTGCGGACCGTGCGCAGGTTCTCCTGCTTGTCCTGACCGGGAGCGAACTGAATGACAGCGACATCGACCATGCCGTCCACGCTAGGCGACGACCGGGCGGAGGCGTCTCCCGTCCCGGTCGCCGCGTATTTCCGCGGCGTGGCGTTGCGGTGTGGACTCGTGCACTAAACTGCTGGTCAATGAGTGATATCGAGCGTGACCCCGAACCCCCCACTTTTGCCGACCTCGACATCGACGATCGGGTCTTGAAGGCACTGTCCGATGTGGGCTACGAGTCGCCCTCGCCGATCCAGGCCGCCACCATTCCGCCGCTCCTCGCAGGCAACGACGTCGTCGGCCTCGCGCAGACCGGCACCGGCAAGACCGCTGCGTTCGCGGTGCCGATCCTCTCCAAGATCGACCTGACGCAGAAGTCGCCGCAGGCGTTGGTCCTCGCGCCGACCCGCGAATTGGCGCTGCAGGTCGCGGAGGCGTTCGGCAAGTACTCCGCCCACATCCCGGGCCTGCACGTGCTGCCGATCTACGGCGGGCAGAGCTACGGCGTCCAGCTGTCGGGGCTCCGGCGCGGCGCACACGTCGTCGTGGGCACGCCCGGCCGGGTGATCGATCACCTGGAGAAGGGCACCCTCGACCTGTCCAAGCTCGCCTACCTCGTTCTGGACGAGGCCGACGAGATGCTGAAGATGGGTTTCCAGGAGGACGTCGAGCGCATCCTCTCCGACACTCCCGAATACAAGCAGGTCGCCCTGTTCTCGGCCACCATGCCGGGTGCCATCCGCAAGATCTCGAAGCAGTACCTGCACGACCCGGTCGAGATCACCGTGAAGTCGAAGACGTCGACGGCGTCGAACATCTCGCAGCGGTACGTCCAGGTGGCGCACCAGCGCAAACTCGACGCCCTCACGCGTGTCCTCGAGGTCGAGGACTTCGGGGCGATGATCATCTTCGTGCGCACCAAGCAGGCCACCGAGGACCTCGCGGAACGACTGCGTTCGCGCGGCTTCTCGGCCGCGGCCATCAACGGCGACATCGTGCAGGCCCAGCGGGAGCGGACCATCGGCCAGCTCAAGAGCGGCGCCCTCGACATCCTCGTGGCCACGGACGTGGCCGCGCGTGGCCTGGACGTCGACCGCATCTCCCACGTCGTCAACTACGACATCCCGCACGACACGGAGTCGTACGTCCACCGGATCGGCCGCACCGGTCGCGCCGGGCGCGCGGGCGAGGCGCTGCTGTTCGTGGCACCGCGCGAGCGGCACCTGCTCAAGGCCATCGAGAAGGCGACCCGTCAGCCGCTCGCCGAAATGCAGCTGCCCAGTGTCGACGACGTCAACGCGCAGCGGGTGTCCAAGTTCGGCGACTCGATCACCGAGAGCCTGACGTCCGACAACCTGGCGTTGTTCCGCAAGATGATCGAGGACTACGAGCAGGAGCACGACGTCCCGCTCGCCGACATCGCCGCCGCGCTCGCCGTGCAGTCGCGTGACGGGGAGGCGTTCCTCATGGCGCCCGAACCGCCGCCGGCACCCCGCCGTGAACGTGAGCCCCGCGAACGCCCGGCGCGCCGTTTCGACGACGGCCCCCCGACCCGCTCGCGCGGACCGGAAGGCCAGGAGCTCGCGACGTACCGCATCGCCGTCGGCAAGCGGCACCGGGTGGTGCCGGGTGCGATCGTGGGTGCGATCGCGAACGAGGGTGGGCTGCGGCGCAGCGACTTCGGGCACATCAGCATCCGCCCGGACCACAGCCTGGTGGAGTTGCCCGCCGACCTGTCCAGCGAAACCCTCGAGGCGCTGCGCCGTACCCGGATCTCCGGTGTGCTGATTCAGCTGCAGCCCGACTCGGGGCCGCCGGCGGGTCGTCCGGGCCGCGGTGGCCGCGACGATCGGGCCGGCGGGAAGTTCCAGCGCGACCGGGACAACAGGAAAAGGCCGCGCGAGTAGTCCTCGCGCGGCCCTGACCGGGGTCTCCGGCGGTTACGCCGGGGGAGCGGGGGCCGGGGCGGGCTGTGCCGCCTCGGCAGGCAGCGGCCCCTCCTCGGGAACGAAGAACGAACCGACGGTCGGCAGCACGTAGCAGGTGGCGTTGGTGTAGCCGACGGTGCCGAAGATCGACGCCACCACGGTGCCCGCGCCCGTCGTCACGACCTTGTTCAGTGCGGGGTAGCCGCCTTCCGTGAGCCCGTCGAGGGGCAGGATGCCGCTGGCGCCGGTGCCGGTGTTGATCCACGCGACGTTCAGTCCCGACGACTTCACGACCCCGGGATAGGCGGAGAGCGCCTGGAAGCTGATCTCGTTCGCCTTCACCTCGGCGGTCGGCCCGGTGGTGCCCGACGCCACCGTCAGCGTGACCGGTGCGACGGTGCCGCAGCCCACGGTCGGTGCCGTGTACAGGAATGGGGTGTACTCGCCCGCGACGTCTCGCAGCACGGTCGACGTGGCCAGCGCCTCGACCGCGGCCTTCTCCTCGGGCTTGACGGCCTGGGTGCGGAGTTCGGCGAGTCCGGGGACGTCGGGGGTGGCCGGGTCTGCCGCTGCCGTGCCCGCGAGGCCGAAGGTCGCGATACCGACCGTTGCCGCCGCGATCGTGCGTCGCATCACGCTCATACCGTCCACCTGAACTCCTCGTTGTCTCGTCCGGGCAGCTCTGCAGCGCCGCCCGAGCGGAGAATTTACCCGAGAGCGGGGAATCAGTCAGGACCAGCTACCGCCGCCGGCCAGCGTATCGGCCCGCGCGCCGTCGAGGGACTGCCGGATGATGTCGGCGTGACCGGCGTGCCGGGCGAGTTCCTCGATCTGGTGCAGCAGCATGTAGCGGACCGTGAACACGACTCCAGGTGCCATCCACTGCGCGACATCGGCGGGCAGGTCGACGTCACGGTCCAGGTCGGTTTCGGCGGCGACCGCGGCCTCGGTGGCGCGCTGGGCGGCATCGAAGCGGGCGAGGAGGACGTCGACGGTCTCGTCCTCGGCGACGTTCCATGCGGCCATCCACGCGGCCACCGGATCGTCGCCGCCACCGCGCGGGGTCCCGGTGATGCGGGAGGTCATCGCCTCTTCGCCGTCGATCACGTGTTTGAGGACGGACGCGAGGCTCATCTCGCTGGCGCTGGGCACGCTGCGGACCTGCTCCTCGGTCAGGCCGGACACCGCGTTGCGGAACGCGGTGCGCTGGTTGTCCAGCATGAGCAGCAGGAGTCCGCGCTCGTCGGAAATGGGGGCCGGGGTGCTGGGTGTCTCGTTCATGCATCCAGTGTTGCGCGGATAGCGGACACCTACTGTCCTCGATCGGGAATTGTCGACATCTTCGGCGGGCGGCGTGTCCGGCTGGGCGCGTTCCCAGCGGTGCGGGCGGACCCGCCCTACGATCGAGGCAGGTGTCCGGGGAACGTCCCCGTTCCTGTGATCGAGTCGCACACCGAGGTGCTCATGCCCCTGGAAGATTCCTCGTCCGCCCACGCCGACCCGTCCCGTGAGGGTGCCGTCCCGCCGGAGCACGACCTGGAAGGCCACCTCATCGAGGCCCGGTCCGAGGACTTCTTCCACGCCAGAGAACTGCAGGTCGACAACGAGTGGTTCAAGACCGCGGTGTTCTACGAGGTTCTGGTGCGCGCGTTCTTCGATTCCTCGGGGGACGGCACGGGCGATCTCCGGGGGCTGACGTCGAAACTCGACTACCTGTCCTGGCTCGGCGTCGACTGTCTGTGGCTGCCGCCGTTCTACGACTCACCGCTCCGCGACGGCGGATACGACATCCGCGACTTCCGTGCCGTGCTCCCGGAATTCGGGACGGTCGAGGACTTCGTCCAGCTCTTCGATCAGGCGCACCGCCGCGGGATCAGGGTCATCACCGACCTGGTCATGAACCACACGTCCGACACCCACGCCTGGTTCCAGGAGTCGCGCAACGACCCCGGCGGCCCGTACGGCGACTTCTACGTCTGGTCCGACCGCGACGAAGGGTATCCCGACGCGCGCATCATCTTCGTCGACACGGAAACGTCCAACTGGACGTGGGATCCGGTGCGGGGGCAGTACTACTGGCACCGCTTCTTCTCCCATCAGCCGGACCTGAACTACGACAATCCCGGCGTCCAGGACGCGATGATCGACGTGCTGCGGTTCTGGCTGGACCTCGGCATCGACGGCTTCCGGCTGGACGCGGTGCCCTACCTGTTCGAGCGGGAGGGCACCAACTGCGAGAACCTGCCCGAGACCCATGCGTTCCTCAAGAGGTGCAGGGCCGTCATGGACGCCGAGTACCCGGGTCGGGCACTGCTCGCCGAAGCCAACCAGTGGCCGTCGGACGTCGTGGAGTACTTCGGGGAGCCGAACGTCGGCGACGAGTGCCACATGGCGTTCCACTTCCCGCTGATGCCGCGGATCTTCATGGCGGTGCGGCGGCAGAACCGTTTTCCGATCTCCGAGATCCTCGCGCAGACCCCGCCGATTCCGAGTTCGTGCCAATGGGGGATCTTCCTCCGGAACCACGACGAGCTGACGCTCGAAATGGTGTCGGACGAGGAGCGCGACTACATGTATTCCGAGTATGCGCAGGATCCGAGGATGAAGGCGAACATCGGCATCCGGCGACGCCTCGCGCCACTGCTCGAGAACGACCGCAACCAGCTCGAGCTGTTCACCGCGCTGCTGCTGAGCCTGCCGGGTTCGCCCGTCCTCTACTACGGCGACGAGATCGGCATGGGCGACAACATCTGGCTCGGCGACCGGGACTCGGTGCGGACGCCGATGCAGTGGACGCCCGACCGCAACGCCGGATTCTCCCGCGCCGACCCGGCGCGAATGTACCTGCCGGTCATCATGGATCCGACGTACGGCTATCAGTCGGTGAACGTCGAGTCGCAGATGAACTCGACCAACTCGTTGCTGCACTGGACCCGCCGGCTGATCCAGGTCCGCAAACAGCATCCGGCGTTCGGAACGGCCTCGTTCACCGAACTCGGCAGCGCGAACCCCGCCGTCCTGTCGTATGTGCGGGAGACCCCGCCGAACCGGGACCGTCCGTACAGCGACGTGATCCTGTGCGTCAACAACCTGTCCCGGTTCCCGCAGGCGGTGATCCTGGACCTCTCCCCGTTCGCCGGCCGAATCCCGGTGGAGCTCACCGGTTCCGTCCCCTTTCCCTCGATCGGGGACGACGGGTACATGATCACGCTGCCCGGCCACGGCTTCTTCTGGTTCGCGTTGCAACCGGATCCCACATCCGACGGCGCGGTGAGCGGACACCCGGTCAGCAGTGAAGCGGAACAGGCGGTGCAACAGTGAACGAACCCACCCTCGGACGCATTCCCGACGAGACCCTCGAGCGGCAACTCGAGCGCTGGCTGCCGGACCGGCGGTGGTTCGCCGCCAAGGGCAACACCATCTCGGCCGTGCGGATCCTGCTGCGCCACGAGCTGACCGCGGTCTTCGGGTTCTCCGCCGAACACCTGCTGGTGGCGGTGGAATTCGAGTCGGGTCCGGCGCAGGTGTACCAGGTGCCGCTGGGGTTCCGCAGTCATCTGCCCGAGGACCTCGAACCCTGGGCGCTGCCGGACGGCGACGGCAACGCCATGATCGCGTACGACGGCCTGCACGATGCGGAGGTCATCACGCTGTACGCGGACCTGCTCGCCGAGGCGCAGGGTTCCGGTCCGGTGCAGTTGAAGACCGTGCCGGGCACGGTGATCGAACCGGGGCTGCGCGGGCGGACGCTCGGCGCGGAGCAGTCGAACACGTCGGTGGTGCTGGGCGAGAAGCTGCTGATGAAGATCTTCCGTCTGGTCACCCCCGGGGTGAATCCCGACGTGGAACTCCATCTGGCGCTCGCCGGGGCGGGCAGTGAATACGTGGCCACGTTGCGGGCGTGGATGGAGACGGACGTGTCCGGGATTCTCACCACCCTCGCGATGGTGCAGGACTTCGAGGCCAACTCGGCGGACGGCTGGAGCATGGCGCTCGGCAGCGTCCGCGACCTCCTCATCGAAGCCGACCTCCACGCCGCGGAGTTGGGGACGGACTTCGCCGGTGAGTCCCATCGTATGGGCGCCGCCGTCGCCGAGGTGCACTCGACGCTGGCGCGTGCGCTGGGTGCGGAGCAGCGGCAGGTGGCGTCGACGACGGTGGAGGCGATGACCCGCAGGCTGGACGCCGCCACCGCGATAGTCCCCGAACTGGGGGAGGTGGCCGCCGCGGTGCGGGAGAAGTTCGCCGAGGCGGAAGCGCTGGGCGCCACCGCCGTCCAGCGGATACACGGGGACCTGCACCTCGGTCAGGTGCTGCGGACACCGGAGCGGTGGCTGCTCATCGACTTCGAGGGCGAGCCCGCCAAGACGCTGGACGAGCGACGCGAACGGGACAGTCCGTTGCGGGACGTCGCGGGGATGCTGCGGTCCTTCGACTACGCCGCCCACCATCTGCTGGCCGATTCGGTGCCGATGGGGGCGAAGGGCGCGGCGTCGCAGCGGGACTTCCGGGCGAGGGAGTGGGCCCAGCGCAACGCCGACGCCTTCTGTGAGGGCTACGCCTCGGTGTCGGGCACCGATCCGCGGGAGGCGGCGGCGTTGCTCCGGGCCTACGAACTCGACAAGGCGGTGTACGAGACGGTGTACGAGGCGAGGAACCGCCCGAAGTGGATCGGCTTGCCCCTCTCCGCCATTCGCAGACTCACCGCAGCACCTCGGTGAGAGCCGGAGACGAGACCGTGCCCGTGTCGAACTGAGTGCGGTACAGCTCTTCGTACCGGCCGCCCGCGGCGAGCAGTTCGGAGTGTGTGCCGCGTTCGACGATGCGGCCGGCCTCGACCACGAGGATCAGATCGGCCGCGCGGACGGTCGACAACCGGTGGGCGATCACCACAGCCGTCCGGCCGGTGAGGGCCTCGCCCAGTGCCTCCTGCACGGCGGCCTCGGACGTGGAGTCCAGGTGCGCCGTCGCTTCGTCGAGGATGACCACCCGTGGATGCGCGAGCAGCAGGCGGGCGATGGTCAGCCGCTGGCGTTCGCCGCCCGACAGTCGGTAGCCGCGTTCGCCGACCACCGTGTCGAGGCCGTCGGGCAGGGCGGCGACGAGGTCGGTGAGCCGTGCCCGCTCCAGGACCTCCGCGAGTTCCGCCGGCGTGGCGCCGGGACGGGCGAGCAGGAGGTTGGCCCGCACGGTGTCGTGGAAGAGATGCCCGTCCTGGGTCACCATGCCGACGGTGGCCCGCACCGAGTCGGCGGTCAGGTCCCGCACGTCGACCCCACCGAGTTTCACCGAGCCCGCGTCCGCGTCGTAGAGCCGGGGAACGAGCTGGGCGATGGTGGACTTGCCGGCCCCGGACGACCCCACCAGGGCGACCATCTGCCCGGGTTCGGCGCGGAACGACAGTCGGTGCAGCACCTCCACGCCGCCGCGGGTGTCGAGGGTCGCGACCTCTTCGAGCGACGCCAGCGACACCTTGTCGGCCGAGGGGTACGCGAACTCCACGGAGTCGAACTCCACCGACACCGGGCCGTCGGGCACCGCGACGGCGTCGGGCTTCTCCGCGATCAGCGGCTTCAGGTCGAGGACCTCGAACACGCGCTCGAAGCTCACCAGCGCGCTCATCACGTCCATGCGTGCGCTGGCCAGTGCGGTGAGGGGCGAATACAGGCGGGTGAGCAGCATCGCCATCGCGACGACGGCTCCCGCGTCGAGTTGTCCGCGCAGAGCGTAGAACCCGCCCAGCCCGTAGACGAGGGCCAGCGCGAGCGCCGAGACGAGGGTGAGCGCGGTGACGAACACCGACTGCAGCATGGCCGTGCGGACGCCGATGTTCCGCACCCGCCGAGCACGGACCGCGAATTCGGCGGACTCCTCGGAGGGACGGCCGAACAGTTTGACGAGGGTGGCGCCCGGCGCCGAGAACCGCTCGGTCATCTGTGTGCTCATCACCGAGTTGTGGTTGGCCGCTTCACGATTGAGTTGTGCGAGCCGTGCGCCCATCGTCCGGGCGGGTAGGACGAAGATGGGCAGTAGCAGCAGTGCGCACAGCGTGATCTGCCAGGAGATCCCGATCATCACGATCAGCGTGATGCCGAGCGTGACCAGGTTGGACACCACACCCGACAGGGTGTCGCTGAACGCGCGCTGCGCACCGATCACGTCGTTGTTGAGGCGGCTGACCAGCGCGCCGGTGCGGGTGCGGGTGAAGAACGCGACCGGCATCCGCTGCACGTGGTCGAACACGGCGGTGCGCAGGTCGAGGATCAGGTCCTCGCCGATGCTCGCCGACAACCACCGCGTCCACAGCGCGAGCGCGGATTCGAGGACGGCGATGACCGCGATGAGCGCCGCGAGACGCACGATCACGGACACCGCGTCGCCGCCGACGATGGCGTTCACGACGCGGCCCGCCAGCACCGGGGTGGCCACGGCCAGCGCTGCCGTGACGACGCTGAGCAGTAGGTACCACGCGAGGTTGCGGCGGTGCGGCCGCGCGAAACGGGCGATCCGCCGCAACGTCGTCCGGGAGAAGGGGCGTCGATCTTCCTGGGCGTGCATCGCGTTGTACATCGCGTTCCACGCCGTGACTTCCATGCTCATGCCGGCGGCCTCCTGTCGCTGTCCCCCCACGGTAGAGCCGGGGTATGACACGACGGTAGAACCTCAACTTAACTCGAGGTCAAGTCGACGGCGGGACCGTCACTTCGCGATGTCGACGACCACCCGCGTCGGATTCGACAGCGCAGACACCGTGAACGGACGGCCGGGCGCGGTCACGCCGATGAACGACTGGGTGACGCCTTCGAACACGAGCGCGCCGTTGACCTCGGTCACGGTGCCGCCGGGAACACCGGGCACCGGGTTGGGACCCGAGTATCCCTCCACGTCGCTGTCGAACGGGTACGCCGAGCCGTCGATCTGTACCTGCAGGATGCCGTTGCCCGACACGGGGATCGTCTTGCCGCTGCCGTCCTGCACGGCCTGGTCCACGTATTCGACTCGCCACCCCGGCGTGCCCTTGCCGCCCAGTTCGTACACGACGCGGTCGAATCCCTCGTGCGCGCCGACGCGAACATCGGTGACGGTGAGCTTGGCGGAGTCGGACGCCGCAGACGACTTCGGTGACGCGTCGGTCGGGATCGGCGCCGACTCGGATTCGACGGCGCTGCTCGTGGTGGCCGCGGCGGCCGGCGACGTCGCCGCCGCACTGCTGGCGGAGTTCGACTCCGAGCATCCGGTGAGCGTCAAGGCGGCCAGCGAGCAGGCGGCGAACACAGCGAAGGGACCGATCCGGTGGTTGATCATGTTCCGATCGTAAGCCGGAGCCGATCAGAGTCGGGGGAGCCCCGAGCGTGGCGTCGCGATCGCGTCCAGGTACAGCCAGTCGCCGTTCTCGCGGACGAATCGGCTGTTCTCGTGCAGCGATTCGCGATGGCCGTCCAGGACGTAGTGGGCACGGAACTCGACGGTGCCGGTGGTGTCGAGCAGGCCGCCGCCGGTCGTGCCCAGGATGTCGAGGCGGGTCCAGCGCTGCCCGGGATCGAGGTCCAGACCCGCGGGCCGCGTGCTCGGATGCCACGTCGCGAGGAGATAGTCGGCGTCCAGGACCGCGAACGCGCTGAACCGGGAACGCATCAGGCGCTCGGCCGTGGGCGCCTTCGCCTCGCCGCGGTGGTACCTCCCGCAGCACTCGTCGTACGGTTCACCGAGCAGGCAGGGGCATCGAACGGTCACGGTCCCAGTATGGACGGCGGTCACACGAGCTTGTGGGTGCGGTCCTTCCAGTACGGCGCGCGCAGTTCCCGCTTGAGGACCTTGCCGGTGGGGTTGTGCGGCAGCAGGTCGACGACGTCGACCGTCGTCGGGCACTTGAACTTCGCCAGGCGCTGACGGGTGTAGTGGATCAGTTCGTCCGGTTCGATACTGATCCCGGTCACCGGCACCACGACGGCCTTGACCGTCTCACCCCAGTGGTCGTCGGGCACGCCGATCACCGCCACCTCCGCCACCGCCGGGTGTTCGACGAGGACCCGTTCGATCTCGGGGGAGTACACGTTCTCGCCGCCGGTGATGATCATGTCCTTCAGCCGGTCCTCGACGAACACGAAACCGTCGGCGTCCGCGCGGCCCATGTCGCCGCTGCGCAACCACCCGTCCGCGGTGATCGCCTCCGCCGTCGCCTCGGGTTTGCCGAGATAGCCGGGCGTGCGCTGGTCCGACCGCCACCACAACTCCCCGGTCTCACCGGTCGCGACGTCCTCGGCGGTGGCCGGGTCCACGATGCGCATCTCCACACCGGGAATGGGCTGTCCCGCCGACGCCATCCGCGCCTCCTGCGACTCGTCGCGATGCACCTCCGGCAGGAGTGCGGTGACCACACCCGCGCACTCGGTCATTCCGTACACCTGGACGAATTCCGCCTCCGGCCAGGCGGCGAGCGCGCTGCGCAGCAACGGCAGCGGCATCGGGGCCGCGCCGTATGTGATGCGGTGCAGCGCGCCGAACGCGGCCACGGCCTGCTCGCCCGCGGCGAGCACCCCGGCGATCACCGGAGGCACGAGGAACGCGATGTTCGCGCCTGCCGCGAGCGCGGCGAACAGCGACGGGGCGTCGGCCTCCCGGGTGAAATGGCAGCGGGCGCCGGCGTGCACACCCATGATCGCGTAGCAGCTCCCGCCGACGTGGAACAGCGGCATGGCGACGAGCAGACAGTCGTCGTGCCGTGCGGGCAGGATGTCGAGCACCGCGACGCTGTGGGCGACCAGGTTGCGGTGCGTCAGCTGAACTCCCTTGGGTTTGCCGGTGGTTCCCGAGCTGTACAGGATCAGCGCGGTGGCGTCCGCGGCCACCTCGGGCCTCGACGGCAGGGCGGACGCCTCGGCGAGCCACGGCTCGAACTCGTCGTGTTCCCCGCCGACGGTGATGATCTGCTCGATGCCGGTCAGCCGGTCCCGCAACGCCATGATCTGCTGGAGAAACTCGTTGCCCACGAACAGGATCCGGGCCCGGCAGTCGTTGATCACGTAGTCGAGTTCCTCGCCGGCGAGTCGCCAGTTCGGCACCGCGGCCGCCGCACCGAGGAGGGAGGCGGCGTAGGTGACCTCGAGGCAGGACAGGTGGTTCTTGTCGACGAACGCGACCGTGTCGCCCGCCCCGATCCCGCCTTCCGCCAGCGCTCCCGCGATGTGCAGGATCCGGTCGCGCCACCCGGACCACGTGTACTCGGCGCCCTGGAACTGCACGGCGACGTCGTCCGGTCGGACCTGCGCCCAGTGCGCGAGTCGGTCGAAGATGATCTCGTTCTCGGCGTCCGACATGCGCCTACCTCTCGTCTGTGACCTCAGTCACATCAGGCTATTACCCGGTGCTCCGATCAGTGACGTTTTGCCTCACGCGGTCGAACTGCTTCGGCTCTGCGCGCCCGCACGGCGCAACGCGGCGCTGCCGACAGCGCCGACCACGATCAACGTGATGCCCAGCCAGTCGGGGTCGTTGTCGGTGACGAGCATCGCGATCCCCACGCCGATCACGTACGGCGGCAGGAAATCGAACAGTTTGACGAGCGGCGGCGCCACCTCTTCCGGTTCCCCGGGTTCCCGCGGAGCCTGCGCGCTCGCCACGTCCGGGTACCACTCGGTGAAGGACAACGCGAACAGCAACGACCCGATCGGAATGATCCAGCCCGTCCAGAAATTGTCCGGCTGATCGAGAACGAGGTCGCCGTACAGTCCGGACGCCGCCGACACCGTGAAGGACAGCGCCCACACCAGGGTGATGAGCTGGTTGACCTTCAGGAACAGCGGAGAGGTCCAATATTCCTCGGGTGTGGTCTCTTTCGCGTACGGCAGGGTGAACGGATTGCGCAGCAACAGCGAGCCGAACGCGAACGCGACGAGCGCCAGACTCGACATCTCGCCCGACCACTTCTCCAGCCAGGTGATCAGGCTGTCGGAGGCGAACAGGCCGATCGCGGCGAGGCAGCCGAAATAGACGATGTCGAACACTTCCATGGGTTTGAGGCTTCCGCCGCGGCGGTGGCTGAGGAACAGGAACAGGATCGACAACCCGAGAGCGGTGGCGACCGATTCCTCGAACCGCCCGGGGCCCGACAGCAGCGACATCACGATCCACGGCGCCAGGCCGGCGAACGGTGACTGGAGGAACGCGTCGACGAAACGCGATCCTGCCCGGGGTTTGGGGGGTTCGATGGCCATGAGGCTCTCCTTCGCACCGGCGATACCCGAATTCTCCCAGGTCGGAACTTTCGTTGTGGGCGTTTCCGGCCGGGCCGCCGTGTCCGGGATCACGCCCCGGCCGACCGAAGATCAGGGTGGTCCCCGATGGCGGGCCGCCGTGGGTGTCGACAAGATGGAGGAGTGCGCCGCGCGTGCACCGTCCCGGCCCGTCACCACGGGGCGGACCGCTACAAGAGAATGACGAAAGGCGATCATGAGCACGCATGCCCCCGCTGTCGCTGCCCGTGCTGTCGAGCTGTCCAAGACGTACGGCACCGGCGACACCCAGGTCCACGCGCTCAGCGCGGTATCCGCGGAGTTCGCCCGTGGTGAGTTCACCGCGATCATGGGACCGTCCGGCTCCGGCAAGTCGACGCTGATGCACTGCCTGGCCGGCCTCGACTCGGCCAGTTCGGGTTCCGTCCTCATCGGCGACACCGAACTGACGACGCTGACCGACAAGCAGATGACCCAGCTGCGTCGCGACCGGATCGGCTTCGTGTTCCAGGCGTTCAACCTGGTGCCCACGCTGACAGCCCTCGAGAACATCACCCTCCCGCTGGACATCGCGGGCCGCAAGCCGGACGCCGCGTGGCTCGAGAACGTGCTCACCAAGCTCGGACTGCAGGACCGTCTCGAGCACCGGCCCGGCGAGCTGTCCGGGGGTCAGCAACAGCGGGTCGCCTGTGCCCGCGCCCTGGCCGGGCAGCCGGAGATCATCTTCGGTGACGAGCCCACGGGCAACCTCGACTCGAAGTCCTCGGGTGAGGTGCTGTCGATCCTGCGGGCCGCGGTGGACGAATTCCACCAGACCGTCGTCATCGTCACCCACGACCCCCGCGCGGCGGCCTACGCCGACCGGGTGGTGTTCCTCGCGGACGGCAAGATCGTCGACGAACTGCGCGAGCCGACGGCCGATTCGGTCCTCGACACGATGAAGCGACTCGACGAGCCCGCCCACGCCCTCACGTCCGACGCGGCGGTCTGACCGCATGGCGTCCACATCCGGCGCGCCGATGCGCAAGGTGTCGCTGCGCAACCTGGCGGCCCACAAGGTCCGGCTGGCACTGACGGTGCTGTCCGTCGTGCTCGGCACCGCGTTCGTCGCCGGTTCCTTCGTCTTCACCGACACCCTCCAGAAGACGTTCGATTCGATATTCGAGAACACCGCGCAGGGCGTCGACGTCCGGGTGTCGACCGAGGAGCGCAACTCCAGCGGGGTGCCCCTCGAAGACCTCGACACCATTTCCGCGCTGGGCGGCGTGCGCGCGGTGGCACCGGCCGTCAGCGGGCAGATCGTCCTCATCGGCTCCGACGGCGCCGCCGTCCAGACCGGCGGAGCGCCGAGCATCGGGGAGTCGTACCTGCCGCCGGGTCAGGCGCTCGGTGAACCCGACGAGTACGTGCAGGGCACCCCGCCCGCGCAGGCCGGTCAGATCGCCGTCAACGCCAGTGCCGCCGAACGCGCGCAACTCGCGGTCGGCGACACCACCAAGGTCCTCGTGCCCGCCCGCGGGATGATCGACGTGACCGTCTCCGGCATCTACGACACCGGCAACGAGACCGGCGGCTTCATCGGCGCCACGTTCGTCGACTCGCAGGCCCGGGAACTGTTCACCGACGGCAAGCACGTCGAGTACATCGACGTCGCCGGGACGGGTGAGTCGCAGGGCGAACTGCGCGACGAGATCGCCGCGGCCCTCCCCGACGCGAAGGTCCAGACCGGCGACGAGGTGCGCGAGGAGACCAAGGCGCAGGTGACGGAGGCGCTGAGCTTCATCAACTACTTCCTGCTCGCGTTCGGGGCGATCGCGCTGCTCGTCGGCACGTTCATCATCTACAACACGTTCTCGATGATCGTCGCGCAGCGCCTGCGCGAACTCGCGCTGCTCCGTGCGATCGGCGCGAGCCGCAAGCAGGTGGGGCGTTCCGTCGTCTTCGAGGCACTCGTGGTCGGTGTCATCGGCAGCGCGATCGGAATCGCCGCCGGCGTCGGCCTGGCCTACGGACTGCGGGCCCTGCTGAACACGTTCGACGTCGGACTGCCCGAGGGTCCCCTGCAGGTGGGTCCGCGCACGATCCTCATCGCCCTCGTCGTCGGCGTCCTCGTGACGACGGTCAGCGCGTACGCACCCGCCCGGCGCGCCTCCAAGGTGCCGCCCGTCGCGGCGATGCGAGAGGAATTCGCGTCCACCGGTGACTCACTGCACGTGCGCACCATCGCCGGCGCCGTCCTCGGTGTCCTCGGAGTCGTGGGACTCGTGATCGGCTCGCGGGGAACGGGTGGCGGTGCGGCCGCCGTCGTCGGCGCCGGCGCGCTCGGTCTGATCCTGGCCGTGCTGTTCGCCGCCCCCGCGTTGTCCCGGCCGATCGTCGGGGCGCTCGGAGCGGTACTGGCCAAGCCGTTCGGCCCGGTCGGGCGCCTGGCCCGCACCAACGCCGTGCGCAATCCCCGCCGCACCGCCGCCACCGCGTTCGCGCTGACACTCGGTCTGATGCTCGTGTCCGTCATCGGCGTGTTCGGCGCGTCCGCGAAGGCCAGCGTCAACCAGCTCGTCGACTCGGGGGTGTCCGCCGACTACGTGCTCACCGGTCCCAACCAGATCGGTGTGCCCAGCGGTGCGGCGAGGGCCGTGCGGAACCTCGACGACGTCCAGAGCGCCGTGGCCCTGCACCCGGTGTCCGTGACGGTCGACGACGAACGGGAGCAGGGTGCGTCGCTGGACGGCCCCCTGGACGGCGTTCTCGACTACACGCTCGTCGAGGGCGGCGCCGACCTGACCGGCAACCACCTCGTCGTGTCCCAGACCACGGCCGCGCAGAAGGGCTGGACGCTGGGGTCGACGGTCCCGATGACGAGCGCCGACGGAAAGGTCGTCGACGCCGAGGTCACCGGCGTCTTCGAAGACAACCAGCTGGTCGGCGACTGGCTCGTCTCGGACGACGTGTACCGGCAGGTCATGCCCGCCGCGACCATCCCCGATCTGGCGGTCCTGATCGACGCGAAACCGGGTGCCGACCTGACGCAGCTGCGCACCGACCTCGAATCCGCGACCAAACAGTTCGTCGTGGTCCAGGTGCAGGACCGGGAACAGTTCAAGGGAACGCAGGGACAGCAGATCGACACGCTCCTGGCCATCCTCTACGGACTGCTCGCGCTCGCCGTCGTGATCGCGATCCTCGGCATCATCAACACGCTCGCGCTGTCGGTGGTCGAACGTCGGCGGGAGATCGGCATGCTCCGCGCGGTCGGAATGCAGCGGTCCCAGATGCGCCGCACGATCTATCTGGAGTCGATGCTGATCGCGGTGTTCGGTGCGGCCGTCGGCGTGGTGCTCGGCATCGCGTTCGGCTGGGGTTTCGTGAGCACCCTGAAGGACCAGGGGCTCGGCCAGGTGACGGTGCCGTGGGGGCAGGTCGTCGCGATGCTCCTCGGATCCGGTGTGGTCGGTGTGTTCGCGGCGCTGTGGCCGGCGAGCCGCGCCGCCCGCACCCGCCCGCTGGAGGCCATCGCCGACCTCTGACCCGTGAGTACTTGTCAACCGCGGGCGGTTGACAAGTACTCACGGGCGGCGAAGCCGCCTAATGTGTTGGCGTGCAGAAAATAGTGATCGTCGGGGCGGGTCTGTCGGGCCTGCGCACCGCGGAGGAACTCCGGCGGGCCGGATACGAGGGTGACCTGATTCTTCTCGGAGGTGAACCGCACCTTCCGTACGACCGCCCGCCGCTGTCGAAGGAAGTGATGCGCGGGGAGAAGAGCGACACCACGCTCAAGCCGCGTGAGTTCTTCGACGAGAAGAACATCGAACTCCGGCTGGGGGTCGAGGCCGCCTCGGTGGACGCCGAATCCCGCATCCTGAGACTCGCCGACGGCAGCGAACTCGGCTACGACGAACTCGTGATCGCCACCGGGCTCGTGCCGCGGCGGATCCCGGGACTTCCGGACCTCGCGGGCGTCCACGTTCTCCGTTCCATCGACGAGAGCCTGGCGCTGCGCGCCGACCTCGCCGAGGGCAGGCGTGCGCTGATCGTCGGGGCGGGATTCATCGGCTGCGAGCTGGCGGCGAGCATGCGGGCCGGCGGACTCGAGGTGGTGCTGGTCGAGCCGCAGCCGACGCCGCTCGCATCCGTGCTCGGCGAGAAGATCGGGGGGCTCGTCGCCCGGCTGCACGCCGACGAGGGAGTCGATCTGCGCGCCGGTGTCGGGCTCACCTCACTGGTGGGGACCGACCGGGTCACCGGGGCCGTCCTCGGTGACGGAAGCGAGGTGGACGTCGACGTCGTGGCGATCGGGGTCGGCTCGGTTCCGGTCACCGGGTGGCTGGACGGGTCGGGTGTCGAACTGGACAACGGTGTGGTGTGCGACGGCGTCGGGCGTACGGCGGTCCCGCACGTGTGGGCGGTCGGCGACGTGGCCGCGTGGCAGCTGCAGGTGGGCGGTCGCAAGCGTGTCGAGCACTGGAGCAACGCCGGGGAGCAGGCGAAGATCCTCGCCGGGGCGATGACCGGCACCGGCGACGAGAACGCCGCAGCTCAGGTGCCGTACTTCTGGAGCGACCAGTACGACGTCAAGATCCAGGCCCTGGGCACGGTGGCGCCCACCGACGAGGTGCACGTGATCAAGGACGACGGCCGCAAGTTCCTCGCCTACTACGAGCGGGACGGCATCCTGGCCGGTGTCGTCGGCGGCGGAATGGCGGGCGGGGTCATGAAGATGCGGGCCAAGATCGCGGCGGGAACTCCGATCGGCGAGGTCCTCGAGGCCGCGTCGGCGTAGGAGCCGGGGCGGGGGCGCGATAGATTCTCCGGGTGATTGTTGCGCTCATCGACTCGGGTCTCGGCATGCTGCCGACGGCGGCGTGGCTGCGCAAGTTGCGACCCGAACTGGATCTGGTCCTCGCCCTGGATCCGGACGGGGCCCCGTGGGGTCCCAAGCCGGAGCAGTGGGTGATCGACCGTGTTCTCGCGACCGCGCAGCGCAGCGTCGACCGCGGCGCCGAGGTGATCGTGCTGCCGTGCAACACGGCGAGCGTCACCGCGCTCGACCACGTCCGGGAGTTCGTCGGACCGCGGATTCCGGTCGTCGGGACGGTGCCGGCGATCAAGCCGGCCGCCGCGGCGTGTGCGTCCGTCGCCGTCTGGGCGACCGCGGCGACGACGGCGAGCCGGTATCAGGCCGATCTGATCGAGAAGTTCGGGAACGGCAGTTCCGTCGTGGGGGTCGCGTGCCACGGGCTCGCGGAGGCCATCGACCGGGGTGAGCGGGAGGCCGCGATCGCTGCCATCGCGTCCGCCGTGGAGCGGACGCCCGGCGGCGTCGGCGCGGTGGTGCTGGGCTGCACCCACTATCCGTTGATGGCCGACGAGATCGCGGCGCGGCTCCCTGCCGGGGTGCGGTTGTTCGACAGCGCCGAGGCGGTGGCGGCGCAGACCCTGCGCCGCATCGACGCGCTGAACCGGCCGAGCACGGGGGAGGGCACCGTCGAGGTCTTCCTCAGCGGCAGGCCCGGACGACTGCCCGCGAGCGCGGAGGCGTTCCCCGCCGGCCAGCTGCTGGCCGCGGGAAGATCTCAGCCGAGCTGAACCATCCCGGCCGCCACCACCCGTGCGACGCTGCCGAGTTCCTCGCCGTGTCGTCGCGGCAGGTCGTCGAGGTCGTGCAGTCGGTCGTTGCCCGCGACGGAGAACATCGCGGCCACCCACGCCGTCGCGCAGGCCCGGAGCGTCCCGGGTTGCACGGGGTACGGCGAACTGGCCTGCAGCAGTCGCTCGGTGATGTCGCTGAGGTAATCGCGGAACCGCCTCAGGTGGGCGCGGACGTCCGGGTGGGTCTCGGCCTCTCGCCAGATGATCACCCGCATCACCGACGAGTGGTGATCGCGCAGATTCAGCGCGGTGTCGAGGTTGACGAGGCTGGCGGCGGGGTCGCCCGGAGTCACCAGGGGACCCACGTCGCCGAAGGGTTCGGTCGGCAGTCGCTCGGACAGCAGGGCCAGGAGGATGTCGGTCTTGGAGGGGAAGTAGTAGAACACCAGTCCTTTCGGGACGTGCGCGGCAGCGGCGATCGATGCGGTGGACGTGGCATCGAATCCGTGTACGGCGATGAGTGATTCGGCGGCGTCGAGGATCAGTTCCCTCGCGTCGCCGTCGATCTTCGCGCTGCGCCGCCGCCGGCCTTTCCGCAGTGGGGGGCCACCGGACTTACCGAGATGGGGTGCTGGCATGGGCCTTTCCCGACGTGAACGGCGGGGCGCAGGCCGTAAGCCTGCGCCCCGCCCGAATCGATGTTCTCGGTGCTGTGGTTCACAGATCAGTGATGTGTTGCCAGCCCTCCGTGTCCGTGCATCCGGGAACTCATCATCGGCAACCCTGTGACAGCCACGACGACTGCCAGGACGCCGACGACCCATGCGGTCCACGACGCGCCCGTGAATGCGTCGAAGTTCATCACCCACGGGGAGAGGAACAACAGCACTCCGAAGACGGCCATCGCGTACTCGGCCACAGTCATCTCCGGGCGGCTCATATGGACGAGGCCGGAGAGGGCCACGAGTACACCGAGGACGATGAGTGACCACATCGCGGCGTTGTTGGTGTCGAGCCACAACGGCGAGAGTGCCGCGAAGGCTCCGATCACGATCGCCACCACATCTTGCATACGACTCCACGATCTCATGTTCCGGCCTCCTCGAAATAGATTGTGTCCACCTCGAGTACACGCCTGATTGACCGCCCGATCAATACGTGGCCCGTTGCAGTCGGATAACGCGAACCGCAGGTCGGAGCATGTTTCGTGATCTTCGCTCGCGCTGTCGGTGACGTGTGGGACAGTGCCTTCGTGACTTCCACCGCAGACGACGTGAAGCGCGCTCTCGGCGAGCTGTCGGACGAGGCCGATGCCGGAAATCTGGCACGGTTCTTCAAGACCGGTCCGGGGGAGTACGGGGAGGGCGACGTCTTCATCGGCGTGCGGGTTCCGCAGACGCGCAGCGTGGTCCGGGCGCACGCCGATCTGGACCTGCCGGAGGTGACCGTGCTGCTCGACAGCCCGGTGCACGAGCATCGCCTGGCGGGCCTGCTGGTGCTCGTGGCGCAGTTCGACGGGTCGGCGAAGGCGGGCGACGAGGCACTGGGCGAGAAGATCGCGACCTTCTACCTCGACCTGGTGATGCGGGGGCGGGTCAACAACTGGGATCTGGTGGACGCGTCCGCCGAGCGGATCCTGGGCGGGTGGCTGTTCGACCGGCCGCGGGACCTGGTGTACGAGTTGGCCGCGGACGACGACCTCTGGCGGCGCCGCGTCGCGCTGCTCACGACGTTCGGCTTCATTCGCCGGGGTGACGCGTCCACGACGCTCGAGGTCGCGGAGTCCGTCCTCGGCGATCGCCGCGACCTCACCCAGAAGGCGACGGGATGGATGCTGCGTGAGGTCGGCAAGCGGGTCGACCGCGCCCTGCTGACCGGTTTCCTCGACCGGAACGCCGCGGCGATGGGCCGCACGGCCCTGACGTACGCGTGTGAGCACCTCACCGCCGAGGAGCGTGCGGGCTACCGCGCGATGCGCTGACCGGAATCCCGCTACATTCGGTGGCATGACTGCTCCCGCGCCTCCGCGCCGCCGCCGACGTGCCGGGCTCGTCCTCGCCGCGGTCGTCGCGGTGATGGTCGTCGTGGCGGGCGGGGTGCTGTGGCTGGCTCCGGACCGCTACCTGCCATGGGACACCGCCGAATTCCCGGCCGTCGACACGACCGCGCTGTCGCCTCGGCAGGCGCGGATCGTCGGATTGCTCGAGGCCGAGCACGGCACGCAGCGGCCGGGGACGTTCTACTCCGAAGGGGTCGAAGAGCCCTGGTGCGCGGACTTCGTCAGCTGGATCATGCGGGAGGCGGGCCTGCCTCTGTCGAATCCGAATTCCGGGCACTGGCGGATTCCGGGTGTCTACACGTTGCAGGAGTACTACGAGTCGCAGTCGCGGTTCGAGGACGTCGGCGACGGGTACCGCCCGGCGGTCGGGGACGTGGTGCTCTACGACAACAGCAGCTGGGTCGGCCAGCACACCAACATCGTCGTCGCCGTCGACGGGGACACGGCGACGACGGTCGGAGGCAACGAGTTCGGCCGGATCCGCGTGCACACGGTCGACTGGGCGAGCGACTCCGCCGTCGTCGGGTTCGGGCGGCTGGGATGAGGGGCCTTCAGAATTCGATCTTGAGGTGGTCGGTGACCGGCCGGGCCTGGCAGCCCAGGATGTAGCCGCTCTCGATGTCCTCGGGGTCGAGGATTTCGCTGTTCTCCATCTCGACCTTGCCTTCGAGCACGGTGCACGCGCAGGACCCGCACTCGCCCTCCTGGCAGGAGTAGGGCACGTCGATTCCCTCGGCGAGCATGATGTCGACGAGAGTCTGCTTGCGGGGCCAGCTCAGATTGTGGATCTCCCCGTCGAGTTCCACCTCCACGGTGGCGGCGTCGGCGGCCTCGTCCTCGGTGACCTCCACGACGTCGGCGTCACGGAACGGGTCGCCGGCCAGCGAGTTGAACACCTCGGCGTGCACCTGGGCGCGCGGCATGCCGGCGTCGGCGAGGGCCTTGTGGATCGTGTCCATGAACGGCGCCGGTCCGCACATGAATGCCTCGTGCCCGAGGTAGGGGGCGACGGCGGAGGCGAGCTGGTCGACGCCGGGCAGCCCCTGGACCGTCTCGAGCCAGTGGATGGACACGAGCCGCGACGGATACCGGGCGGCGAGGGTGCGCAGCTCCTCCGCGAAGATGACCGACGTCTCGTCACGGTTGGCGTAGAAGAGGACGACCTTGCCGGACCCCTCGGTGAGGGCGGACTTGAGGATCGAGATCACCGGGGTGATGCCGCTGCCCGCCGCGAACAGCAGGAAGTCGTGGTCGAGTGACTTGGGGGTGAACACTCCCGACGGGGGGAGGACCTCGAGGGTGTCGCCGACGGCGACGTTGTCGCAGAGCCAGTTGGACCCGTACCCGTCGACCGTCCGCTTGACGGTCACCTTGGGGGCGTCGTCGGTGAACGGCGAGCTGGCCAGCGAGTAGCACCGGGCGACCGAGCCCGTGCGGTCGCTGGGGATGCGCAGGGTGAGGAACTGGCCCGGCTTGTAGGCGAACCTGTCGGCGAGGTCTGCCGGGACGTCGAAGACCAGTGACCGGGAATCGGGGGTTTCCTCGACCACGCCCGACACGGTGAGCACCACCGAACGTGAGCTGTGCGGCACCTCGACAGTCGTCATCGTGTGTGCAGTCCTTCCGTACTTCGCAGCGCCGGAACGCTCGCTTGCCTGCCCCAAGAATAGAACAGGTTCTAGTTTTTGCCTAGCTGTCCACTCCGTGCGGAGTGGACAGCCTATCGAGTACACACCTCTCCGGCTCGGCCCGGCCGCACCTGCCCGATCGGGCAGTTTGTCCGCCGCGGTCGGACGGTTCGGGCCCGCAGGTCTGTAACCGGGGCTCGAACTAGGTCACAGTGAATTCCAGGTGAGACGCCGATCACATCCAATGCGTCCCCTTTCCCAACGCTTCAGATCCGACACCGACTAATCGAGGAGACGGCCATGGCCATCGAGCTCAACCAGATCTGGGACTTCCCCATCAAGGAATTCCACCCGTTCCCGCGGGCACTGATGGGAGTGGGCGCCCACGACATCATCGGCGTCGAGGCGAAGAACCTCGGATTCAAGCGAACCCTGCTCATGACCACCGGCCTGCGCGGCTCGGGCATCATCGAGGAACTGGTCGGCAAGATCGAGTACCAGGGCGTCGAGGTCGTGCTCTACGACAAGGTGGAGTCCAACCCCAAGGACTACAACGTCATGGAGGCGGCCGCGCTCTACCAGAAGGAGAAGTGCGACTCGATCATCTCCGTCGGCGGCGGTTCGAGTCACGACGCCGCGAAGGGCGCCCGCGTCGTGGTCGCGCACGACGGCCGCAACATCAACGAGTTCGAGGGATTCGCGAAGTCCACCAACAAGGAGAACCCGCCCCACATCGCCGTATCCACCACGGCCGGTACGGGTTCGGAGACCTCGTGGGCGTACGTCATCACCGACACGTCGGACATGAACAACCCGCACAAGTGGGTGGGATTCGACGAGGCGACCATCGTGACCCTCGCGATCGACGACCCGCTGCTCTACTACACCTGCCCCCAGCACTTCACCGCGTACTGCGGATTCGACGTCCTCGCGCACGGCAGTGAGCCGTACGTGTCGCGTCTCGACTTCGCGCCCTCCCTCGGGAATGCCTTGTACTCGGTGGAACTCGTCGCGAAGAACCTGCGGGAGGCCGTGTTCGAGCCGCGCAACCTGAAGGCCCGCGAGGGAATGATGAACGCGCAGTACATCGCCGGGCAGGCGTTCAACTCCGGAGGCCTCGGCATCGTGCACTCCATCTCACACGCGGTCAGTGCGTTCTTCGACAGCCACCACGGACTGAACAACGCCATCGCGCTGCCCCGCGTCTGGGAGTACAACCTGCCGTCGCGGTACGAGCGCTACGCCCAGCTGGCCGGCGCGCTGGGGGTCGACACCCGCAACCTCACCACGGTGCAGGCCGCGGACGCGGCGGTCGAGGCCGCCATCCGCCTGGCGAAGGACGTCGGCATTCCCGACAACTTCGGTCAGGTGCGCACCGACTCGTACGAGAAGAATCAGATGAACACGAAGAAGTACGAGGGTCGCGGCGACACCATCCGCGGTGACGAGAAGACCGTGCGGGCCATCTCCGAGCACATCCAGGGCGACTGGTGCACACCGGGCAACCCGCGCGAGGTCACGGTCGAATCGATGATCCCCGTGGTCGATCACGCGATCAACAGCGCGTACTGACCGACCCGAAAACTCGCGTCCGGGGCGGGCGCCTCACCCCAGCCCGGCCCCGCCCCGGATGCGTTCCCACCACACCCTGCTGACGAAGGACGGATGCCCCGATCATGACTGCACCGCACACAGCCCCGGAACCGGAGGACGTCCGCTTCGCCGACGGCGCGGAACTGAAGGAGGCGTTGCGCGAGGTCGACTACATCGCCGACGACGAGTTCGCGGTGGTCGTCCACCTGGCGACCGCGCTCGAACGTCCGCTGCTGCTGGAGGGGCCTGCCGGCGTCGGCAAGACGGAGCTGGCGAAGTCGCTGGCCGACGCGTCGGGGCGTAAGCTCGTCCGGCTGCAGTGCTACGAGGGCCTCGACGACAACCGGGCGCTGTACGAGTGGGACTACGCGAAACAGCTTCTGCACGTGCAGATGCTGCGCGACCGCATCGGTGAGAAGCTGGCCGCGTACGACGACATCACCGACGCGTCGAAATTCCTGGCAGCCCAGGATTTCGGGCTGTACTCGGAGCACTTCCTCTCGGTGCGTCCCCTGCTCGAGGCGATCCTGTCGCCGGAACCGGTGGTGCTGCTCGTCGACGAGGTGGACCGCACCGAGGAGTCGATGGAGGCGCTGCTCCTCGAAGTTCTCGCGGAGGGGCAGATCACGATTCCCGAAGTGGGGACGTTCGCCGCACGTTCGGCGCCGTGGGTGATCCTGACGTCCAACGACACTCGTGAACTGTCCCCCGCACTCAAGCGGCGCTGCCTGCACTACCACCTCGGCTATCCGACGCCGCAGCGTGAGCGGGACATCGTGACGGCCAGGGCCCCCGAGGTCGAGGACACCGTCGCGGCGGATGTGGTGGATCTGGCTCGCACGCTGCGGGAGTTGCCCCTCCGCAAGAGCCCGTCCATCGCGGAAGTCATCGACGCGGCCCGTGCGGCCGTGGTCCTGAAGTCGACGGGGGTGGCCGTGAGTTCGCAGGCCGCGGTCCGGGACATCCTGCTCACCGCCCTGCTCAAGTACACCAGCGACGTCGAACTGGCCCGCACCCGGCTGTCCGGCGAACAACCGCTTCCGTCGGAGGAACACCCGACTCCGGACCGTCCCGCGGAGCGGGTGACGGTCGCATCGCGGCCGGCCAACACGACCACCGCCGTGTTCCGCGGGCACGGTGGCCGGGGCCACGGCGGCATCGGCGCGGGCCGCCAGGGCAGGCGCTGACGATGCTCCACCCGGCCCCCGATCCGTCCCCGTCCCTTCCCGCGCAACTCCTCGACGTGCTCGCGGCGTCGTTCGGAAAGGTGTTGCGCCGCTACGGCGTCGCCGCGTCCCCGGCCGAGGTCATCGAGGTTCGCCGGGTCTTCGGGCTGGTCGGGGGCCGGGACCCGGCCACGCTGCGGGCGTCGCTGCGCGCGGTGTGCGCGAAGTACACGTACGAACAGCAGGGTTTCGACCGCGCCTTCGAACTGTTCTTCGGGGCGGTCGCCGACGCGGCCGCCGACTCGCGGCCGCCGTCCCGGACCGAGTTCGCAGAGGGCCTGCCGTCCGCGCTGGAGGTGGCGGACAACGCGGAGACCGCCCGGTACGCGGAGTACAACGAGCGCGCCGCCGAGGTCGGCGACCACTTCGACACCCCCGAGGCGCAGAAGGGGTTCAACCCGCACAAGGACGACGACGACGTGAGCATGACGTCGAGTGACGCCGACCTGTCCGTCGATTCGGAAGCCGAGTCCGGGCGTCGCGGTGTCACGTACACGGTCGAGGTGGAGCGGGCGGCGAGTACCGCCGTCGGTGACCTGGCGTCGTCGACGAGCGGCGCCGTCGTCGGCTCCTTGTCCTGGGACGATCCGGAGTCGATTCTCGCGTGGCTCGACGCGTACGACCCGAGCAAGGTCTACGCCGATGCCGGCGGGGCCGAGCCGCTCACCGCGGCGCAGCTGAACCGGCTGGCGGAGGCCGTGGAGGCGTTCGTCGGTGCGCTCGCGGACGCCCGGGACCTGGCAGCCGGACCGGCGGCGACCACGAGCGCACCGGTGGCGGCCACGTCCCGCGCCGAGGTGAATCAGGCGTGCCACGAGGTGCTGCGGCGGATGCGTGGGCCGTCGCGTCCCCGTCCGCGCGAACTGGCCCGCGGCCGCCTCGACATGCGCCGCACCGTGCGCGCGAGCCTGCGGACCGAGGGCGTGCCGTTCCACCTCATGGTGAAGGCGCCGCGCCCGGACCGGGTGCGGGTGCTGATTCTCGCGGACGTGTCGCTGTCGGTGCGCCCCGTCACCGCATTCACGCTCCGGCTGGCGCAGGCCATGCATCGCCGGGCGAGCCGGTGCCAGGTGCTGGCGTTCGTCGACCGGCCCGTCGACGTCACGGACACCCTCCTCGCCGGGACCGACGACGACGCGCTGGCCTCGGTGCTCGCAGACCCCCGCATCGATCTGGAGGCGAGCAGCGACTACGGCCGGGTCTTCTCCGACGTGCTGACCGAGTTCGGCAGCGACGTGAACTCCCGCACCTCGGTGGTCGTCGTCGGCGACGGTCGGTGCAACGGACTTCCGCCGGGCGTCGACGAGTTCGCCGAACTGCGACGCAAGGTGCACCGGCTGGCCTGGATCACGCCGGAACCCGAGCGGTACTGGAACCAGGCGTCGTGCGCGATGCCGGAGTACGCGGAGATCTGCGACCGCGTCGTCGTCGCGCGCGACGCCGCCCAGCTGATGTCCCGCGCCGCCGAGCTGGGGCACGCGTTGCGGTGAGTACCTACCCGATCGGGTAGGTGCCGTGCCTGTCCTTCGGTGGGTGTGAAGCCCTCTCCCGGTCCGTAGGGTCGAGGTCGAGGTCTTGTAATCTGGATCACATGCATACAGGTGTCGGGAGGAGTGTCGAGTTGTCCGTGTCCTACCCGTCCGCCCGCACAACCGCCCCCGGCAGGCTGGTGAAATTCCACGCGCCCGAGATCGTGTTCGGCATCGGGTCGATGGTCGAAGCCGCGCACGCGGTGCTCCGCCTCGGCGGGGCGCGGCCGATGCTGGTCACCGATCCGGGGCTGATCGACGCGGGCTGGGCGTCGGAACTCGAGGACCAGCTCCGGGAACAGGGCCTCACTCCGGTCGTGTGGAGTGCGTTGACACCCAACCCCAAGGACCACGAGATCGCCGCCGGGCACGACGCGTACCGCGAAGGCGAATGCGATGTCCTCGTCGCCCTGGGCGGCGGCTCGGTCATCGACGCCACGAAGGGCATCGCGGTGCTCGCCGCGAACGGGGGCAACATCCTCGACTACGAGGGAGTGGACCAGGCGACCAGTCCGATCCCGCCGCTGGTGATGGTGCCGTCGACGTCGGGTACCGGCGCCGACGTGTCGCAGTTCTGCATCGTCACCGACACGCGGCGGGGCACCAAGATCACCATCATCGGCCGCGCTCTCGTCCCCGACGTGACCGTGATCGACCCCCGGCTGCTCACCACCATGCCGGAATGGCTCAACGCCGCGACCGGACTCGACGCCCTCACGCACGGCATCGAGGCGTTCGTGTCGCTGGCCCACAATCCGCTCACCGACCACCATGCGCTCCGCGCGGTCGGGTTGGTCACCGACACCCTCGTCCGCACCATCGAGGAGCCGATGGAGATGGAGTCGCGGGCCGTCATGGCGCAGGCGAGCCTCGAAGCCGGCCTCGCGTTCACCAACGCCATCCTCGGTGCCGCGCACGCGATGAGCCATCAGGTCGGGGGACTGCTCGACCTGCCGCACGGAGTCATCAACGGCATCCTTCTCCCGCACGTGATCCGGTTCAACGCCACCGACGACGCCACACCGTTCGTCGCCATCGCCGCCGCTCTCGGTCTCGACGAACGCCGCGGAACACCCGAGGAGGCCGCCCTCGCGGTAGCCGACCGGGTGGAGCGCCTCGCCCGGGAGGTCGGTGTTCCGAAAGGGCTGGGACAGTTAGGGGTTCGCGAGACCGATCTGTCGCGTCTGGCCGAGTTCGCGCTCCGCGACGCGTGCATGTCCACCAACCCGCGCACGGCGACGCAGGAACAGATGGTGGCACTGTTCCGGACGGCGCTGTGAGCAGATGAACGCCCCGGACCTGTCGACGCTCACCGGACTGCGGTCCGGCAAACCGACGTTCTACCCCCAGTACCGCGGCGCCGCGGAACGCCTCGAACGTGTCGTCCACGCACTCGAACTCATCTCTCGGGCCCTCGTCCGCACCGTCGAAGGTCCCGAGACGCTCATCTGTGCGGTCGCCGAGGCGGCGCGGGCCCACCTGGACGCGCGGTGGATCGCATTCGCCCTCGCCGACGGCATGCTGCCCGACGCAGGCCCGCGCCGACTGGTGCTGGGGCCCGACGCGACACCGTTCCTCGTCGACGACGTCGAGGGCCCGCCGCTGCCCGACGAGGTGGTCACCTGCCTGGCGGACATCCGGTCCGCGCGCACCGGCGGCGCACCCGTCATCGACGCGCACCACGCCTTCGTGCCGATCGTCCTCGAGGGCGGCGTGGTGGGGGCGTTCGCGGCCTGGACGGCCGAGCACCGCACACTCGACGCCACCGACGGCGCGGTCCTCAGCATCCTGGCGAGTCAGACCGCCGTGGCACTGCAGAATTCGGCCCTGTATCAACGCGGCCAACTGCTGCTCGAACGTGCCGAGCACGCGTACTCGGAGGCCCGCCGCACCGCTTCCGACCTCGCGGTGCGCAACGCCGAACTCGAATCCACCCAGCGTCAACTCGGCGCGGCCCACCGGCACCAGGTGCTCGACGAGGAACGGCACCGGATCGCCCGCGAACTCCACGACAGCGTCACCCAGGCGGTGCTGTCGGCGGGCATGCAGATCGAGGTGTGCCGGAGCGGTGTCCCGGACGACGAACGCAGCGAGAGGCTGGATCTCGCAAAGGAATTGACGCGCCGCGCGGTGGAACAGCTGCGTTCGGCCATCTACGCGCTCAATCACTCCGGCGGTTCCGATCGGACGTCGCTGCCCGAGATGCTCGAACAACTCGGGGTGGTGCACATGCCGGACGAACTCGCCGTCACCGTCCGCGTCGGCGGCACACCCGCCGAGTTGTCCGGCGAACGGGAGCACGCGCTGCTGAGAATCGCCGGCGAAGCGCTGTTCAACGCGGCCGTCCACGCCAACGCGACGCGCGCCGTCCTGCGGCTCACCTACTCGGCCGATGCGGTGCTGCTGTCCGTGGCCGACGACGGCAACGGAGACCCCAAGCGGATGCGCCTGATGCTGCGGATGGCGGCGAACAACGACCTCGACGGGCACCACCGCGGGTTGGCGAACATGCAGGCCCGGGCCGCGGAGTTGGGCGGCACCCTCGAAGTGGCGCGGGCCAGGATCGGCGGAGTCCGGGTGGCTGCCCGCATTCCGTTACATTCCGACAGTGAGGTGGACCGATGACCCTACGAACCTCGGTGCGTGACCAGACCGGGTCCGCCCGTCCCACGTCGGTGGTGAAGCTCGTGCTCGTCGACGACCACGCGATTCTCCGGCAGGGTCTGCGCTCCGTCCTCGAGCGGGAACCGGATCTCGAGGTGGTCGGCGAGGCATCCTCCAGTTCGGAGGCGCTGGCCGTGGTCGGTGACGTCGCCCCGGACGTCGTACTGATGGACCTGAAACTGTCGGCGGCCTCCGACTACGAGGGGCTGGCACTGTGCGCGCAGCTGTCCGCCGCGGACGGCAAGATGGGGTTGCTCGTGCTCACCACGTTCCTCGACGAACAGCTCGTCGTCCGCGCCATTCACGCCGGCGCCCGCGGATACGTGGTCAAGGACGTCGACACCACCGAACTGGTGCGCGCCATTCGCGCCGTGTCCCGCGGCGAGAGCGCCTTCGACTCCCGCAGCGCCTCCGCGGTGATCCGCTCGCTCAACGGTCAGACGACGCCACGCGAAGGGCTCACCGAGCGCGAACTCGAGGTCCTGCAACTCCTCGCCAAGGGGTTGTCGAACGCGAAAATCGGGGAGCGGCTGTTCATCTCGGCTACGACGGTGAAATTTCACGTCAGCAACATCATGCGCAAACTCGACGTCGGACGGCGCGCCGAGGCCGTCTACGAGGCGGGCAAGCTCGGACTGATCTGATCCGGCACCGCCGCGGCCGCGAGCGCGGAAACCCGTCGTGACCACGCGCGAACCGGCGTAGCGTCCCCACCATGGCTGCGATCTCGGTGGAGAATCTCGTCAAGACGTTCGGCCCGACCCGCGCACTCGACGGCCTCGACCTCGAGGTGGGAACGGGGGAGGTGCACGGATTCCTCGGACCCAACGGGTCCGGCAAGTCGACGACCATCCGGGTACTGCTCGGTCTGCTGCGCGCGGACTCGGGCAGAGCCACCCTCCTCGGCGGCGACCCGTGGCGCGACTCGGTGTCGCTGCACCGGCGCCTCGCCTACGTCCCCGGTGACGTGAACCTGTGGCCCAATCTCACCGGCGGCGAGGCGATCGACCTCCTCGCCGGGTTGCGGGGCGGGCTGGACGAGCCCCGGCGCGCGGAACTGCTCGAGCGATTCGAACTCGATCCGACGAAGAAGGCGCGGACGTACTCGAAGGGCAACCGGCAGAAGGTGGCGCTGGTGGCCGCGTTCGCGTCGGACGTCGAACTGTACGTGCTCGACGAACCCACGTCCGGGCTGGATCCGTTGATGGAGTCGGTCTTCCAGGACTGCGTCGAGGAGATGTCCGACGCGGGGAAGACGGTCCTGCTGTCGAGCCACATCCTCGCGGAGGTCGAGGCGCTGTGCGATCGGGTGAGCATCATCCGCGAGGGCCGCACCGTGGAGACCGGCACGCTCGCGGAACTGCGGCACCTCACGCGCACGTCGATCACCGCCGAAACGCAGCAGCCGGTGACCGGACTGGAGAACGTCGAGGGCGTGTACGACGTGCGGGTCGACGGGCTGCACACCCGATGCGAGGTGGACACCAGTGCGATCGAGGGCGTGCTGCGCCACCTGCTGCCGTTCGGGATCGCGTCGCTCACGTCGACGCCCCCGACGTTGGAAGAGCTGTTCCTGCGCCACTACGGGGACGAACTGGCCCGCGAGGGCGAGAACCACCGTCGGGCCGAGTCCGGGACGCAGGCACGATGAGCACGGTGACGGCGCCGGAGACCGCCGGGCGCGGCCGCTACGCGGGCACCCCACGGCTCGTGCGGCTGGCCCTGCGCCGCGACCGTGTCCAGCTGCCGGTGTGGCTGCTCGCTCTCGCTGCGCTGCAGGCTTTCTCGGCGTCGAGTGTGCTCGGCCTGTATCCCACGGAGCCCGACCTGCGCAGCTTCGCGATGGCCACCGCGGCGTCGCCGGTCGCGCTCGCCACCAACGGCCTGGTGTCGGGGTACAGCGCCGGCGCCGTGCTCGCCTGTCAGATCGTCATGCCGATGTCGCTGGCGGCCTGCCTGATGACCACCCTGCTGGTGGTGCGGCACACCCGCCAGAACGAGGAGACCGGCCGCGCCGAACTCGTCGAGGCCGCCGTCGTCGGCCGGAAAGCGCTGCTCACCGCCGCACTGGTGGTCGCGGTCGGAGCAAACCTTGTCCTGGCACTGCTCAACGTCGTCGTCCTCGTGGCGGCGGGGCTGCCACTGGACGGGTCGGTGGCGCTCGGCGCAGCGGTCGCGGGCGCCGGCATCGCGTTCGCGGCGATCGCCGCGGTGACCGCGCAGGTGACGGACAGTGCCCGCACCGCAAACGGTCTGGCCGGGGCCGCCCTGGGCGTGGCATTCCTGCTGCGTGCCGTCGGCGATATGACGGGCACGGTGACAGAAGGCGGCACCCGGGTGATCAGTGGCTGGCCGACGTGGCTGTCGCCGATCGGCTGGGCCGAGCAGGTCCGCCCCTACGACGACAACGCCTGGTGGGTGCTGGCGCTGCCCGTCGTGTTCGCGCTCGTGGTCGGCTCCGCCGGATTCGCCCTCACCGAGCACCGGGACGTCGGCTCGGGTCTCGTCCCGACCCGCCCGGGCCCCGCCCGTGCATCCCGCTCACTGCCCACGGCCATCGGTTCGGCGTGGCGGATACAACGGATGATCCTGTTCTGGTGGGCATTCGGGATCGCCGTCCTCGCCGTGGTGTACGGCGCGATCGCCGACCAGATCGACGACTTCCTCGGCGAAGGACAGCAGGTCGCCGACATGATGGAGCAACTCGGCGGCGGCACGACCGACATGGTCGACGCCTACTTCGCCGCCATCTTCGGCATCATGGCGATCGCAGTCGCCGGCTACGCCGTGCAGGCGCTGCTCCGGATGCGCGGCGAGGAGTCGGCGGGGCGACTCGAACCGGTTCTGGCGACGGCGGTCTCGCGTCCGCGGTGGATACTGGCGCACGTCGGCCTGGTCACGGCGGGCATCGTCGTCCTGCAGGCACTGACCGGGGCGGCGACCGGCCTCGCGTACGGCCTCGTGACCGAGGACGTGCCGGGGAAGGTCGGAAATCTCACGGGGGCCGCCCTCGTCTTCGTGCCGGCGATCCTGGTCGTCGCCGCATTGGCGGTGCTGGCGTTCGGCGCCGTGCCCGTCTGGTCGGCCGGGCTGTCCTGGGGCGTACTCGCGCTCTGCCTGATCTTCGGATTCCTCGGATCGCTGCTCGGACTGCCGCAGACGGTCCGAGACCTGTCGCCGTTCACCCACGTCCCCGCCCTGCCCGCCGCGGAAGTCACGGCCGCTCCGCTGGTCTGGCTCACGCTGGTCGCCGTCGTCGCCGGTGCTGTGGGCGTGGCGCTGTTCCGTCGGCGAGACCTCACGAATTCGTAGCGGCGGCCGTGGGAGACCGTGACCTGTGCTGCACTCACGCATCGATTCTTGCGTTGAGACCGGTCGCGAGGTGGTCGACGAGTTCGCGGATGCGGCGAGGGACGTGGGCGGTGGCCGAATACAGCGCGTGGACGTCCGCTGCCGGAGTGGGGATGTCGGGGAGCACCTGTACGAGGGTGCCGTCCCGAAGTAGTGGGGCGACGTGCCAGATCGAGCGCATGATCACGCCGTGGCCGTCCACGCACCATTGGGTCACCGCGTCGCCGTCGTTGCACAGCAGATTCCCGGATACCCGGATCGTGGTCTCGTCGTGATCGGCGCCGAACCGCCACAGCGCGTAGTCGCCTTCGTTCTCGCGGATCACGATGCAGTTGTGGTGTTCGAGATCTTTTGGTTCGACCGGGATTCCGCGGCGTTCGAGGTAGGCGGGTGATGCGCAGACCACACGCCGGTTCCGGCACAACCGTTTGGCGGTCAGCCGCGAGTCCTGCAGCGACCCGACCCGGATACCGATGTCGAAAGTGGTGCCGGCGATGTTGAGGGGGAGCGGGGAGAGGTCGAGTTCGATGTTCAGGCGAGGGTTCTTGTCGAGGAACTGGGCAACCAGCGGTGCGATGTGCGCCCTGCCCAGCCCGAGTGTCGCGTGGATGCGCACCCGGCCGACGAGTTCGGCGTGCGCCTCGGAGATCGACTCTTCGAGTTCGGTCAGTTCCGCCGCAATGACCGCCGCCCCGGCCGCGTACCGCTCGCCTTCGGAGGTCAGCGTGAGGCGTCGGGTGGTTCGCTGGATGAGGCGGACCCCGAGGCGGCCTTCGATCCGGCTGAGCCGCTTGCTGACCGAGGAGACCGACACACCGAATTCGCGGGCGGCCTCGGTCAGACTCGACGACCTGGCGACGACGTCGAAGAACAGTGCGTCGTCTGCTGATGCATCACTCATGGGCTGCCGATTCTTTCGTTTCAGGAAAAACTGTCTTGCGTCTTCACGGCTTTCTGGGGCGATTGTTGCTCGATAGGCTGTGTTCAGGCCCACAGTAGTCGGCGAATCGGTGCTCCAGTCACCGATTTCCTCACCCCTTCGGGAAGAGCCGACGTTCACAGCTTTGTAGAGAGTAGGTACACCATGGGTGCAACACATCGGATCGCGGTCATCCCCGGCGACGGCATCGGCACGGAGGTCGTGCCCGAAGGACTGCGGGTCCTCGAGGCCGCGGCGGCGGCGTTCGACTTCCGGCTCGACTGCGAACAGTTCGACTACGCCAGCGCCGACTACTACACCAAGACCGGTCAGATGCTCCCCGACGGCTGGTTCGACCAGCTCAACCGTTTCGACTCCATCTTCTTCGGCGCGGTCGGCTGGCCCGACGTGGTCCCCGACCACATCAGCCTGTGGGGCAGCCTGCTGCAGTTCCGCCGCCACTTCGACCAGTACGTGAGCCTGCGCCCGGTCAAACTTCTGCCCGGCATCACCAGTCCGCTCGCCGGCCGCGAACCCGGGGACGTCGACTTCTACGTCGTCCGGGAGAACACCGAGGGCGAATACTCGAGCATCGGCGGCAAGATCTTCGAGGGCACCGAGCGCGAAACCGTCATCCAGGAAACAGTGATGACCCGCACCGGGGTGGACCGGATCCTCAAGTACGCCTTCGACCTCGCCCAGTCCCGGCCCAAGAAGCACCTGACGTCGGCGACGAAGAGCAACGGCATCTCGATTTCGATGCCGTACTGGGACCAGCGCGTCGAGGCGATGGCCGAGAACTTCGCGGACGTCGCGGTGGACAAGTATCACATCGACATCCTCACCGCGAATTTCGTGCTGCACCCGGACTGGTTCGACGTCGTCGTCGCCAGCAACCTCTTCGGCGACATCCTCTCCGACCTCGGCCCGGCCTGCACCGGCACCATCGGCATCGCGCCGAGCGGAAACATCAACCCCGAGCGCACGTTCCCGAGCCTGTTCGAGCCGGTGCACGGTTCCGCACCCGACATCGCCGGCAAGGGCATCGCCAACCCGATCGGGCAGATCTGGAGTGCGAGCATGATGCTCGAGCACCTCGGCGAACCCGAGGCGGCAGCCGCGATCATGTCCGCCGTCGAGGACGTCCTGGCCGCCGGTGGGGACGCGCTCACCCCCGACATGGGCGGTACCGCCACCACCACGACTCTCGGCGACGCAATCTGCCGACAGTTCGCGACCAACACCAGTCTCGCGCTGGTCCGTTCCTGACCCGCATCCCGGGCGGGTGCCGACCCGGCCGACCTGGTCCGGTCGGCATCCGGCTTCGATTCGGCTTCGCCGTACCGCGTCAGCTTCTCCCGAACCCCCGAAGGGGAATCCCATGAGCGTCAAGACTCAACCCGAAAAGGCTTCAACGAAACTCACGGCGCCCCTGCGCCGTGCCAGTCTCGACGGTGTTCCGCTGATCATTCCCATCGCACTGACCGCGATCGTGATGGTCGCGGGCGTGTTCGACTCCATCCCGAAGAACATGATCGGCGGTCTCGCGGTCATCGTCGGATTGGGAATGCTTCTCGGGCCGTTGGGAAATCGGCTGCCTGTCGTCTCCAAGATCGGCGGTGGCGCACTCGTGTGCCTGATGACCCCCTCGATCCTGGTCTACTTCGGGGTCTTCAACGACAACACCCTCGACGCGGTGCACTCGCTGATGAAGGAAGCGAACTTCCTGTATTTCGTCATTTGCACGCTGGTGGTCGGCAGCATCCTGGGGATGAGCCGCAAGGTCATGATCGGCGGCCTGGTCAAGATCTTCCCGCCGCTGGTCGTCGGCACGGCGGTGGCCGTCGCGGTCGGGATCGGTGTGGCCATGGCCTTCGGCTACGACTTCCACCGTGCCCTGTTCTTCATCGTCGTCCCCATCCTCGGCGGCGGCATCGGGGAGGGCGTCATCCCGCTCTCGTCGGCGTACGCCTCCGCGCTCGGCGGAGAATCCGGCGACTACATCGCCCAACTGATACCCGCCGCGATCATCGGCAACATCGCGGCCATCATCAGCGCCGGCGTTCTGCGCCGGATCGGAGAGCGCAAACCGCACCTCGACGGCGGTGGCCGGCTCGTCAAGACCGGCGACACCGACGACCTGCTGACGGCTGAGGACGACGCCGCCGATCGGGGACCGGACACCTCACCCAACTACGCGA
>JBCEBZ010000225.1:0-9303 GCA_039206675.1 Rhodococcus sp. (in: high G+C Gram-positive bacteria) | reverse complement strand
GTCATCCTCATCTCGGTGATCTGCAAGCTGTGCAACATCTTCCCGGCCAGCGTCGAGGACAGCGCCCGCGGCGTCTACAAGATCATCTCCGGCTATTTCATCTACCCGGTCATGATCGGACTCGGCATGCTCTACGTGCCGCTGAACAACGTCATCGACGTCATCTCCCTCGGATACGTGATCACCTGCACCGCCGTCGTGCTCTCGATGGTGCTCGTCGGGTTCTTCGTGGGCAAAGCGATCGGCATGTACCCGGTGGATGCCTCCCTGGTGACGGTCTGCCACAGCGGCCTCGGCGGCACCGGCGACGTCGCGATCCTCTCTGCGTCGAATCGCATGAACCTCATGCCGTTCGCGCAGATCTCGACCCGACTCGGCGGCGTCACCACCGTCATCTCCGCCGCCTCGCTCGTCCGCATCCTCGGTTGACGCCGGTCGTCGGTTCACCCCAAGCAGGGAGGAGCCGGCCGTCTCTGGTCTTCCTCTTCCACCGCGCGGGCCGCCGGCGAATGTCACGTACAGAAACCCAGTGACGGTGCGGCTGCCAGTATCCGATAGCTGTGCATCCCGGGGGGACAGCCTATTGCCCGGTGACGGCCAGGTTGCTAGAATCGAACAAAGTTTCGAACTGCCTTGGGGGAGGTTGGGTGTGGGGGAATTGACGGCGCCGGATCTGAGCGAGTTGCGGGCGTTCACGGCGCGGCTGCGGGTGGTTTCAGCTGACGGAGATGCGGGGTTGGGGATCGACCTGCTCGATGCGATCGAGGCGTTGAAGTCGGTCGGGTGCGCGGCGCAGGCGGTGATCACCGACGACGTCGCGACGAATATTCGCGCGGACCGGAGGGCTCGTGGGTTGCCTCAGGTGGAGTGGGGGCGGGGGATAGCGACGCAGATTGCGTTGGCGCGCAGAGAATCCCCGAATCGTGGTGGCCGGCATCTCGGCTTCGCCCAGGCGTTGGTCCACGAAATGCCGCACACCCTGGCCATGTTGCAGACCGGTCGGCTGAACGAATGGCGTGCCACGCTGTTGGTGCGCGAAACGGCCTGTCTGTCGGCGCATGACCGGGGAATCGTGGATCGCCGGTTGTGTTCCGACCCCGACACTCTCGACGGCGTCGGTGACCGCGGTCTGGTCGCGAAGGCGAAAGCCCTGGCCGCGGAACTCGACGCCGCCGCGGTGGTGGCCCGACACCGCAAGGCGGTGGCGGAGCGGCGGGTGACGACGCGGCCGGCACCGGATTCGATGGCGTATCTGAGTGTGTTGATGCCGATGGAGCAGGCGGTCTGCCTGCAGGCGACGTTGGGTCGGGATGCGGACCGCCTGATCGCGACCGGGGACAGCGGTGGCCGTACCCGGAACCAGCTCATGGTGGACTTGTTGTTCGAGCGCGGCACCGGGGGATCGGTGGCGAGTGGTGTGCCGGTGGCGGTGGATCTGGTGATCTCGGACGAGACGTTGCTGGCGGGTGAGAGCGAGGCGGCGGATCTGGTGGGATTCGGTCCGGTGCCGGCGGGGATTGCGCGGCAGCTGATCGCCGATGCCCTCGACCGGGACACCGAGGTGACGTTGCGGAACGTCTATGCCTGTCCGGTGTCGGGGGCGTTGACGGCGATGGAGTCACAGGCCCGGACGTTCCCGAAGAGCCTGAGAAAGCTGATCGACCTGCGGGATCGGACCTGCCGGACACCGTGGTGTGATGCGCCGATCCGCCATCACGACCACATCCGCTCCCATCGGAAGTCGGGCGCCACGACGGCGGACAACGGGTCCGGTCTGTGCGAGGCCTGCAACTATGCGAAAGAAGGTGACGGATGGACCGCCCGCGCCGTGCACACGCCCGGTCGCACCCACCTCTTCGATTTAGGCACCCCGACGGGGCACCATTACCGGTCGGCGGCCCCGCCGCTACCGGCACCGGCGGACCGGCGCGCCTCGTGAGGAGGTCAGCAGTCGATGACGAGCCAGCCGCCGTGGTGCTCGAACACCTCGAAGGGGCGTCCCGTCGATTCGCCGAGTCTGGTGAGCGCCGGGGTGTCGAACGTGCGGATGTGACCGTGGCATGCCGTTGCCTCGTCCTCGTAAGGGACGGCGACGACGACACGTTCGCGGGCGACGCGGAGGGCCTCGGATATCACTGTCGCCCCGATGTTTTCGTCGACGTGCTCGAGGAGGTGGATGGCGGTGACGGTGTCTGCGCTGTCGTCGGGGACCGGGACGTGCGCGGCGTCGCACACGAGGGTGCGCAGATCGAGTCCGAGTTCCGGTGCCACCGCGTCGAGGAGGGTCATGGTGCCCGGCAGGATGTCGGTTGCCGTGACGGACCGCCCTGCGCGGGCGAGGCGCAACGGGAGGAAGCCGAAGCACGACCCGAGGTCGAGGACGGAACCGCGGACCAGTTGCTCCGCCTTCTCGTGGATCGGTGCGAAGTCGGCGGTGCCGTCGAGCAGTTCGCCGAGGGAGTTGCGGTAGTAGACCGTCCACGCCGCGAGCGCACCGTCGACGGTGGAGCGCACCAGTCCGACCATGGTCGATTCGAATTCGCCCTGACCGAAGTCGGCGTCCTCGATGGACGCGGTGACCGAGGCGACGAGTCGCTCGCTCAGGTCCTCGGGTGTCAGGGCGTGCGTGACTCGCAACCGGTCGCCGTCGCGGGTCAGGGTGAGCGGCCCGCCCGCGACTCGCTCCACCGTGACGTGACCGTGTGACCACAGCCCGGGTTCGCACGGAGCGAGAGAGTCGAACGCGGGTGTGTCGAGAGTGGAAGTCATTCGAAGCAACCTTGCCGAGAGGTGATGGCGGGAGTGGGTCAGGTCCGGGTGTCGGGCTCGCCGAGGGAACTCAGACCATCGTAGAGCGATTGCATTCCGCTGGCGAGTAGTTCGTTCAGTTCGAGTGAATCGTCGTCGAGCCACTGCTCGTACGCCGACATCGCAACGCCGAGTAGAAGATAGCCGACGGTCCGCGGGACGTGGTCGGTCGGTGAGGCCCCCAACCGGCCGGCGACGTACTCGGCGATGACATTGCGCCACCCTTCGTACATCACCACCGAATACGCCTGCAGGGCGGGTACTCGCAGGATCAGCCCCATGCGTTTGCGGTGGTTGGCTTCCTCGCTCTCGGGAAACGCGTTGAACTGCAGGAGTGCTGCGGTGAGTCCGTCGACGATCGGGATGTCGCCGGGTTGCGCGGCGAGTTGGGCGCGCATTTCGGCGAGGTGCGCGTCGAAGTCGCCCCACGGGATCGCGTTCTTGGACGGGAAGTAGCGGAACAGGGTGCGGCGGGCGATGCCGGACGCTTCGGCGACTTCGTCGACGCTGGTGGCGTCGAACCCCTGTTCCGTGAACAACTCGATCCCGACATTGCTGATCCGATCCTGCGTCGTGGACGGGCGTCGCCCTATCCGACTGGATGGTTTTCGACGACTTCTCAACTTTCGTACCCTCCCGAGCTGTCATTCTGCACTCGATGCCATTACAGTGGTGAGGCGAGTCACAGGGATGGTCTCCTATGGCGGGGAACATCCCTCCGGCTCGCGCCGTATCACCGAACAGTAGGAGGAAATCATGTCGGATCGCGACAACAACGTGCTGGAAAACGACTTGGTCGAGGAATCCCTGGTGGAAGAGGTCTCGATCGACGGCATGTGCGGCGTGTACTGATCATGTCCGCTCCAGCATCTGCTTCAGTGACCGGCAGCGCCGGTATCGATCTCGATGTGGGCTGGAAGCTTCATCCGCAGGTGGCGCTGCGTCCCGAACCTTTCGGGGCGCTGCTCTACCACTTCGGGACGCGCAAGCTGTCGTTCCTGAAGAACCGCACGATCGTCGCGGTGGTCGAATCGCTTCCCTCGCACGCCGACGCCCGGTCCGCACTGCGGGCGCAGGGTATCGGGGACGACACTTCCGCGCAGTACGCGCGAGCGCTCGGCACATTGGCCGAGTCGCACATGATCGTCCCCGCCTGACCAGCTCTCTTCACCCCGTACCAGAGGACACAGCCCATGACCTCCATGCTCGAAAGGCCCTCCGCGGTGACAAGCCCCGTCGCTTCGCTCGCCCCGGTCGGCCGCCTCGTCGACCAGTTCGAACTCGGTCTCGACGCCCCGATCTGCCTGACCTGGGAGTTGACCTACGCGTGCAACCTGTCGTGTGTGCACTGTCTGTCCTCGTCGGGCCGGCGTGACCCGCGGGAGCTGAGCACCGAGCAGTGCAAGTCGATCATCGACGAACTGCAGCGCATGCAGGTGTTCTACGTGAACATCGGTGGCGGGGAGCCGACGGTTCGTTCGGACTTCTGGGAGCTGGTCGACTATGCGACCGCCCACCAGGTCGGGGTGAAGTTCTCCACGAACGGGGTGAAGATCGACAAGAAGGTCGCCGCCCGGCTCGCCGCCAGCGACTACGTCGACGTGCAGATCTCCCTCGACGGCGCGACCGCCGAGGTCAACGACGCCGTCCGTGGTCCGGGGTCGTTCGCGATGGCCGTGCGGGCCCTCGAGAATCTGTCCGAGGCGGGTTTCAAGGACGCCAAGATCTCCGTGGTGGTCACCCGGCACAACGTGTCCCAGCTCGACGACTTCAAGGCGCTGGCCGACAAGTACGGTGCCACCCTGCGCATCACCCGGCTGCGACCGTCGGGGCGCGGCGCGGACGTGTGGGACGAACTGCATCCGACGCAGGCGCAGCAGCGCGAGCTGTACAACTGGCTGGTCGCCAACGGCGAGGGCGTGCTCACCGGTGACTCCTTCTTCCACCTGTCCGCCTACGGCGACGCGCTGCCCGGCCTGAATCTGTGCGGCGCCGGACGGGTGGTGTGCCTGATCGACCCGGTCGGCGACGTCTACGCGTGCCCGTTCGCGATCCACGATCAGTTCCTCGCCGGAAACATCGTGGCGGACGGCGGTTTCCAGCAGGTGTGGCAGACGTCGGAGCTCTTCCAGGAGCTGCGGTCCCCGCAGACCGGCGGCGCGTGCAGCAAGTGCAACCATTACGACTCCTGCCGCGGCGGGTGCATGGCCGCGAAGTTCTTCACCGGCCTGCCGATGGACGGCCCGGACCCCGAATGTGTGATCGGCAACGGCGAACTGGCGTTGGCTGCCGCGGGGGAGATCCCCAAATCCAGTGTCGACCACTCCCGCACCGGCCAGCGCCGGACTCCGCGGGCGCCGGTTCCGTTGACGCTGATGGTGCGTCCGCCGGCAAAGATTTGTGACGAGAACCCGCTTGCGGGCATGGACCAGACGTAACGACGTCTGCCGGGTACGAGAGGTATTTCCATGGGTAAGAATCCGTTCTTCGAGACGGTGGCCGAGGCTCAGCGACGCGCGAAGAAGCGCCTGCCGAAATCGGTGTACGCGGCGCTGATCGCCGGTTCCGAGCGGGGCGTGACGGTCGACGACAACATCGCGGCGTTCGGCGAACTGGGGTTCGCTCCGCACGTCGTGGGGCTGTCCGACAAGCGTGAGCTGTCCACGACCGTGATGGGACAGTCGATTTCGCTGCCCGTCGTGATCTCCCCGACCGGTGTGCAGGCGGTGCACCCCGACGGCGAGGTCGCGGTCGCGCGTGCTGCTGCGGCGCGGGGAACGGCGATCGGTCTGAGCTCGTTCGCGAGCAAGTCGATCGAGGAGGTCACGGCGGCCAATCCTCAGACGTTCTTCCAGATGTACTGGGTCGGCAGCCGGGAGGTGCTGATCCAGCGGATGGAACGCGCCCGCGCCGCCGGGGCGACCGGGCTGATCATCACCACCGACTGGTCGTTCTCGTACGGACGTGACTGGGGCAGCCCGGCCATTCCCGAGAAGATGGACCTGAAGGCGATGCTCCAGTTCGCGCCGGAGGGAATCACCCGGCCGAAGTGGCTGTACGAGTTCGCGAAGACCCGCAAGATCCCCGATCTGACCACCCCGAACCTGGCGCAGCCCGGTCAGCAGCCGCCGACGTTCTTCGGTGCCTACGGCGAGTGGATGCAGACACCGTTGCCGACGTGGGACGACATCGCGTGGCTGCGTGAGCAGTGGGGCGGGCCGTTCATGCTCAAGGGCGTCATGCGGGTCGACGACGCCAAGCGGGCCGTCGACGCGGGCGTCACCGCGATCTCCGTGTCGAATCACGGTGGCAACAACCTCGACGGCACCCCGGCGCCGATCCGTGCGCTGCCGGCCATCGCGGAGGCCGTGGGCGATCAGGTCGAGGTGCTCCTCGACGGCGGTATCCGCCGCGGTAGCGACGTCGTGAAGGCCGTCGCGCTGGGTGCGCGGGCGGTGATGATCGGCCGCGCGTACCTGTGGGGCCTCTCGGCGAACGGTCAGGCCGGCGTCGAGAACGTCCTCGACGTCCTGCGCGGCGGTATCGATTCGGCACTGCTCGGGCTGGGCCACTCGAACATTCACGACCTCACCCCCTCCGACGTCGTGATCCCGCCCGGATTCACCCGCGTCCTCGGCGCCGAATCCTGAGCCACGAACGGCGTAGATGTCTGCGCAACTGACAGACCCGATCACCCTGGCCGGACGCCACGCTCCGTCCAGGGTGCTTCTGGGTCCGCACCCCACCAACCTCGGTGTGCGTAGGGCATTGTCACCGCGTCATGTCGCGTACTACGAACGCCGGGCGCGGGGCGGTGCGGGGATCGTCGTCACCGAGGTGGCATCGGTGCATGCCTCCGACTGGCCGTACGAGCGGGCCCCACTGGCGTCCGACTGCGTCGCCGGGTGGAGGGACGTGGTCGCGGCCTGCCGCCCGCACGGCACGCTGGTGCTGGCCGGGTTGGGGCACACCGGACTGCAGGGGTCGAGCGCCTACTCGCAGTCGGTGCTGTGGGGACCGTCGGGGATCGCCGACGTGATCTCCCGCGAGATGCCGATGCAGATGGAGCAGGCGGAGATCGACGGCCTCGTCGAGGGCTTCCGGGCCGGAGCCGCCGCGGCGGTCGCGGCGGACGTGGACGGTGTCGAACTCGACGCCGGCCCGAGAGCGCTCCTGCGACAGTTCCTTTCGGATCTCACCAACGTGCGCGAGGACGAGTACGGTGCCGACCCGCTCCGGCTCACCCGCGAGGTCCTCGCCGCCGTCCGCGACGAGCTGGGACCCGGCCGGATCTTGTCGCTGCGCCTGAGCTGCGACGAGGAGACGTCCTGGGCGGGGATCACACCGTCGATCGCCGCCGGGCACGCACGGGACCTGGCCGAGGCACTCGATCTGCTCGTCGTGGTCCGGGGCGGGCCGCTGTCCCCGAACGCCTACCGCCCCGACTTCCACCGGCCGCCGGCATTCGGCACCGAACTCTGCCGCGACATCCGCGCGGCGGTCGCCGGCGCGGTCCCGGTCGTTCTCCAGGGCAGCGTCGTCGATCCGGCCGATGCCCGGCGGGCGCTCGACGACGGTGTCGCCGACGTCGTCGAGATGACACGTGCCCAGATTGCCGACCCCGATCTCGTCGTCAAGATCCGTCGCGGTGCGGCGCCGCGGCCGTGCGTCCTGTGCAACCAGACGTGCCAGGTGCTCGATCCCCGCAACCCGGTCGTCACGTGTGTCGGGAACCCGACTGCCGGGCACGAGACCGTCGATCCCGCAGAGGAGATCACCGACGGGGTCGCGGGCCCGGTACTGGTGGTCGGTGGTGGCCCGGCCGGTCTCGAGGCGGCGCGGGTACTCGCCCTGCGAGGTCACGGGGTCACCGTGGCGGAGGCGTCTTCTCGGCTCGGCGGGATGGTGCGAGCCGCCGCCGGGGCGCCGCACCTGACGGCGCTGACCGACTGGCTGGAGAACGAATGCCGCGGTCTCGGAGTCGAATTCCGCCTCGGCACCACCGTCTCCGATGCCGAACTCGATGCCGCGGAACGTGAGGGCGTGACGGTGATCCTCGCGACCGGCAGCACACCCCGGCCACTGCCGTTCCCCGTCGAGGGAGGTGTCCGGTGTCTCGGCGCCGCGGATCTGCGGGACGGTGGCGCACCGCCGGAGGGACCTCACGTCGTCTTCGACCCGGTCGGGGGACCGGTCGGCGTGGCGGTCGCCGAATGGCTCGCCGCGCGGGGGTGCGACGTGAGCATCGTGACCCAGGATTCCGTCGCCGGCTCACGGCTCGGCATGACCGGCGACCTCGCCGACGCCAACACACGCCTGCAACGGGCCGGGGTGACACGTCATCTCGACAGCCGCATCGTGTCGATCGACGGCGACGGAATGCGGCTACGCAACCGGTACACCGCCGAAGAGTCGGTGGTGCCGTGCGCCGTGCTGATCGACTGTTCGCATCGTCTCCCCGATAACACGCTCGGCTCGACCCGCCCGGACGCGGTGCGAGCCGGCGACTGCGTGGCTCCCCGCACACTGCTCGAAGCGGTCCGGGAGGGCCGCACCGAGGCGCTGGCCGTGACCGCACACCGGCGGTCCGAGTTCGATCACCATCCGTTCACCCTCGTCACCGAGAGATAGGACTCTTCATGGGACAGTTCGACGACAAGGTCGCGTTCATCACCGGGGCTGCCCGTGGGCAGGGGCGGACGCACGCGGTGCGGTTGGCGCGCGAGGGTGCGGCGATCATCGCCGTCGACATCTGCGGGCCGGTGTCGGAGTACAACACCTACGAACCGGCGACGGCGGACGACCTCGCCGAGACGGTGCGGCTCGTGGAATCCGAGGGCGGCAAGATTCTCGCCGAACAGGCGGACGTGCGTGACAGCGCGCAACTGAAAGCCGTCGTGGACCGCGGTGTCGAACAGTTCGGCCGCCTCGACATCGTGATCGCGAACGCCGGGATCTGCAACTGGAGCCGGTTCTGGGAGATGCCCGACGAGCAGTGGGAGACGCTGATCGACGTGAACCTCACCGGGGCGTGGAAGACGCTGAAGGCTGCGGTCCCGGCACTGATCGAGGGTGGCCGCGGGGGGTCGATCATCGTGATCAGCTCCGTCGCCGGGATCAAGCCGCTCCCGGGGCAGGCCAATTATGCCGCCTCCAAGTTCGGGCTGGTGGGGCTCACCCAGACCGCGGCCAAGGAACTGGGCGAGTACGACATCCGCGTCAACTCCATCCACCCGTACGGGGTGAAGACCCCGATGGGCACCGATCCGGGGAGCCTCGTGATTCTCGAGAAGCACCCGCATTACCTGTCGAGCTTCGGCACCATCCTCACCGAACACCCGCTGGCCGACACGGACGACATCACCGACGCCGTGCTGTGGCTGGCCGGTGACGGGTCGCGGCGGGTCACGGGCAGCCAGGTCGCCGTCGACATGGGCAACACCAAGGTGTGAGCACCTCCGCGTACCGCCACCTGTTCACCCCGTTGCGCCTGGG
>JBCEBZ010000224.1:0-4694 GCA_039206675.1 Rhodococcus sp. (in: high G+C Gram-positive bacteria) | reverse complement strand
GAGTGGGCCCGCGCGGTCGCCGCCCTGACCAGGCGTTTCGGTGACCTCGACACCGCCGAGGAGGCGGTGGCCGAGGCGTTCGCCACGGCGGTCGAGCGGTGGCCGGCCGACGGCGTGCCGCCCAACCCCGGCGCCTGGCTGACCACCACCGCCTACCGCAAGGCCATCGACCGGATCCGGCGCGAGAACAAGCGCGACGACAAGCACAGGGAGGCGCAGGTGGTGTCCGACGACCCGCCCGAGCCTCCCGGCGCCATCGACGACGACCGGCTCCGGCTGATCTTCACCTGCTGCCACCCGGCGCTGGCGATGGAATCCCGCGCGGCGCTGACGTTACGCATGGTCGGCGGTCTGACCGTGCCCGAAATCGCCCGCGCGTTCCTGGCAACCGAGAGTGCCGTCGGGCGGCGGATCACCCGCGCGAAGGACAAGATCAGGGCGGCGCGGATCCCCTATCGAGTGCCGTCCGCCGAAGATCTCCCCGTGCGGGTGTCCGGTGTCCTCGCTGTCCTGTTCCTCGTGTTCAACGAGGGCTACCTGGCGACCGGTCCCGACACCGATCCGGTGCGTCACGACCTCACCGCCGAGGCGATCCGGCTCACCCGGCTGATCCGGGACCTGCTGCCCGACGACGGGGAGGTGGCCGGGTTGCTGGCGCTGATGCTGCTCACCGAGGCCCGCCGCACCGCCCGGGTTTCGGCCGGCGGTGAATTGGTCGCTCTCGCCGAGCAGGACCGTGGGGCGTGGGACGCGGCACTGATCGCCGAGGGCCACCGACTGGTGCGCGAGCGCCTGGCCGCTGCCGCCGCCGGGGTGGCTCCGGGGCGCTACCAGATCCTCGCCGCGATCAACGCCGTCCACACCTCCGCCCGCGACATGCGCGACACCGACTGGTCGCAGGTCCTCGCCCTCTACGACCAGCTCGTCCGCATCGACCCCTCGCCGATCATCGCGCTCAACCGGGCCGTCGCGGTCGCCGAACTCGATGGCCCGGAGGTGGCACTGGCGGCGGTCGACCGTCTCGAGCCCGCCTTGGCCGGCTATCACGCCTATCACGCCACCCGCGCCGACCTGCTGCGCCGGGTGGGCCGCAGTGAGCAGTCGCGCGCCGCCTACGACAAGGCCATCGACCTGGCGGGCAACACCGCCGAGACCGCCTATCTGATCCGCCGCCGCGACCAACTGCGGTAGCGCATCGCCGAGCGGTCACGGCGACTGCGGCCCAACAGTTTTGCCACCGAGGTCGGATACACCGCCTCTGCGAGGACCGGCACCGCGAGTCTTGACACAGCGTCGTTCACGGCGATTGACTGGTTCGAAGCTCGTGGTATCTCGCCGGATGGTGTTCTGGGAGGTTGACTTATGCGCGGCACAGGTTTGGCGGGTCCCGGACATCGACGCGGAGCAATCCGCCACCGCAGGACGTTCTCGGCACTGGCGCTGGTGGGGGTATGCCTGCTCACCCTGGCAACTGCCCGGACCGCCGGCGGCGACCCGGCCGTCGACACCGGGTTCTCGATCCCGTTCGCCGGGGCACCCGGCTACGAGCCCCTGGCACCGACGCAGATGACGAGTCCGGGTCAGCTCAACGCGCCGCTCGGTCAGCAAGCGGCGGACGAGATCGCCGGTCGGATAGGGCTCGACAGGGCCGACGCGCTGTCCGAGCAGCAGTATTCCGACCTCGTCACCGGCGGTGGAGTCGGCGGCAGTAGCGACGCCGCCGAGGTGATCGTGGCGTGCGTCCGGATCCTCACCAATACGAACGACCGTCCCCTCTATTCCGACGTCGACGGCCGGAACACGCCGTCCGTCCTGGCCAGTTACGGGCTCTACGTGAACCCCGGCGGACTGCTGGAGAGCCCGGCCAACGCGGACGCACCGACCAGGCAGGTGAACTCGCTGCTCGCGCCCGGCGGTTTCGTGGGCACCTGGTTGAGGAGCAACGGTGCGACCCACACCCTGGTCGCGCTGTACGAGTCGGCGTACACGGTGCAAGCGGCCTATGGCTTCGCGGCGCAACAGATTTCGGGCGCCGCTCAACTCGTGACCAACACCAAGGACGGTGTGAGCGCGGAGGTCGGCATGTCGATGGCGCCGCCGCTGTGGATCGTGAACTTCGCACTGCTCTACATATTGCAGCCGTCCCTGGCGGCCGCGATGCCTGCCTACTGGGCTCCGATTCCTCCGGCGGTTGCCGACGCCGTACGGTCGAGTCCCACCGGCCAGGTTCCCTTCCGTGACTACGCGTCCTACTTTCAGTGACCCGATGTCGGATTCGGCGGCCGCGACCCGCCTCCGCGGGTTGGTCGCGTCGCTGCGAAACCGGAAGCTGGGGAGGTACCTTGGTCGGAGGCGCGCGTGAGATGAAAGTGACGGCTCCATGCCTCCCGGTGACAGGACGAACGCGGGAAATCTTCCCCATGAGCTGACGAGTTTCGTCGGCCGTCGCCGTGAACTCGGCGAGGTTCGCCGTCTGCTGTCGGTGTCGCGGCTCGTGACGCTGACCGGCATCGGAGGTGTCGGGAAGACCCGGCTCGCGCTGCGGGTCGCCGCCGATTCCTCGCGCGCATTCGAGGACGGTGTGTGGCTGGTCGAGTTGGGGGAGGTGTACGAGCCGGGCGCGGTCGTCGACGCGGCGCTGTCGGCGTTGGGTCTGCGCGAGGGCGCGGGCGCCGCACCCGAGGCATTGCTCGCCGAGTATCTCGAGCCGCGGAAGCTGCTGCTCGTGCTGGACAACTGTGAGCATCTCGTCGAACCGGCCGCCGACCTGGCCCGTCCTCTCCTGCGCGCATGCCCGGAGCTTCGGGTGCTCGCGACCAGCCGGGAACCTCTCGGAATCGGGGGCGAGGCGGTGTTCCGGGTGCCGCCCCTGACCATGCCGGACCCCCACCGCCAGACCCGGGCCGGCGGCGAGTTCGACCACTACGAGTCGATGAATCTGTTCGCCGAACGCGCGGCGATGGCGGTCCCGGGCTTCGCCATCACCGAGAACAACGAGGAGGTGGTGGCCAGGATCTGCCGTCGACTGGACGGTCTGCCGCTCGCGATCGAACTGGCGGCGGTGCGGCTGCGGGCGATGTCGGAGGATCAGATCCTGCGACGGCTGACGGACCGGTACGGTCTGCTGACCACGGGCAGCCGCGGCGCGCCGGTCCGGCAGCAGACTCTGGCCTGGTGCATCGACTGGAGCCACGAGTTGTGCTCGCCCGCCGAGCGGGAGTTGTGGGGCCGGCTCGCGGTCTTCTTCGGCAGCTTCGCGCTCGACGCGGTCGAAGGCATCTGCGCCCACGCCTCGGCGGCGGACGAGGTGGTCGATGTGGTGGGGTCGTTGATCGACAAATCGATTCTGATCCGGGAAGAGGCCGGGGGAGTGGTGCGGTACCGGCTGCTCGAGACGCTGCGCGATTACGGTACGGAACGGTTGCAGGAGACCGGTGAGTTCGCATCGCTGTTGCGACGGCACCGGGACTGGTACGAGCACCTGGTGCTGCGGGCGGAGGCCGAATGGATCAGCTCGCGGCAGGTGGGCTGGCTGGCGCGCCTGGACACCGAATTGCCCAATATCCGTGCGGCGCTGCAGTTCTGCCTGACCGGTCCGACCGAGGCGGGTGCGGGGCTGCGGATTGCGGCGGCGCTGTACCCGTACTGGCGCGTGCGGGGCCGGCTGCGGGAGGGCATGCGGTGGCTCGCGCAGCTTCTGGCGATTCAGGGCGGCACGGCCGGTGCGGAGCGGATCAAGGCGCTGTACGTGCTCAGTGCGCTGTCCGGGCTCAATGGCGACCCGGATGCGTCGGCGCTGTATGCCGAGCGTGGCGCCGCGATGGCGGCGGAGGTCGGCGATCTAGTGGGCGGGGCGCTGATGGCCGACGCCGCCGGTTGGCATGCTCTCCTCACCGGCGAGTCCGCGGCGGCCTGCGAGTACTTCGAATCCTCGCTCCCGGTGTTGCGTGCGGACGGCAACCCGCTGTATCTGATGTGGTCGCTGCTCGGGCTCGCGCTGGCCGGTGACGCGGCCGGAGACCGTGCCCGCAGTGAGGAGTGTCAGCGGGAGATTCTCGCGGTCACCGAGTCGCGGGGCGAATCCGTGTACCGGGGATGGTCGCTGTGGGGTGCGGCGATGGGGGCGTGGCGGCGGGGCGAGGTTCCCCGCGCGAAGGAGTTGGTGACGAGCGGGTTGCAGCTCGCGCGGTTGGTGGACGACCGCATCAGTGCGATGGGGTGTTTGGAGCTTCTGTCGTGGATTGCGGTGGACGACGGGGCGCCGCGGCGTGCGGCCAGGTTGATGGGTGCCACCGAGGCCCTTGCCCGCACGGTGGGGAGTCAGAGCACCATCTTCCCGAACGCGCACCTTCAGCACGCCCGGTTCGAGCAGGAGGCCCGGCAGGCGATCGGTGACCGCGGGTTCGAGGCGGAGTTCCGGCAGGGCCTCGGAACGCGGTTCGACGACGCCGCGGCGTTTGCCCTCGAGGAGACGGGACCTTCCGACGGCTCGGCCGAGCCGGGGTCCACGAGCCTCACGCGGCGCGAACAACAGGTCGCCGAACTCGTCGCCGAGGGCCTGACGAACAAGGCGATCGCGGCCAGGCTGGTCATCTCGCAACGCACCGCGCAGGGGCATGTGGAACACATCCTGTCCAAACTGGGCTTCAACTCCCGTGCGCAGATCGCGGCGTGGAGCATCGAGCAGAGGCGCG
>JBCEBZ010000223.1:0-4710 GCA_039206675.1 Rhodococcus sp. (in: high G+C Gram-positive bacteria) | reverse complement strand
ACCGGGCAGGTGTCGAGGTGGCACACCCGCATCATGATGCAGCCCGCCACGATCAGCGGGGCCGTGGAGAACCCGAACTCCTCCGCGCCCAGCAGCGCCGCGACCACGACGTCCCGTCCGGTGCGCATCCCGCCGTCGCACTGGACGGTGATGCGGTCGCGGAGACCGTTGAGCACGAGCGTCTGCTGGGCGTCGGCCAGCCCGATCTCCCACGGCGCCCCGGCGTGCTTCATCGACGTCAGCGGGGTGGCGCCGGTTCCGCCGTCGTTGCCGGAGATGAGGACCACGTCGGCATGCGCCTTGCTGACGCCGGCGGCAACCGTTCCCACCCCCACCGAGCTGACCAGCTTCACGTGGACCCGGGCCCGGTCGTTGGCATTCTTCAGGTCGTGGATCAGCTGGGCGAGATCCTCGATCGAGTAGATGTCGTGGTGCGGCGGCGGCGAGATCAGCCCGACCCCCGGCGTCGAGTGCCGGGTCTCCGCGACCCACGGGTACACCTTGTACGCCGGCAGCTGGCCGCCCTCGCCGGGCTTGGCGCCCTGCGCCATCTTGATCTGGATGTCGCTGGCGTTGATCAGGTAGTCGCTGGTGACGCCGAACCGCCCACTCGCCACCTGTTTGACGGCGCTGCGCCGTGACGGATCGTAGAGCCGGTCGACGTTCTCGCCGCCCTCCCCGGAGTTGGAGCGTCCGCCGAGATTGTTCATCGCGACGGCCATCGTCTCGTGGGCCTCGGCGGAGATGGAGCCGTAGCTCATCGCGCCCGTGTTGAACCGGGTGACGATCCGCTCGGCCGATTCCACCTCGTCGAGCGGCACCGGCGGCCGCACACCCTCGCGGAACGTGAACAGCCCGCGCAGGGCGCCACCGGCCTCGGCGAGCCGGTTCACCTCCTCGCTGTACTTGGCGAACACCTCGTGCCGACCGGTGCGCGTGGCGTGCTGCAGCAGGAACACCGTCTCCGGGGTGAACAGGTGCAGTTCGCCGTCGCGGCGGAACTGGTACTCGCCGCCGTCCTCGAGCCGCCGGTGGGCGAACTCGGCCGGATTGTCCGGGTACGCCTGCCGGTGGCGGACGGTGACCTCGCGGGCGATCTCGTCGAGACCGGCGCCGCCCAGTTTGCTGACGGTGCCCTTGAAGTACTCGTGGACGAGGTCGCGGTCCAGGCCGATCGCCTCGAACACCTGCGCCGCGGTGTACGAGCCGACGGTGGAGATGCCCATCTTCGACATCACCTTGAGCACGCCCTTGCCGAGCGCGGTGAGGTAGTTCCGGACGGCGATCGTGTGCTCGACGCCGGTGAGCTCGCCCTCCGACACGAGGTCTTCGATCGACTCCATCGCGAGGTAGGGGTTGACGGCGGCAGCGCCGTACCCGATGAGCAACGCCAGGTGGTGGACCTCGCGGGCGTCGCCGGATTCGACGACCAGCGCCACCTTGGTGCGCTCCTTCGTCCGCACCAGGTGATGGTGCACCGCGGCCACCGCGAGCAGTGACGGGATCGGCGCCCGCGTGTGGTCGGAATCGCGGTCCGAGATCACCAGCGTCCGGTAGCCGCCCGCGATCGCGGCGCTCGCCTGCGCCCGCAATTCCTCGATCGCCTCGGCCATCCCCGCACCGCCGCGCTCGACGTCGTACAGCGCGCGCAGCACCGCCGCGGCCAGCCCGGGATGGTTGCCGTCCGCGTTCACGTGGATGATCTTGTTCAGCTCTTCGTTGTCGAGCACCGGCCACGGCAGCACGATCTGCCTGCACGACGCCGCGGTCGGCTCGAGCAGATTCTGCTCCGGGCCCATGACCCGCGACAGCGACGTCACGATCTCCTCGCGGATCGCGTCGAGCGGCGGGTTCGTGACCTGCGCGAACAGTTCGACGAAGTAGTCGTAGAGCAGCCGCGACCGCTGCGACATGACCGCGATCGGTGTGTCCGTCCCCATCGAACCGAGTGGCTCACCGCCGGACGTGGCCATCGGGGCCAGCAGGATGCGCAAATCCTCCTCGGTGTACCCGAACGCCACCTGCCGGCGCACCACCGACTCGTGGTTGTGCTGCGCGTGCGGACGGTCCGGCAGCGTCTTCAGTTCGAGCAGCCCGGCGTACAGCCACTCGGCGTACGGCCGCTCCGCCGCGAGCCGCATCTTGATCTCCTCGTCGGGCACGATGCGGCCCTCGGACGTGTCGACCAGGAACATCTGTCCCGGCTCGAGGCGGCCCTTGGCCACGACCTCCGCCTGTGGGACGTCGAGGACACCGCTCTCGCTCGCGAGGACCACCCGTCCGTCGACGGTCTGCCACCAGCGTCCCGGGCGCAGGCCGTTGCGGTCCAGCACGGCGCCGACCACGGTGCCGTCGGTGAACGTCACACACGCGGGCCCGTCCCACGCCTCCATCAGCGACGCGTGGAACTGGTAGAACGCCCGCCGGTCCGGGCACATCGACGTGTCGTTCTCCCACGCCTCCGGCACCATCATCATCACCACGTGCGGCACGCTGCGGCCGGCGAGGTGCAGCAGTTCGAGCACCTCGTCGAACGACGCCGAATCCGACGCGTCGGGGGTGCAGATCGGATACAGCCTGCGCAGGTCGCCCGGGATCACCGCGCTCGACAGCAGCGCCTCGCGGGCCCGCATGCGGTTCCGGTTGCCGCGGACCGTGTTGATCTCCCCGTTGTGTGCGACGAACCGGAACGGGTGTGCGAGCGGCCAGGACGGGAACGTGTTGGTCGAGAACCGGCTGTGCACGATCGCGATCGCGCTCGCCATCCGCCGATCGCGCAGGTCCGGGAAATACCGCGCCAACTGGGACGTGGTCAGCATTCCCTTGTAGACGATCGTCCGGCTCGACAGCGACGGGAAGTAGACGCCGCTGCCCGCCGACTCGATGTCCGGGGTGACCTGTTCGGCCCGCTTGCGCAGCGGGTAGACGAGCCGGTCGAGTGCGAGTCCTCCGGGCCGGATCCCGCCCGCCGCGGGTGCCGCGACGAACAACTGGCTCATGTGCGGTGCGCAGGCGCGCGCCGTGGAGCCGACGTCCGCGCCGTCCGGATCGACGGGCACCGGACGCCAGCCGAGGATCTGGAGTCCCTCCTCGTCCGCGAGGTCGGACACGCGTCGCTGCGCGGCCGCCCGCGCCTGCGGGTCCTGCGGGAGGAAGCAGATGCCCGCGGCGTACGTGCTGCTGCCGTCGTCCAGCGGGGCGGGAAGGTCGAACGGGGCGAGAGCCCCGAAGAATTCGGTGGGGAGCTGGAGCAGGATGCCGGCGCCGTCGCCGCTGTTCGGTTCGGATCCCGCCGCCCCGCGGTGCTCGAGATTCTCGAGAGCGAGGAGCCCGTCGGAGACGATGGCGTGGGAACGGCGGCCGTGCAGGTCCGCGACCATGGCGACACCGCAGGAATCGGCTTCCTGGTCCGGGTCGTACAAGCCCTGGGGACCGGGCAACTGAGAGAACAGCACCGATATACCTCCACATCGGCCGGGAAGACCACCAGTGTGTGCGCTCCGCACGTGCTGTCGGCGGCCTCCGCTAGCGGGGTCGCCACGACGGGCGCTAACTGCTTTTCGGGGGTCTACCGGGACAGCATCGGCCCGTGAAGGTTGTTACCGGACATACATCCGGCGCGCTCAGCTTACCAGGACCGATACCCGCCAAGATATGCCGAATCGGCCCCGGAACGGACGGTGGCCCGTGTCGCATCAGCAACACGGGCCACACGGTTTCCGGGGATCGTCACTGGTCCCGCAACGGCCGTCCGTACTGGTCCTTCACGCTCCCGGTCAGCATCATGATGCCGTCGACCAGCGGCCAGATGCCACCGATTCCACAGGTGAGCCACGTGACGGCGATCTGCGCCACGGCGATGCCGGGCTGGTTCAGGTAGAACCGCCCGACGCCGAACGCGCCGAGGAAGATCTGCAGCAGTCCGGCGGTCAACTTGGACTTGTCGGAGTACGGCTCACCCGTCAGCGGGTGCCTGCCGAACGGCGCCGACGGATCGGCGTACGCGTTGTAGCCGGGGGCGTACCCCGGCGGCGGGAACCCTTGCTGGGGGTAACCCTGCTGCTGTCCGTACCCCGGCTGCTGATATCCGGGCTGCTGGTAGTCCTGCGGTGACTGCGGAGCCGCCCCGTACTGCGCGCCGTAACTGGGATCCGGTGCCCCGTAGGTCGGACCGTCCGGCTGCTGGGGCTTGTCGTATCCGGTGTACGGCGCGGTCGGTGACGTCGACTCGCCCACGTTCGGGAACGGGGCCGTCGGCTCGGTTCCGCCCGGCGACGGGTAGGTGGGCGTCGACCCCCAGCCAGGCCCGTTGCCGACACCCGAATAGGTGTCCCAGCCCGGTCCCGTTCCGGACGCACCCGGTGACGGCGTCGCGTCGGATGTGGCGGGCGGCTGCGACAGCGAGGCCTCGGCGGTGGCGTCGTAGTCGAAGGGCGAGCCGAACTCGGGCGGCAGGCTCGAGTCGCTGCTGTTCTCCGTGCCGTCGCTGCTCTTTCCCAGATCGACCTTGGGTGCGTCCTCGGATGCACCCGTGCCGGAATCGTCGGATGCTTTCCCCGGTTCAGTCATTCGCGTCATCCTTCTTGCTGTCGGTGGTCTTCGTGCCCGCGTCGCCGCCGGCACTCGCAGTACTCGCGGCCTTGTCATCAGAGACCGGCTCCGCCGGCGCCGGGTCGTCGGAGACCGGCTCCGCCGGCACGGCGCCGTCCG
>JBCEBZ010000222.1:0-4713 GCA_039206675.1 Rhodococcus sp. (in: high G+C Gram-positive bacteria) | reverse complement strand
TGCTGCTGGGGACCACCCTCGAACCCGCCGGCGCGGATTCGGGGACAACGGCGCAGTGATCTGCACGGTCTCCGATCACTGCCAGGCGAACACCGGCTGTCCGTAGTGCGCGACGCGGGTATGGCGCTGGCGCAGCACCACTTCGCGGAACTGATGGAGGATCGCCGCGGTGGGTGCATGAACGTCGACGCCGCGGAACGGCCACTGCAGAATCGGTGTGTCGACCAGCGGATCGGAGACGAAGCGGGGGTCGGTGTCTACCTCGTCCATGGTGACGGTGTGCACGTGAGCGACTTCGGCGGGGTTCGGGCGCAGGGTGCCGGTGAAATCGCCGATCCACACCACGAACGGGGTGATGACGCAACCGGACTTCGTGGCGAAGTCATCGAGTTCGCCGATGATCTGCCCGGGGTGGGTGTTGATTCCGAGCTCTTCGTGCAATTCCCGCAGGGCCGCCTCGGCGGCGGTTTCGTTCGGGTCGATACGCCCGCCGGGAAAGGCGAACTGGCCGGGATGGGCACGCAAAGACGACGAGCGCTCGGTCAGCCAGATCGCCGGCCCGCCGTCCGTGATCAGGACCGCGATGGTGACCGCAGCGGCGGCGGCCGCCGAGGGGCAGTTTGACGGCCCGGAATCGTCCGATCGCACGCGAGAGTTCGAACCGGTTGATCGTCGACATACTGCCTCCTTCTGGGACTCTCATCCACTTCGACGGGTCGGCGGAGGCGGCCTGGTTGCCGCCTCCGCCAATCGATTACGCGTCAGGGCACCAATACGATCTTGCCCTGGACATCGCCGCTGGCGAGCTTCTTCAGCCCGGTCTCGGCGTCCGCCAGCGGCAGCATCGAGTCGATCTGTGGACGCAGCCCCGTGGTATCGAGCAGGGCCAGGAGCTGCTGCAATTCGTCGCGGGTACCCATCGTCGAACCGAGCACCTGCAGCTGCAGGAAGAACACCCGGTTCAGATCCGACGCCGGGTTCGGTCCGGAGGTGGCCCCGCACGTGACGATCGCTCCACCGGGCCGGAGCGACTTCAGCGAGTGCGCCCAGGTGGCTTGTCCGACGTTGTCGATCACCGCATCGACCCGCTCGGGCAGCCGTGCCCCGGATTCGAAGACCTGGTCGGCCCCCAGTGCGAGGGCGGCATCCCGCTTTGCCTCACTGCGCCCGGTGACCCACACGCGCAGCCCCGCCGCTTTACCCAACGCGATCGAGGCGGTCGATACTCCCCCACCTGCCCCCTGGATCAGCACTGTCGACCCCGGTGCCAGGTTCGCCTTGACGAACAGCATCCGGTATGCGGTCAGCCACGCTGTCGGCAGGCACGCGGCCTCCTCGAATGTCAGCGATGCCGGCTTGGTCACGAGGTTGCGGCGCGGAACCAGCACCTTCTCGGCGAGGGTGCCGTCGTAGACCTCCGAGAGGAGCGAGCGCCTGGGGTCGAGGGTGTCGTCTCCGATCCATCCCGGTGAGGTGATCACCGAGTGCACCACGACCTCGTTGCCGTCCTCGTCGATCCCGGCAGCATCACCACCGAGGATCATCGGCAGCTGGTCCGGCCGGATACCTACCCCGCGCAGGGTCCACAGATCGTGGTGATTCAGTGCCGCCGCCTTGACCGTCACCGTGGTCCAGCCCTCGCGTGGCTGAGGGTCGGGGCGGTCACCGACGACGAGGCCGGAGACGGGATCGTCGGGATCGATGGTATTGGCGTACGCGGCAAGCATAGTGGAGCCTTTCGTTCTATCAGTCGAGGATGAATCTTCGACGACGCCTGCCCCCGGCGCAGGGTGCGCGGGGAGCAGGCTGTGCCGTCGAGACGATCAGACCTTTTCGGGGTTTCGCGTTTCCGAGATCGGGGACTCGTGCGGGTCGTCGCTCGAACCGAGCGTGACCGTAGACCGTGATCGCGCACGGATGGTCTTGATGCCGAATGCGATGAGGATGACCGCCCACACTGCCAGGCCTTGTAGCAGTGAGATCCGGGAGGTGCTGTCCCACATCATAGTTGCCAAGATGAACACGATGACAACGGTCACCACGATCGACAGGTAGGGGAACAGCCACATCTTGAACTCGAGCTTTCCGCCGCGCTCGCGTTCGTTCTTCTTGCGGAGAATGATCTGGGAGATGCAGATCATCAGGTAGACGAACAGGATCATCGCACCCGAGGCGTTGATCAGGAACAGGAAGACACTGTCGGGGAAGAAGTAGGCGACGGCGATGCATGCGTAGCCGATCGTGGTGCACGAGAGCACGCCCCACACCGGAACGCCGCGCTTGTTCACTGCAGTCATCCACTTCGGGCATTCACCGTTCGAGCCGAGGGTGAACAGCATTCGCGAGGTCGAGTACAGGCCGATGTTCAGGCAGGAGAGAACCGCGATGAGGATGACGACGTTGAGGATGTCGGCGACACCCGGAATGTTCAGCACCTGCAAGACGTGCAGGAACGGCGAGTCCCCGGCCGGGATCGAATCCCACGGCACGATTGTCACGATGATCAGCGCGGAGGTGACGAAGAAGAACAGCACACGGTAGATCACGGCGTTGACGGCGCGCTTGATCGCCAGCCCCGGTTCCTTCGATTCGGCGGCGGCCACGGTGACCACCTCTGCGCCGACCATGGAGAAGATGACCACCACGACGCCCGAGAGCATCGGGAGCACACCGTTGGGGGCGAGCCCGCCATGTGAGGTCAGGTTCGAGAAGTCGATGCTCGCGTTCGGCCACAGACCGAGGATGAACAGCACTCCCACGGCGACGAACGCGACGACCGCGGCGATCTTGATGCCGGCGAACCAGTACTCGAACTTGCCGAAGTTGCCGACCGACACCAGGTTCACCAGGGTCAGGGCGAGTAGCAGCATGATCGACAGGACCCAGGCCGGCACACCGTGGATCCAGCGTTGCAGGAGCTGGGCTCCGACGACGGCCTCGAATCCGACCACCACCATCTGGTAGTACCAGTACAGCCAGGCCGTCGAGAAGCCCGCCCAATTTCCCATCGCATCGCGGGCGTAGTCGGTGAACGACCCGGTCCGCGGGTTCGCGACCGCCATCTCCCCGAGCATCCGCATCACCAGCAAGATCAGCACACCGGTGAGGGCATAGGTGACGATCGAGGCCGGCCCGACCGCGCCGATGATCGCTCCCGAGCCGATGAACAGTCCCGCCCCCATGGTCCCACCCAACGCGATCATCGTCAGGTGCTTCTGCTTCAACGGAGTGTGTAATCCTCCGTGGGTATCAGTGTCGTGCAAGGGTTTCTCCTCATCGCGGGGGATTCTGGGCGGAACTCGAGTCGGGGCGGTGCGCGGTTCGATCCCGGCCGGGCACCCCTCGAGTGCGCCGAAGGACTTCAGCGCGGCCAACCGACGTCTGATTCGGGACGGCCACCTCGGGGATGTGAACCAAGTCTCAATGCGTTCGGTGCAGATCACAACCGCGAATTGGGCACATGCCTGTGCATATGTGCACAGGCAGCGTTACCGTGAAGCGGTGATCGACGCCGACGACCTCCGTTATTTCCTCGAAGTAGCCCGCACTGGACGCCTGGTGGCGGCGGGTAGAGGGCTCGGCGTCAACCACTCGACCGTCGGGCGGCGTATCACTGCCCTCGAGCGAGCACTGGGCAATCGGCTGTTCGACCGGGTACCGACCGGGTGGGTGCTCACCGATGCCGGGCACGAGCTGGTGGTGCACGCGGAGACCATCGAGTCCGCTCTGCTGGCGGCGATGGAGGGCGCCGCCTCCGGGAGCGGGCGGCTGTCGGGAACGGTACGAATCGCCGCCCCGGACGGATTCGGGGCGTTCATCCTGGCTCCCAACCTCGAGGAGTTGCGCTCACAGAATCCGGACCTCGATGTCGAGATCGTCACCGCCACAAGACACGATGTACTCGTAACGCGGGAGTTCGACGTGGCGGTTACTCTCGAGCGACCATCACCCCGATCGGTGGACATCAGTGAACTCGCCGACTACCGCCTGGGCCTGTATGCAAGCGAAAGCTATCTCGCGTCCCATCCACGCATCTCCCACGTCCTCGACCTACACGAGCACGCGCTGATCGGATACGTCGACTCCCTCCTCGACGTCCCGGCCCTGCGCATCCTCGACGAGGTCCTGCCCGGCCATCGCACCCAGATCCAGACCAACAACATCACCGGACAGTGGACCGCCACCGCCGCGGGCCTCGGCGTCTCCGCACTCCCCCTCTACATCGGTGACCCGGATCCCCGGCTGGTACGGATCCTCGCCGATGACGTCACGCTGCTGCGCAAATACTGGCTGATCGTGCCGCGAGAACTGCAACGCCTCGCCCGGGTGCGGACGACCATCGCGATGCTCCGATCCATCGCCACCAAGCACCGAGGCCTGATCACCCGCACCGGATGAGACGGAATACGCCGTGCAGGCGTGGCGACTGAGCAGCCCCGGCCGGAACTGCGCTATGTCGTGGGGTGAGGTGGGTCGGCCTCACCGCCGTCCACGCGCCGTGTCCCTCTACCCTGCGCACGAACTCGCCGGAGTCTGACCTTCGGATGCCACCCCATTGCAGGGCCCCGAAAGCAGGGGTGAGCCGACTCGACCACCTTCGACCGAAGAGCAGAAGCGGCAATCCGTTCTCAGCAAGGTGCGTCGGGAAACATAGAATAGAGACTTCTTCGAAGGAGGTGACGGCATGCCCGAAAACCGACCGGTCGGCCTGGC